>DATGXR010000444.1:0-84752 GCA_035298825.1 Bacteroidota bacterium
CCTGTGACTGCACCGTTGGTGAGGTTGAACTGGCTCTTGAACACACCGGCAACCGCTGCACCTGCCGGAGCGTCGACTTCGAAGTTACCGAAGACGCCTGCGCCGGACACGGTCTGCGCTGCACCGTTACCGTTCATTGAAACGAAACCATTGCCTGTCACTGTGTATCCGCTTGTGTTGGTGAAGTTACCAACGCCTGCGAACGGAGCATTCTGGCCGCCGATAAAGAGTGTCACGTTATCGATACGAACCTTTGTGCTTGCAAATGTCACATCGTTCAACACGCGGAAGTTGCCACCCGTGATGACGACACCGGGATCTGCCGAACCTGCGTTGTTGTTATCGATCACAACCGGACCGTACCAGACTGTTGCGGTCGGAGCGCCTGTCAGCGTCTGAGCGCCGGCCGGTGTGGTTGCGCGAACAAACAATGTAACGTTAACCATGCCTGTTGTGCTGAAATCGGGACGTGTTGTCGCCGTGCTGAACGTGTTGGCCAAGCCGCCCAATTGCAACTGACGAGCTGCTGTTGTGGCCATATTCAATGTACCGGCTGTAAACGATGCGGGACCATTCACAACAACTGCCTTTGTCGCCGCGCCTGCGCCCTTGAAATCGATCGTGCCGTTCGACAGATTGATGCCGCCGAGGCTGATTGCCGCAGCGCCTGTGAGGACTGCCGCCGCATCGATCTTCACTGTACCTGTGCCGCTGTTTGTGAGCGTGCCGCCAATACCGAATGTTTCAGCTGCAGCGCCGTTGTACGACTTGAAGTTGATTGTCGACGCACCCGAGTTGTTGACATCGCCGCTGATGGCGACTGAAACGCCGGCCAACGGGGACGCACCGACCTGAATGTGTTCCTGTGCGACTGTGCGCGAGTTCGTGATGCTGGCGAGCGTAACACTTTCGTTGCCGAAAATGATTGCACCGCCGTCTGCGCCGCTCGTGCTGACTGCGCCAGCATAGACGCCGCCGCCCGTTGCACCAAAGTAGATCAAGCCGTTGCCATTTACGCCAGCCATGAACACCGCTGTCGATGTGTTCGAGATCGCACCAATGGGTGTCGCAACGACACCGATTGTGCCTGTCGTGCGGCCCGTGAACAGTACTTGAGCATTATCCGTCACTGTCGGCACTGCCGCGCGACCGCCTGCCTTCGCGATATCGGGGAAGTTCGAGGAGTTCGAAATACCCAGATCGGACAGATAGTTGCCTGTTGTCAATGCAAACTTCACAGTTCCGTTGCCGGTCACTGTGATCGTGGTTGCTCCTGATGTCCATGCATCTGTCATCGTGTTCGACGCTGCAACAACCAATCCCGATTTGAGTGTCAGGTTGCCTGTTGTGGTCGCGAAACGAATCTGACCGTTATCCTGGATGCTGACTGTCGCAGTCGCACCAATTGCGCCGCCGAAGACGGGCTGATTTGTCACAACACCCTTCAACACGTGCGGACCGTCTGCAAATGTAATCAAACCAGCGTTTGTCACACTTGCGTTGGCGGATGTCACTGTCGGAGCGTTTGTCACTGTGCCGTTCACTGTCACGCCGGCTGTCGACGAGAAGTTGATCTGGCCTTTTGTCGAAGCTGTGCTTGTTCCATTATTCGTCACGTTGCCGGTAACCAGGACCGCGCCGACAAGTGTCGAATTGACGATACCATTGGAGCTGTTGGAAATGCTGGCGATGCTTGTCGTGCCGCCATCCAATGTAATCGTGCCCGCGCCGCTGTTCGCGACATCGTTGATCGTCGTGGCTGTTGCGCCAATGACGATCGTGCCTGTGCTGGTGTTGGTCACTTTGCCAACCGTGAACGCAACGCCTGTACCTGTGTTAACTGCTCCCGAACCGGAGTTCGTGATATCGCCGAATGCCGCCACGAGATTGTTCGTGCCGACGCTGGCGCCCGAGGAGGCGGAAAGATTACCAACCTGCGTGATGCCTGTGAGCGTCAATGTTTGCGCGCCCGATGCCGTCACGTTGGGAAGCTTGAATGCGCCTGTGATGCCCGTGGCCGCACCCATCGAGAAGGCCAGCGTGCCGTTCGTCACATCGCCGCCGATTGTATTTGCTGCACCCTTCACTGTCAATGTGTATCCGCCGAGATCCAATGCGCCTGCTGTAACGAGAACGCCTGCATCCGTTTTGGATTCATTCAATGTCAGCTTGTTCGCGCCGATCGTCGTCAACGACTTGATTGCCGTCGTGTTCGCTGTCGGAGCCAGTTCGAGTCCTGTTGTCACCGGACCCGCTGTCACATCATACACAAAATCAACTGCACCATTGTATTTCAACTGCGAGTCAACTGTTCCGCTTGTATTCGCGCCCGTTGCAAAACGCTTGATGAAGGGGGAAGTAACCGGAGCCATCGGCGTACCGCCGATTGTCAGATTGCTCGCGCCAATCACCGCGCCGTCCTGTAATGTAAGGGAGTTGACAATGCTCAACGCGCCGGAAAAGATCACCTGGTTGTTACCAGTTCCAGCGGTTGCGTTGTTGACGACCCAGCTGCGCACGATCGGAGTGCCCGTGCCGCTGTTCGCGGAGACATTGAACGTCAGTTTCTTTGTGACAACGACGTCTTCGTTATAAATGTTTCCGTTGCCGTAATCGATAACAATGATATCGCCGGCCGAAGCCGCGGCGATCGCATTGTTGATCGTTGCCTTCGGGCCTTGCGGCGCCGTACCAATGGCGACCAAACCGGTGTTACCATCCAAACCGGTCTGAACGTTCACATAGTACGTTGTCTGGGCAAACGAGACAACAGTCAAGATGATGGTCATCGCCAGCATCAGCGCGCCACTCTTGAATATGCTTTTTGTGTTCATTTGTTTCTCCTGGTTATTGTAGTTAATTAAGAGATTTGTAGCTGTGTCGCATATTCTACCCTCCGCACGTGAATCCCCCTCACCGCGTCCCGCGCATGATGCCTGGACGAGATTCCCCGCCATTGGCACACACCGGAACAAAAAACCAATCCATCAACTCGTATTGTTTACTCTATTCATTCGGTTCGCTCCTTGTATTGGTGAGAGAGATCGTTGATCTTTGGTCTACTATGTGTTCATTCAAAGAATCAGCCGTTGTTTTATTTTTTGGTTAATGCATTTTCGGAAACAAGTGACGAGTTCGCGTTTGATCACGACACAACGCATTGTACTCGTGCTTCTCGCGCGCCGACACATCCGCAAAAAAAACGGAGTATGCCCCACGCACGCTATATGTCAAACTATCAGGATGCTCTTATGGTATAAGGTTAACTATGAATGCAGGATGTTGCACTCGGTACACATATGGGATACTGGTATCGTGCTCTATTACTAAATCGGAATGCAGGTACAACTATGCGCTAAGATATGTCTAAAGAAAATTCGTTTCTATTGCTAAACTATGTATAAATAAAATTATATGCGTCGCTCGAATTCGGGTACATAGAAATATGCGCAACCGCGTGCGCCATTTTTTAAAACTCAAGAAAGGCTGCGTGCACAATGTGTAAAACAACGTTATTTGTAGACCTCTGCATAAAGATACGCGTTAAATATAAAAACAATAGGTTGCTATGTCAAGCATTTTTACCGGTATCTATAATTTATATAATCTTACAGTATGTTAATGAAAATATCACTTTAAAGAAATTAATGCAATAAAAATCACCAGATTCGTGTTTTTTAAAAAGTCCGCAGACACCTCGCCCCTCACCGTCGCACAGCGGACGGCTGTCCTAATAATAGAGAACCGCTATTGTATGTGATAAAATAGATGCGCCAGGAATAAATTTACGAGTATCGAGTGGATGCCTTTGTGGTTTGTGCTCGCAGTCCGCAATCGCTCTCTATTATTACCCGTGTGCAGAGGATGTCTGCAATCAGTGAAGTCGGGCCCTGTCCCTTGGACGGGTGAAGATGCCTGAAAATATTAAGTGAAAGTATTAAAAGTGTCTTCGAATGTCAACACAATCTAAGTTAAAAGAAGTTAATATAAAAGATGTGTCCGATGTCACATTGATACCCTGTCGTATTCTTCGCCCCGTTCATCGCGAAGGGACACGGAGCGGACACACATACACGCACGCGAGTAAGTGCGAACATCTCAAGGCTCGCGCCGATGCCGGAAGAAGTCCTTCAACAACGAGCCGCATTCGGCGTCCAACACTCCGGCCACGACATGAATGCGGTGATTGAGCCGCTTGTCCTCCGGAATCGTGTAGAGGCTGCCGGCCGCGCCCATCTTCGGGTCGTAACATCCAAAGACAAGCACCGGCAACCGTGAGAGCACCATCGCTCCGGCGCACATCGGACACGGTTCCATCGTCACATAGAGCACGCACTCGCTGAGCCATTTCGATTCAAGCGTGGCCTGGGCGGCTGTGAGCGCAATCATTTCGGCATGCGCTGTCGAGTCTTTCATCATCTCGACCTGGTTCGAGCCGCGGCCGACGATCGTGTTCTTATGCACGATGATCGCACCGACAGGGACTTCATTCTGCGCGTGCGCCTTGGCGGCCTCTCTGAGCGCCAGCGACATCCATCGTTCGTGCTCGGTCATTGTTCCAGAAGTTTGGCGGCGCGATCGGCGAGTCGCAGCTGCTCAATCAAATCTCCCACTTCGCCGTTAATGATGTCCGACAGGTTGTAGAGCGTCACACCGATACGGTGATCGGTGACGCGATTCTGCGGAAAGTTATACGTGCGGATCTTGTCCGAACGATCGCCCGATCCGACCATCGATTTTCTTTGCGCGGCCACGCCTGCCGTCTGCTCGTTGATCTTGCGTTCATACATCTGCGCGCGAAGCATCTTCATCGCGCGCTCCCGGTTCTGAAACTGCGAGCGCTCCTGCTGACAGGCCACGACGATGCCCGATGGTCTGTGCGTAATGCGCACGGCGGTTTCAACCTTATTTACATTCTGCCCTCCCTTGCCACCCGAGCGGAATGTGTCGATCTGCAGATCTGCCGGATTGATCTCGATCTCGATTTCATCAACTTCAGGCAGCACCACGACTGTCGCAGCCGAGGTGTGCGTGCGGCCCTGCGATTCGGTCTCGGGCACGCGCTGAACGCGATGGACGCCGCTTTCATATTTCATCACGCCGTAAACATCCTCGCCCTGGATGCTGAATGAAATTTCCTTGAACCCGCCCTTGGGTGTTTCATTCCAATCGAGCGTTTCCACTTTCCATCCTTTTTTTTCGGCGTAGCGCGTATACATGCGATAGAGATCGGCCGCAAACAGCGCGGCTTCCTCGCCGCCTGTGCCCCCGCGAATCTCGACAATAATGTTTTTCGAATCGTTCGGATCTTTTGGAATCAGCAATTGCTTGAGCGACTCTTCAAGCGACGGAAGCAATTGTTCGATCTCCGCGATCTCGCTTAAGGCGAGCTGCTTCAGATCCGGATCGCCCGATGTGTCGAGCAACGCGCGGCTTTCGGCCAGGTTGTCGTACATTTTTTTATACGTGTCGTACGCCTTGACGATCTCGGAGAGCTCGCGGTACTCGCGTCCGAGTTCGCGCTGACGATCCTGGCTGCCGATCACCTCGGGCTCGCTCATGAGCTGCGTCACTTCGGCAAAGCGCTGTTTAATTTTTTCAAGTCGTTCAAAGAGCATCGGCAAATTTTCCTATTTCATTAGTACCCGGCGGCGACGCCGTATCCGCGCGGATCGGATGCGCCTTCGATCACGCCCTCGCCCGGTGTGATGACGATGCCTTCAACCAGTCCCTGTGTGCCGCGGCGCTCCTGCATCACATGTCCCATCTGTCGCAGCTTTGTGCGTGTGTCGGCGGAGAAACTGTGCCGTTCATAATAGAGTGTGTCGGGCAGCCACTGATGATGAATGCGCGGCGCTTCGATTGCCTCGCGGATGTTCATGCCATAATCAATCACGTTCACGATCGTCTGCAGCACGCTTGTGATGATCGTCGAGCCGCCGGGCGAGCCGACAACCATGAAGGGCGCGTGATCCTTCACAAGAATTGTCGGCGCCATCGAACTGAGCATGCGCTTGCCGGGGGCGATCGCATTGGCCTCGGCGCCGATGAGTCCGAACATATTGGGCGTGCCCGGCTTCGCCGAAAAATCGTCCATTTCATTATTGAGCAGAAACCCGGCGCCCTCCACCGTCACGCACGATCCGTAGGCGCCGTTAAGCGTCGTGGTGACACTGACGCAATTCCCGAATCTGTCGACGACCGAATAATGCGTCGTCTCGTTCGATTCATAGGCCACGGGTACGCCGTGTGTGACCGATGCGCTTTTGGTTGCCCGCTCTGTGTCGATCGTGCGGCGCTGCGCTTCGGCATAACGTTTTGAAAGAAGACCGCGCTGCGGCACAGTGTAAAAATCAGGATCGCCAAGATATTCGGCGCGGTCGGCATACACACGGCGCATCGCTTCAACCATCACGTGCGCGCTTTTCGCGGAGTTCCATCCGTACGAGCGGAGATCGAACGGCTCGAGAATATTCAGAAGCTGGATGAGTGCGATGCCGCCCGAACTCGGCGGAGGCATCGAGATCACTTCGATTCCGCGGTAGGTGCCGCGGACGCAGTCGCGCACAATGGGCACGTACGATTCAAGGTCCTTATGCGTGATCAATCCATGCCCGCGTTTCATTTCAGCCACAAGCAGATCGGCCACGCGTCCCCGATAAAAACCGTCACGTCCGTTTGTCGCGATCGCTTCGAGCGTCCGGGCAAGTTCGGGCTGTTTCCACATTTCTCCTTCCTTGTAGGGAAGGCCGTGACGCGTGAATGATTTCATCGAAGCGGGAAATTTCGAAAATGACGGGATCATCGATTGCATTCCGTGCGCGAGCTCGCGGGAAAGCGGGAATCCTTCTTCGGCAAGCCGCAGGGCAGGGGTCATCACCTGAGCGCGCTTCATCGTGCCATAGCGCTCGAGCGCTTCAAGCAGCCCGGCAACCGATCCCGGCACGCCCACGGCAAGATGTCCGACTGTGCTCAGCTCGGGTCGAAAATTTCCGGCGCTGTCCAAATACATCGAACGCGTCGAAGCCGCGGGCGCCTTTTCCCTGTAATCGATCGCCGCTGTCTTCCCATCTGCCATGCGGATGACCATGAAGCCGCCGCCGCCCAGATTCCCTGCGCCGGGATATGTCACCGCCAGCGCAAAGCCCGTGGCCACGGCGGCATCGATGGCATTGCCGCCGGCTTCAAGGATTTTTTCTCCCGCGCGCGCCGCCAATGGATCGGCCGCCACCACCATGCCGTGGCGCGCACGCACGGGTGTACGCGAACCTGACTCGCACGTGTGAGCGCTCAGAAAAAGCAGAGCCGACAGGATCAGACACAGTATAGAATTTTTCATGGAGGTTACTTTCGCTCAAACTTTTTTGTGATTACTCTTCAGGCGCGCGCGCCGAGGGATCGATCTCGGCGCCGATAAGATTGATGCGGTTTTTTTCCGCATGCAGCACAGTGAACCTCACCGCGCCAAAGTCGATTTGTTCGCCTTTGCGCGGGATCTTCCCGAACAAGTGAAGCAGAAGTCCGCCGAGCGTGTCGAATGTTTCTTCGACGTGGAGATCGATGCCGAGCAGTTCCCCGGCCCGATCGAGATCGATCGCAGCATCGAACCGGAAGCGCGTCTCCGAGATCCGTTCCACCATCGCCGCCGCATCGGCCGAGACGTCTCCCACATCGCCGACCATGCCGCTGATCACATCCTGAAATGTCACGATGCCTGCCGTGCCGCCGTACTCATCGACGGCGATGGCGACATTC
Organism: Bacteroidota bacterium; assembly: GCA_035298825.1. Lineage (GTDB taxonomy): Bacteria > Bacteroidota > Ignavibacteria > UBA10030 > UBA8401 > CAISDA01. The sequence continues at coordinate 7,756 of DATGXR010000444.1, forward strand.
GTTTTTTTCTGCCGGAATTCTTTCAACAGCGCGGTGATCGATTTGCTTTCCGGCACGAACAGCGGCTGGTGCAGATACTTGGCGAGCGAAAATGCACGATGCTCCTTCTCATGCGATTCGGGATGCAGAAACGGCAGCAGCTCCTTTGCGAAGATGATGCCCCTGATCGAGTCGAGCGAATCGGAATAGACGGGGATGCGCGAGTGGCGCTTCTCGACGATGAACGCCATGAGCGCATCGAGCGTCGCATCGTCTTCTTCAAGCGCGGCCATCTCGGTGCGCGGCGTCATCACCTCGCGCACCACCGTGTCTTTTGCATCAAGCAGATTATGGATGATCGAGCGTTCCTCGTCGTCGATCTCGCCTTCTTCGCTTCCCACATCAACAAGCGTGCGCAGTTCGTCCGCTTCAAGCGCGCTCAGGCCTTTTCCGGCCATTGCAAGACGTTCCACATTTTTGACGATCGCATCGAACGCATCGATCACCGGCGTCAGCACTTTAAAAAACAGATACAGCGGGAATGCCACACGACGCGCCACTGCAAGCGGCGAGCGCGCAGCCAGGACCTTCGGCGGCAGCTCGCTCACGACGATAATAATGAATGTCAGAAGAACGACCTGAGTCACAAGCGCGACAGTGACGTTCCATCCGAACTGCGACGTCAGACTCACGGTCATCATCACCGAAACGAGCGCCGCCCCCGTGTTGACAATCGTATTGCCGATCAGGATCGTGATCAACAGTCTGCGCGGATGAGCCAACAGCGCATTGACAATGCGCACGGATGCGTCGCGTTCATCCTTCAACGGCGGATGCAGGGAAAACAGCGCCACCTCTGATGCGGAAAAAAACGCGGAGCATCCGAGCAGTCCCAGCAGAATGAAGACATTGACGTAGAGTTCAAGCGCCATATGTTGAATGTACGCAAATTGCCGATGAGAAAAAAAATCGCCCCGGCAGTTGAAGAGTCATCTGCGGGGCGATTGACGGAAAGACACTGAACTTTTTTTACTGCTTCAGACACACACACGCGTGCTTGTGTTAGAACGGAAGATCTTCCTCAGTGCCCATACTCGGCGGCGCCGATTCGGCTGCCTGCGAAATATCCGGGGCTTCCGCTCCCGCTCTTCCTGCATTGGATCCGCCGCCGCCATCGAGCATCACAAGCTGGTCGGCGACAATTTCGGTGATGTATTTCTTGATGCCGTCTTTCTCATATGAGCGGGTTTGGATCTTGCCTTCGATGTAAACTTTTTTTCCTTTTTTAAGATACTCGCCGCAGATCTCGGCAAGCTTTCTCCAGGCGACGATATTATGCCACTCGGTGCGGTCCTGCATGTTGCCCTCGGCATCTTTCCAGGAATCGGCTGTCGCAACAGAGAATGTGGCAACGGCAATACCGCTGTTCGTATATTTCAATTCGGGATCTTTCCCCAAATTGCCGATCAGCATGACCTTGTTCAATCCTCGAGCCATAGAGCACCTCCCCCCTAATTTTTTAATAGTGATACAACGTGAAAACGAGTGAATAACCGGAATCGAAAGACAGCATCCATCCTTCATTTAACATACGAGATATTGCATGAAAATGCAAGATGCAAAAAAAGGTCTCAGAGGGGCTTGCCGAAGAGTTTCGTGAATTGCTCGTGGCACCCGCGGCTCATAATGAGCGAGGCGTTCGTCGTGAGGAAGATCTTATATTCCCCGTTAAACCAGGGATGCATTTCCTTGATGCGCTCGATGTTGACAATAGTGCCGCGGTGGATGCGCAGGAATTTCGCGGGATCGAGTTGCGAGAGAATGCTGTTCATCGTCTCGCGCAGCAGATGCGTCTCGGCCCCGCAGTGGACCTTGATGTAATTGCCCGCGGCCTCGAACCAGTCGATTTCATCCGTCTTCACGAAGACCACGCGGCCTTCGCTTTTAATCATCAAGCGGTCCGGTGCCGACGCGCGCTGAGGCTGCGAGACGGCTTCAAGCAACGAGCGCAATTGCTCCTGCAGCTGATCGTCAGTGGCGGCGTTCGGCCTTTGCCCGATGAGTTCGCGCGCATGGTCAAGCGCCTCGATAAAGCGCGTGCGGTCGAACGGCTTCAGGAGGTAATCGATCGCGTGGACTTCGAAGGCGCGCAGCGCGAATTCGTCGTATGCGGTCGTGAAGATGACGCGCGGCATTTCAGCATCGGTCAATTCGCACAGCATGGCGAAGCCGTCCATCTCCGGCATTTGGATGTCGAGAAAGATCAGATCGGGCCGCTGTTCACGAATCGATACGAGCGCGTCCTGTCCGTTCGAGCATTCATCCAGAATTTCAACGCCCTCTTCAGCCTTGAGGAAATGGCGGAGCTTTTGGATGGCGAGTGGTTCGTCGTCGATAATGATCACGCGAATCGTTTGCACGGTAGTCACAAGGGCGTTGTGGTTATGAGTGTGTGTCGGCTTCATACTCTTCAATACGGAAAGGAATGCGCAAAGTTACAGTCACTCCGCCCTCGGGGTTGTTCGAAAACCTGATCTCGTGTCTGTGCGGATACAAGAGTTCGAGGCGTTCCTGTGTATTGCGCAGGCCCACGCCGTTTGAGGCGCCGGGCGTAAACTCGCGGTCCACTCCTTCTCCGTTGTCCTGAATCGTCAATTCGAGTTCAGAACCGATCCGCCGCGCTCCCAGTGTCAGGAGGCCGGGAGTTCTGCGCGGCGCAATGCCGTGTTTGATCGCATTTTCAACAAGCGGCTGCCAGAGCATGCTCGGCACAAGCGCGTTGAGCGTTTCGGCGTCGATGTGCCGCTCCACGCACAGGCGATTGTCGAGGCGCGCCTGTTCGATACATAAATAACTTTCAAGAAATTCGAGTTCCTGCTTCAGCGGCACTTCCTGTCGTTTCACCCGGGCAAGCGACATCCGCAAGAGATCGCCGAGGTGCGCCACCATCCGATCGGCTTTATCGACGTCGAAGTGCATGAGCGATGAAATCGAATTGAGCGTATTGAAAAGAAAATGCGGCTGCAGCTGCATCGACAGCGAATTGAGCTGCGACTCTTTCAAGCGCGCCTCGAGTTGTGCCTGGCGGCGCGACTGGATGAGCGTCCGGTCCTTCGCGCGGCGATAGAATTTGTGCGTCACGGCGCCGGAAAATGCGATGAACCCGATCGTCAGCAGATAGAACACGGATGTTTGATAAAAATGCGGCTTGAGCACGAACGCCATCGACGCCCCGGTTTCGTTCCAGACGCCGTCGTTGTTCGATGCCGTTACGCGGAAGCGGTAGCGGCCTGGAGGAATGTTCGTATATGAAACGTAGCGGCGCTTGCCCACATCGGTCCACTCCGCATCAAAGCCCTCGAGCAGCACGCGGAATCTGACCTTGTCTGATGCCATGTAACTCAGTCCGGTGAACGTAAACTCGAGCACGCCCGCGCCCGGACCGATCTCGATCTCAGATGCCGGCTCGATCGTTTTCTTATCGGCGCTGAATGATTCGATGACGACAGAGGGCGGGATGCGGTTCAGGGGGAGATTTGCCGGAGTGACCATCACCAGTCCGATCGTTGTCGGAAACCACATGCTGCCGGTTCTTGATGTGCAGCCGGAATTCATGAATCCGCCGTTGCACTCATCGCTTTTCATGCCGTCGCTCATGCCGTAGACCGTGCACTGCATCGATGGTCGGCGGCCGTCGCAGACGTCATTTAATTCCTGTTTCGAGACGCGGAAGACGCCGTTGTTCGAACTCATCCACAAGTGTCCGAGCCGGTCTTCCTGGATCGAAAAAATGGACTCGTCATAAATATTCTGCGCATATCTCAGCGCCGAAAATTTTTCTCCGTTCCAGCGCACGAGTCCCGATGCGAGCGTGCCGAACCACATCGTGCCGGAGGAATCTTCGCACATCGAGATTGGACCCTCGGGCGCATTGGGATAGCCCTTGGAATCGTAAACGATGAATGCGCCGTTGTGCAGGCGCGTGATGCCGCCTGCGGACATGCACATCCACAAATCGCCTTTCCTGTCCTGGTGCACCACACGGACGTCGTTGTTGCCGCCCAGTCCCTGCTCCTTCGTGTAGTTGGTGACGACGCCCTTGTTGTAATGAAATAATCCGCGTATGGTTCCGGCCCAGATGCCGCCCTGTGCGTCTTCCGTGATCGCGCTCACGAGCCCGGTTTGATAGAACGTGTAATCGGATTTGGTCAGGACGCGTTTCTTCCAGTTGTGGATGCGGTAGATCCCGCTGCGTCCTCCGCTCCAGAGCACTCCCTGACGATCGAGCAGCACGGCCATCACCGCGCCCGCACGGAGCGACGAGTCGTCAAACGCCTGAACGAGTCTTCCTTTTTCAAGTCGTAAGAGTGAACCTGTTTCATTGCCCGCCCAGATCGCGCCCGTGCGGTCTTCGTACACAGACCACACCATCGTCGGACCGGTTGAAGGAAGATACGTCGTGAATTTCGTATTCGTCAATCGGTTCAATCCGCCGCCGGTGGTGCCGATCCAGAGATTGCCTTCAGCATCTTCGAACACCGATTCGGCAAACGAGCTTGAAAGTCCGTCAGCGACCGTGAAGGAAGAAAACTTTCCGTCGGCGAACCTGTAGAGTCCGCTTCCGGCCGTGGCGATCCAGAGCGTACCGACTCTGTCCTCATAAATTGAATTGACACCGGCCGCCGAAAGTGGAAAGCCCGACTCGACGCCGTATGTGGTCACGGAGCTGTCGGAGTTCAGCCGCGCGATTCCGAATTTGCCGGCAAACCAGATCGCGCCATGTTTGTCGCGGCATAAGGCGCGTATCGGAAACTGCACTGAAGGATGGAGTCGGAATCGGCCGTGTTCAAAAATTGACAGTCCCTGGCGCGTGCTCGCCAGGATTGCACCTGTGGTGTCTTCGAGCGAACTTGTGACTGTGTTAAAGGGAAGTCCCTGCTTCATTGTATAGAGCAGCGAGGAAGTATCTTTCGGATTGAAGCGCAGCAATCCGTCGAACGACGAAAACCAGATCATTCCCTTGCTGTCGCAGAAGACATGCAGATTGCTTGAGGGGATGAACGGTGTCCGGTTCGTCGCGAACGAAGAGAACTTGCCATTGCGATACGAGACGATGCCGCCCCAGTCTGCAAATACGATCCACAGCGTGCTGTCATTTCCCTCACACAGCGCGCGCACCTGATTGCTTTTGAACTGTGGTGTGTTGCGAAGGTTGAAGACTTTGAATTGCAACCCGTCGAACCGGGCCAGCCCCTCGTCTGTGCCGAACCAGAGATAGCCATCGCAGGTTTGTACGATGGCATGGACGGAGTTCTGCGGCAGGCCGTCCTTTTTTTGCCAGATCCGGTGACTGTACTGATACATTTCCTTCGACGGATCGAGCCCGTCTCCCTTAAACTCTGCGGGAGCAGCGGCCCGTGTTCCAGCGGCCCCAGAAAAAATTATCAGTATATAATAGAGAAGCTTCTTCACATTTTTTTCCCTATGGGCTGATCGAGCAGTGCATGTGGAGCCTGGTGCGTGAAACGTACAATTATTTTCCCCTTCATACAAGTATGAACATCCGGCGCATCATAAGTATTCCGTTTTTCATCCTTGAACATTGACGCCCCCTTGCACACGCACTGCCTGCACGCGTATGCAGGCATGCGACCGGTATGATCGATGTCGCTTTTTTTTTCCGGCCGCATGCCCGCCCGCGCTTTCAGTCTTCCATTTCAATCGTCAAACAATACCGGCCTTACGGCGCCAGAAACGGCGATGCCTGATTGATATTTGCCGCAAGGATTGCGTTCAAATCATAGGTAATCGTGACCGTTTTCGTTGCGGCGTCGACCGTATACTGATCGAGCCCGTCGGAAAGCGGGATATAACTCGGCACGACAACACTTGTTCCCGGCGATCCGGGCGAAATCATCGCATTACCGTCGATTTGCCGCTGGTTCATCGGAAGCCTGATTCCAAGATCGCTCATGCGCCGGCCTTCGAAAAAGAAGATCTCCTGACGCAGCAGATACAGCGCCCGATAGAGCTCGGCGGCAGTCGCCATCGCCGTAATATCAGTATCAGTCAGGCTCGTGCCCGACACCGGGCGGACGACCACTTGCGAGGAACCACCGCGTTTTTTAATGAGACCGGATTTCGGCGCGGCAGTCGGATCGAACTTCACCTGATACGAGGTATCATTCGGACGCGTGAGGCGCGTATCCTTGTCGGTAAAGACAAGGGTCGAGCGCGATTTCACGAGCGTGATTGCGTTGATCATCGATTGACGCGCGCCGGCAAGATTCCCGCCGACAAGCGCCGCTTCGGCGATGATCAGATGCGCCTCTTCTGCCTTCAGCGCAGGGAGGGGAGTATTGGGCTGCGAATATTTCGGATCCAGAAAATCCAATCGGGGCAGCGGCTGTATGTCGTTGCTCGATCGTGCCACGGCCGCGCCGTAGCAGCGATTGGCCAGCGAGGCTGCATCGAATTGTCCGCTGAAGACCAGATTCGGTGACAGCGTGAGGGCAGCCTGTGCTTCGGCGACTGCGTTCGTGCGGTCTTTCGCAAGCCGATAGGCGCGCGCCAGCGCGAGCTTGGTTGCGGCTTTCATCGTTCCATCGGATGTTCCGGCATTTGCAGTCTTGAACTCCTCGATCGCAATCGCAAGCGCCGATGACGCCGGGACGGCGGCGGCTTGCTCGGCAATCGGAAATGCCGAAAAATTCTCCGCCAGCATCAACAACGCCATGCCCTTATAGAAGTGCACTTCGCTTCGCTGATCATCCGTCGTCGTGGCGTCGTTTGGCACGATCGTCGAGAGTCCGACATCGGCCATCGCACGCAGAGACTGCAGATAGAAATACATCCCGTCCTGGGGATTGGCGGCGCTTGCGGGAACTGCCATCGCATTGGTATTGAGTGTCAGATCACCCGGCTGGATCTCGCGCGGCGAATCAAGGATGTTCGAAAAGTACGAGGCGCGATTATCGTAGTTGTCCGATACAAGATCGGTCACGAGCGCCGTGTTGCTCTGCGCAATGGCAAAGTACCGTTTGAGTCCCGCAATCAGCGGCGTGGTGCCGCCGATCGCGTTGGCATCGAGCGCCTGTTGTGTGATCTGCGGATTCTCCACCTTCGAAGGATCGACCATATCGCATGCACCCAGTGTAAAGACCAACGCCGCACCCGCAATCAATGAATATGTGTGTTTGCTCATGAATGTCTCCGGAAAATTTTTTCAATTCTTTGTGTGTATGTATAAGTGTTTATCCTGCTTCATCCATCGTTTACTATAATCGAAGGAGGAGCTAGATGTTGACATCCATGCCGATTCGATACTGGATGGGCGGTGCGAACGTCGCGCCTGTGATGCCGCCGAGTTCAATCGCCGCTCCGGGAATAAAGCTCAACTCCGGATCGACGTACGTCGTCTTCGTTCCAAAGATCGCAACGTTGCGCACGCTCGCATTAAGCGAGATACCGTTCAGGATACCGGCCGGAATCTTGTAGCGCAGCGAAATTTCGCGCAGCTTGATCCAGTCGCCGTTTTCCAACAGAATGCTTGACGCCGTGTTGCGGTTGTAGGGACGCGCCGGATCGGCCGAGACGGGCAGCTTCGCTATAGCGTCGGGATAGAGTCCCGGCACATTCAACGCATTGACGATCTGACGCGAGAGCGACTGATTCAGGATCTGGTGGCCCAAGGCGAATTCGCCGAAGGCGGTGATGGACAGATTCTTGAACAAGACAAGATCGATTCCAACGGCGCCCGTCTGCTTCGGCGTGGGATTGCCCAGGTAGCGCTCGTCGTAATTGCCCTTATATGTGCCGTCGGCTTCAAGTCTCGGGACGTTGACGCGGATAATCCCGATCGGCTTTCCTTCTTCAACGCGCATCGGCGCAAAGGAGAATCCGGCAATCGTGAATCCCGCTGCACCGCCAAGACTGGTCGCCTCGTTCGTGAGTGTGGCGACAGAGGCGCGCACATTGATATCGAAGTCTTCGCTTTGCAGAACCTGCGCCCGCATCGCCAGCTCGATGCCGCTATTCTTGATCTTGCCCACATTGCGGCGCTGATTGCCGAATCCGCCTGCGGGATCTTCGGCAACGTTGAACAACGCGTCCTTCGTGGTCTGCGTGAAGTACGTGAACTCGAGTCCGATGCGGTCATCGAGCAAGCCCATATCGAATCCCGCATCGATCGACGAGGTGCGCTCGGGTCCCAGAAGCGGATCGCCGGCGTTGTTGAACGAGATGGCCGATTCGTTCAGATAGACATTCGAGACGTATGTGCGGTCGCGCGTGAACGGCGGCGGGAAGTTGCCGGTTTCGCCCCAGGCGGCGCGCACCTTGAAGCTGCTCACAACGGATTTGACCATCTCGGGATAATACGGCTCTTCGCTCACATTGTATGCCACGCCGATTTTCGGATAGGTTTGCAAACCGACGTCCTTGCCGAATGTCGAGTTGCCGTCCAACCGCAGACCGAGATCGATGAACACTCTGTCTGCAATGCCGACCTGATGCTGCGCGTAGAAGCCGTAGCTGAAGAGCTGACGGTTATCCTCCTGGGCATCGATCACCGAGGCGTTGTCGAAGTCGGTCGTGCCCGGGATCTTGAAATTCTGTCCCTGTCCGTATGACTCGTGATCGTCGACGCGGAAGCCCTGCGCGCCCAGGGAGAACGTCTGCGAAAAGACGCCGAGTTCCGGCAACTTGTACGATCCGGCATAGGCCATTGTCGTGGTGATGTATTCGCGCTGCGACGCGCTTAAGCCGCCGCCCGGCGAGCCCAGAAAATCGCCCGCCGAGATCGGCGTGAACTGGCGGTCCTCGCTTCGACGGTAGTCGATGCCGACCGTGAATTTATTATTCCATCCGGGCATCGGCGCATAATTGAAATTGATCGCGTTGATGAAGCGATTCGAGCGCTCTGTGATGCCGGGCAGAAAATACAGCGCAAGGAGGCTGTCCGGATTCGATGTGACAAGCGGATCGAAGAGGCCCTCGATCTCGATATCGCTGATGAGTGCGCCGCCCGCGTTGTCGTTGATCATGCGATTGTAGACCGAGTGCGAAAAGCTGGCCGACACTTCGAGGCTCGATTCGTTCGACAAGAGCGCACGCAAACCGGAGCCGAGCACATACTGCTGATCCTGCAGCTTGTCATGCGGAATGATGCCGCGGCCCTGCGACATCCTTCCCGAAGCGGTATAGGTGATGATATCCGAACCGCCGGTGACAGCCGCGCTGTACGATTGGTACTGGCCGTTCTGGAACGCATGATCTTTTGTGTACTGTTGCTGAATGAATTTTTCTTCGGGCACGTCGTAGCCCGTTGTCGCGTTGAAGCGCCACCGGGGCGGACCCGGGATGCCTTTTTTCGTGAAGATCTGTATGACGCCGTTGGCCGCTTCCGATCCGTAGAGGGTCGAGCCGGCGCCGCCTTTAATCACTTCAACACGATCGATCTCGCCGGTGACGATATCCGAAAGCGACGAGGTGACCTGTCCGCCGGTGCCGAATGAGAGCCTGTAGTTCTCGCGATTGTCGAGGCGGATGCCGTCGATATAGATCACGGGCGTCGTCGTTGAAAGCGCGCTCTTGATGCCGCGCGTGGCAAGGCGTGCGCCCGAGCCCGGCATGCCCGACGGGGCAAACGAGCTTAATCCCGGCACGCGTCCCTGCAGCAGCTGATCGACCGAGCGCACAGGCGCCGCTTCGATTTCGCGGGCTGAGATCGTTTCGACCGATGAGGCGAGCTTGCGCTTCTCGGTGGCAACGCCCTGGCCGGTGACGACAACCGTGTTCATCTGCACGCTTGTGGCGACGAGGCCGAAATCGAGTTTGGCGCTTTTACCTGCCGTCACGCTTGCCTGCTTCGTCATCGATCGATAGCCGACAAAACTCGCGGTGACAGAATATGATCCGGCCGCAATATTTTTTACGACATAATTTCCGTTCACATCTGTTGTCGTGCCGCGCACTGTTCCCGTGACCATCACGTTCACACCGGGAAGTGTTTCTCCGGTTGCGCCGTCGGTCACCGTGCCACGGATCTCGCTATTTTCCTGGGCCCCTGCCCAACTCGCTATCGCGGCGACAAAGAGACAAGTGGTAAAGAATCGTTTAATCAAACAATGCATCGTGGTTCCTCCTGTGTATATCGTGACTGGATTACAACCGAATGAATAGATAGAGTGGGACCGCTTACTGTCGATGGGCTCCGGCCGCAGTCGTTGTTGTCGAGGCCGTTGTAAGATTGAGCGCCTGCGAAAACGTGGAAAGCGAACCTCTCACGACAGAGCGCAGCCGCGCATTTTCTTCTTCGAGCCTGCGCGCCCTGTCGTCGTCAACATACATGCGTCGGCTTTGCACCATGTGGCGCGTGTCGTTTGCAAGCAGCCAATGGAGATCGCATCCGAGCTCCATCAGTTTCAGCAGCATGCCCGCGCCGGGCAGACTTCTGCTGTTGAGATAGCCAGAGTGCAGCGTCACCGGATTCATGCCAAGAGCAGCGGCAAACTCTTTGATCGTTCCGAACTTCTGCAATCCGAACGCCCGTAATTTCCGGGCCACTTCTTTTTTATCTGGACCGTTCATCACAACATTCCTCCACCTCATTTGATTTGAGTATTGATGAGTATTTTCGCTTCTTCTGTGTGATTACAATTGTAAAATACGAGCGCCGACATTCGTGCAAAACAATTATGGGACGAACAGCGTCCATTGTGTGATGAACACGCAAATTCGCGTGATCAGATCGCCTGTGGACGCGCCCTGAATAAATGTGATTATCGACACACAGAGGTGACTCGCGACTTGTTTCTTTTCTCCAACTTTGCTATCATTTTAAGTACGTGGCTGAACTCGGGAAAGATGAAAAGAGCGAGAGCCCCGCATGCGGATGAGAGACAGAGAAGTTGCATAGACGGATGAAGAATTGGATCACAAAAATCTTCACACACCGGGGGAAGAACTTCGATGACGAACCAACCGACTAAACTGAATATCTCCATACTCCTCGTTGAAGACGAGAAGCGGCTTGCCCGCTCGGTCGAACGTCAGTTGATACGCGCCGGATACGATGTGGCGCTCGCGTTCGACGGCGTGACTGCATCGCAGATGATCACGTCGCAGGAGTTTCATCTTGTGCTGCTCGATCTGAACCTCCCTCAGAAATCCGGACTCGAAGTGCTGCGCGAGCTCCGCACGCAATCGTACACGACTCCCGTACTGATTCTCTCGGCGCGCGACGGCATCGAGGACCGGATCCAGGGTCTGGAGATCGGCGCCGACGATTACCTGACCAAACCGTTTGATTCGGGCGAGCTCTTCGCGCGCATTCATGCAATACTGCGCCGATCGGGACTGCTGCGGGCGAACATTCTCCAAGCCGGCGATTTGACGATGGACGTGATCAAGCGCGTCGTCAAGCGCAACGAAAAAGTGATCTCACTGACGCAGACCGAATTCGCACTGCTTGAATTTTTTCTGCGCAACAAAAATACGATCCTCACGCGCAAGCGCATTGCCGAACAGGTCTGGGGATATAAATTCGAGACCGGCACGAACATCGTTGATGTGTACATGAGTTATCTGCGCGATTCGATCGATAAGGATTTTTCAAAGAAGCTCATTCATACAGTCCGCGGCGAAGGGTTCATCATCAAGGAAGAGTGAGATCATTCAACCGGCGACCGTTTGGGTTTAAACACCGAACACGCATTATTGATCATCACACCACACCACCCCCCCCCATGGAACGTGCGCACATACTGATTGTCGAAGACGAGCTGATTGTCGCCAAAGGGATCGAGTCTGATCTGAAAAGTTACGGCTACATGATTGACGGCATCGCCCGATCGTCCACCGCTGCGCTTGAGGCCGTGGCCGCGTCGCATCCCGATGTGATTTTGATGGACATCAAACTCTCGGGACAGATGGACGGCATCGAAGTCGCCGAGCATGTCATGCGATGCAACGATATTCCCGTGATCTTCATCTCGGCCTACTCCGACGAGGCCACGCTCCAACGCGCCAAGGAAATCACCCCCTACGGCTACCTCTTAAAACCCTTCGAGTCCAAAGAGCTCTACACGACAATCGAGATGGCGCTCTATAAGCATCGGATGGAGCGCCGGCTTAAAGACAGCGAACGCAGGCTGCGCCTGATCACCGACAGTATGCTCGATATGGTGAGCGAAGTCGATCGCGAGGGCATGTTCACTTATCTGAGTCCTTCGCATAAACAGGTGCTCGGGTACGAGGATGAAGAGCTGATGCATCACCCGGTCGAGACGCTGTTTCATCCGGAGGACGTCGAGCGCGTGCGCGGCAGACTCGAGCAGGCCTTTGCTGAGGAACACGATCACATTACGCTTGAGATACGACTGCGTCACAAGGCCGGACACTATTTATGGCTCGAGGCGAATTGCAGCCGGATGCTCGATGCGAGCGGCGGACTCATCGGCGCCGTGATCGGCTCGCGCGATATCACGGCAAAGCACGAAGTTGAAGAGCGCATGCACCGCAGCCAGGCCCAGCTTTCAAGCCTGATCGGCTCGGCGATGGACGCGATCATCATCACCGACGAGGAGCGCAAGATCGTCTTGTTCAACGCCTCGGCCGAATCGATTTTCAAATGCACGGCCGCCGAGGCGATCGGTCACACGATCAATCGCTTCATTCCCCCGGCGCTGCGCGAGAAGCACGACAGCTACATTCGCTCCTTCGCTGCGGTGGGCGAAGAGTACAGACGCTTCACTGGCATGATGACAAAGGCCCGGGCCATCCGCGCCACGGGCGAAGAATTTCCATTCGAGGCCACAGTATCCAAGACCGTGACCGACGGCAAGCGGTACTTCACGGTCATTCTGCGCGATGTGACAGAGCACAAGCGGGCCGAGGATGCTCTTCGCGCAAGCGAGGAACGCTATCGCCTGGTGGTCACACAGATGCCGGCGCAGCTCTGGACGACAGATTTACATCTGCACTTCACCTCGACGCAGGGCATCGGCTTCCACACAATCGGCGTCGAACCCAACCAACTGGACGGTCTGGCCATACAACAGTTCTTCAATACAAGCGATCCATTGTATGCGCCGATTGCCGCACACCGGCGCGCGTTGGCCGGCGAGTCTCTCAATTACGAAGTCACGATCAACGGCCACACGTTCGAGGGCCATGTCGAACCGCTGCGCAATGCCCAGCAGGTCATCATCGGCACACTCGGTGTCGCCTTCGACATTACCGAGCGCAAATTTGCCGAAGAGGAACTGCAGAGGGAACGCAATCTGCTGCGGACGATCATCGAGGCCATTCCTGATGAAGTCTACGTCAAAGACCGTAACTGCCGGATGATTCTTGCCAACCGCACGGCGCTGCGTCAGTGCGGTGTGGCGACGGTCGACGAGATCCTGGGAAAAACCGACGTCGACTTGTTCGGCACTCCGATCGCCGAACAGCATCTGCGCGACGAACAGAAACTGATCGCCACGGGCGTCCCCATGCTCAATGTGGAAAACAACCGCTATCATCCTGAAACCGGTTTTCTGCAGCGCTCGATTCTGATCTCAAAATATCCTCTGCGCGATGTCCAAGGCGGCATCATCGGACTCGTCGGTATTAACCGCGACAACACCGCCCGGCGACGGTCGATTGAGCAGATCCGCCGGGCTAATCTGGTGATCGAAAACACGGACACGGTGATTTTCATCTGGCGCCACTCGCCCGACTTGGCGGTTGAATATGTCTCGAACAATATCTCGATCTTTGGATACACGCAAAGCGAACTCATTGGCGGCGCAATTTCATTCTTATCGATCATTCACCCGAAAGATGCGCCCATGGTGCTCGAGCCCGCCGCCGGGCACACGAAGTCCCGTTCCTACCACTTGAAAGGCGACTTCCGGATCATCTGCAAGAACGGGGAGACACGCTGGGTTTCGTCGCGCACGAACACTGTCCGCAATTCGCATGGTGACGTGACGCATTATGAAGGTCTGCTGGAAGATATCACCGAGCGCAAGCGCACAGAACATTCCCTGCAGCTCACGCAATTCTCGGTCGACCATGCCTCGGATTCCGTGTTTTGGATCAGCAACACGGGAACATTCGTCTATGTGAACCGGGCTGCGTGTCGGCAGCTTGGGTACACAAGCGAGGAACTCCGCGCCCTTTCCATTCCCGACATCGACACACAGTTAACGACCGCCAAGCTCTGGTCGCTTTGGCACGCATGCGAGGCGGCAGGCGACGCGGCGCTCAATTTTGATACAATTCATCGCTCGAAAACCGGCGAGGAAATACCGGTTGAAGTCACCATCAACCGTATGGAGTTCGGCGACGTTGAATATTTTTTCGCTTCTGTGCGAAATATAAAAAAGCGCAAAGAAGCCGAGGAAGCATTACGCACATCGGTGACAAACGCGCTAAAGTTTTCAACACTTGCCGCACACGAACTCAGAACTCCCCTGGCCGTCATCCGGCATCAGTTGGAGGAAACGCTGACACAGGGCACGCCGGCGAAAAAGCTGCGTGAAACGATCACCACGGTTTACGACGAGATGCTCAACCTCTCCAATATTGTCGCCGACCTTTTAAATCTAAGCAAGATGCAGGCCGGCAATTTCGAACTGCGTTCGGAGCGCATCGCGCTCCATACGCTGATACAGGAATTCTACGACGAGGCCCTCTTTTTATCGCGCCCGAAAGATATCACGATCGTTCTGAAGAAATTTCCCAAAGCATTCATCAATGCTGATGTGCCGCGCCTGCGCCAGGTGCTTTTCAATCTTTTAGACAACGCGCTGAAGCACACTCCCCCGCATCGTCAGATCCGCTTCGGGTATACGATCACTGAGACCGCCGCCCGGCTCTATTTCGAAGATACGGGCGAAGGCATCGTTCCCGAAAAACTTGCACGGATCTTCGATCCATATTACCGGGCGGGCGAGGATCTCGACAAATCGGATGGTATTGGCCTTGGATTGACGCTTGTGAAGTGGATCGTTGAACTCCACCATGGCACGATTAGCGTTGAAAGCATCCCCGATAAAGGCACATCCTTTTTCATCACCCTGCCGTTGGACCTGACCGCGCCGCTGGCGTCGCCTGCGTCGCAGTGAACGCTGATCGTCGCCGCCGCTGGCGGGACGTGTGTGAGACCTTCTTTCCTTAGAAGTTTCTAACATATATTAGAAAGTTCTAATTTGCTTGCAGTGTCGAATCTCCCTATCATTATACTGTAACCTGAACACTAATCTTTCTTACGGACACATCACCAGAAAACGACAATGCCGGCACTTCACCTGCTGTTGATTGATGACGAAGATTCATTTCGACGCACATTCCAACAGACACTTACTTCCCAGGGATACACGGTCGATGTCTGCACATCTGGCCAGCAGGCGCTCGACGTCCTTTCACACTCGAGGTTCGATGTCGTACTCCTGGACCATTCAATGCCCGAGATGACCGGCTTGAACGTCCTGCAGTGGATCCACGATCGGAAGATCGACGTTCCCGTCATCCTGTTGACCGGTCCTGGCATGGAAAGCGTGGCGACGCGCGGACTGAAACTCGGCGCGTATGATTATTTGCGCAAGGATTATTTCGAATATAATCATATTCCGATCATCATCGACGGCGTGTACGAACGCTATCTCTTCCGCAAGGACCAGGAGTCGCGCGCGTTGTTGGAGAAGAAAAAGGAAAAGCAGCTTCCCTCACTCGAGATGTTGCGCGATACAGTCACATCGATTGCGCACATCGTCAATACAAATCTCTCGGTAATCTCACTCAACATCGAAGAGCGCGCCCACGAACTTGAGGCGTTCATCTCGAATGAAGGCAAGGAGTATCTTGAAAAGGCCAACAGCGAAATGAAGCAGGAATACAACCTCATTTCTTTGGTAAGCAAATCACTGATTGATCTTTCGCATGTTATGTACGAGCGGTTCAAAGGTGTCCAGGATACGCGGATGTTCGAAGAGGAAATGCAGAATAAAATCAAGACCATACAACGCGAGCACTCCGAGACGATGGAACTCTGAAGACAGGAAAGGCATCCCTTCCATGATTCAGCAGCGCATAGACACCGCTTCTTCGACTGATGCAGACGCGTCGTGCCTTCCGGGCGCCGAGCGGCCGTTGCCTGTTTTTCTCAGCAGAAGCCCGGTGATCGAACAGATGATGGCAACCATCTCGATGATCGCAAACTCTCCTGCCTCGGTGCTTATCACAGGGGAAAGCGGATCCGGCAAAGAGGTCATTGCCCAGTACATCCACGCCTGCAGCAACCGCTCGGCGCAACCGTTTATCGCCATCAATGCCGCGGCGCTGCCCAAAGATGTGATCGACAATGAACTCTTCGGACATGAGAAAGAAGCCTTCACCGGCGCCATCTCGAAAAAATCAGGCTGCTTTGAGATGGCCGATCGCGGTACGCTCTTTCTTGATGAGATCGCCGAGATGCATCCCCAGACGCAGGCAAAGCTCCTGCGCGCCATCGAATCAAAGTCCTTCAGGAGGCTTGGAGGGAAGGAAGAAGTCACTGTCGATGTACGCGTGGTGGCTGCGACCAATAAGAACATTCAGCAGGCGATCCAATCCGGAGAATTCCGCGAGGACTTATTTTATCGCCTGAGCGTGATTGAACTGGCGCTTCCGCCCCTGCGCTCCCGACGGGAAGACGTTCCGCTGCTGACGGATTACTTTCTTGCTTTCTTTGCTCGAAAGTATGAACTTGCGCCGAAGACGGTGTCCCCTGAAGCGATGGAAATGATGAGCGCGTTCAACTGGCCGGGCAACGTCCGCGAGTTGCGCAACCTCACCGAAGGACTGACGCTTATGTGTCCGGATTGCTCGATCACACCCAAGGCGCTTCCCGAACGCATCTCGAACCATGCGCCGCAGCCGCTGACGGTGTCGATTCCTGTGGGCACGCCGCTTGATATGGCCGAGCGCATCTTCATCAATCATACGCTTGCCTCTGTCGAGCAGAACAAATCGGCCGCTGCGAAAATTCTCGGAATCAGCCGCAAGACGCTTCACAACAAACTCAATGTGTTGCCCACTTCGTGAAGCGAGTCTGCACGCAGTGGAAATTCTGCGCATCTGTCGAGACTGATCGCATCATGAGCGGGCTTCTTCCTTATTTTGTCAACACCATTCTCTTTACCGAGACGTACGAACCCGCCTGCATCCGACAGAGGTACATGCCGCTGGCCAGACCTGCGGCGCTCCACGAGGTTTGATACCACCCCGGCAGCAACTCCCCATCGACAAGCACGGCCGAGACCCGACCAAGCATATCATACACTGTCACATTCACTCGCTGGCCCGAGGGAATGGAGAACCAGATTGAAGTTTCCGGATTGAAGGGATTCGGAAAATTCTGTTCGAGCTTGAATTCACTGGCCGTTCGTTTCCCGTCAGAGACATGGCTCACCGCCGCTGTGGTTGTAAAATGATAGACGGAAGAAAAAACGCTCTTCCCATTCGGACTCGCACTCCTGACACGCCAGTAATAGGTTGTGTGGTTGTCGAGCATCAGCGTCTGCGTTGAGCACGCGCCCGCCACACTGCCCGAATCACAAAGCGTCGCAAACAACGAATCACTCGAAAGTTGATACTCGTACCATGCCGCATGCGCTGTCTGTTGCCAATGAAGCATCACGCGTTGAGGCTGCTCGATAGCATCGTTCACTGGCGTTAACAAAACGGGAGCCGTGGATACGTGCGGCAAGACTGCAGTCATCGATGCAATCACTGCGATGCCGTTGGGGACAAACACATCCGGACCCGTGACGTAACGCGTTTGGACTGACGCATATTCGATATCCGTGCTGTGGCTCCAGAGACGGAACGTGATGTGCTCACCGATCGTGATGCCATCCACCTCAGGGGTGAACACGTTGTCTCCCCAAACAGTCACTGCGCAATTCGTCCCATTCCAGATGACGCCTCCCACGCACATTCCGGAGACAGTGAACGCACCGATCTCATCTCCTGGTGTCAGGCAGACCGTGTCGATCATCGGAGTGCTCGAGACCGGGATCGCCACGATCGCATCCAGCCCCGTGCCCGCGGAGAATGAAAAATGGAGACACTGCGATCGTACCGAAAGCGGTGCAGCGATCATCAATGCCATCAGCATGGTTGCACGAATCATTGCTCGTCTCATCGGTATTGGTTTCGTTTTTTTCACTGCATCGTCGTCACTGCAATGTGTCTTCGTTGAAGCCAACAGGAGATCAATCGGGAAGAGGATTCGCCGGATAGACAAGCCTCACCGGAGCAGAAACATAGACCATGTATCCGGCGCCCGGTTCGAGTGATACGAACTCCCTTATTCCCTTCGCCGGCCAGTAAATTTTGTTTGCACCGTTGACGACAACAAGTTGCATATCCTTAATGCCTGCAAACGCTTCTGCCAGTGTCATGGAATCGGATCGCAGGTACGGAATGAGATTCATTCCCTGCTTGAGTTGTAACGGCATGGTCGCCGGATTGATCATGCATCCGCTGAATGTGAGTGTCGTCTCCCTCTCGGCATAGATCCTGTAGCCGGAGCGTGGATCCCAGGTTGTGATTGCGTCAATTGAAAGTGCGGGCCAGTACACGCTTCCGGCTCCATTCTTAACAATCACGCCCACCGAGCGAAGATCCCCGCAGATTGAACTCAACGATGAATCATTGGGCTGAAGATAACTCGACACCATATTCCATCCCGGCTGCAGATGGACAATTTGTGTTGCCTGCGCCTCAGACGGTTCGACTGGTACCGGAGAGGCCAAACCGAGTGCGACTGCGATCGCACGCTGCAGCGGATGACGCCTGCCCGATGAGATTGTTTGAGCGGCATCCAGATCCGACACGAAATCGTATGTCATGATGCCGCCGAAATGATTGGCATCCATCCAATTTACTTTTTCGACGAGACTCCGCGGCGATTCACCCACCGCAAAAAATTTCATTCCGGTCGCTACGCCGCCTTGGCCCCATCCCACCACGCCCTCATTGCGCAGAGCCGTGCCGCGTATCGAACGCACTTTGCGCACGTCATCCCATTCCTCCGTGCCGCCATTCGACTTGAGGGCTTCGATGCGATGATACGAGGCGTTCCCGTAATCAATGCCACCGATCGCCTGAAACAAGCTATCGACGTGACGAAGGACATACCCGAATGTCGGCACGCCGAGTCCGATGCGTTTCGGATCATGACCGGCGGCCACCCACTGCAGCGGCCCGCGCGTATCGTAGGCCTGGCCTTCGAATGTCGGATCGACCGTGCCTTTATGCAGAGGCGAGATGTGCCACGAGACGTTCGAATTGATCTTGCCATACCATGCATAAACATAATCATAGAGCTGCAGGTTGAACTGTTCGACCATGTAATCCTGTTCGGGCGAATACAAGTCCTGTTGTCCGCTGCCTGCTGAGACCATCAGGAGTCCCGGAGCGCCCGAGGGGGTCTTCATCGTGTGAACACGGCGATGGAGCATGCGGATAAAGCGATTCACGATCTGGGATGAAGGAAGCGGAGCTGCCCAGGCTTCCCAGTCGAGTTCGACGCCGTCAAAATGTTTCCGTTCCGCCCACGTCACAAGCGTAGTGATGAAGAGCTCCGTACGCGCGGAATCAGCCGTCACATAATTTAAGTTCTTTGAATTGACCGCCTGGATCGTAATGACAACTTTTACTCCCTTGCGGTGTGCGATCGTGACGAGTGAATCCAGATAGTGGGGATATCTTCCATCTCCCGGATTAGCCACACCGTTGAACTCCACGCAGACTGAATCCGATTCTGTATCCGAGGGCCGCGAAGGCGGCGGCCCGAACATATACGCCCAATAGGGCGCGGTCTTTGTGATATTCCCATTGTCGAACAAGACCAAATGCGTCAGTCCGGTCCAATCGATTTCCCAGGGGGGCAAGGCATAGTCCGTCACGCCCAATGGCATCATCGACCATGTGGCATAATATGTGGTAAACCATTTTGCCTGCCCCGCAGCGCTCAGCGAGAACAGGATACACAGCAGCACCCCCTGCAACAACCGATATGCGTGCTTCACTGATAACCTCCAATAAGAAAGAGAGTGAAAGTGGATACAGCGTGCCGATGATTCTCCAGGCACATGACATCTTTTGCACCGCGCTTTCTTAGTGCTTGGATCTCTGCGCAAACGGCTGGACCGAACGCAGACGGATATTGTCGTAATAGACGCATGCATGTCCGGGCATGTCGCGCCTCAGGAAAAATTTTGTGAAAGGCTCGGCTCCCGAAATCGGAACGGTGATCGCATTCCATTGATCGGCTGTCAGCCGGACTTTCTGTGAAGTGTTGTTCGAGAAAACGATCTCGAGCAAGAACGATTCCGAGGGATAGGCATCGAACGAGAGTTCCTTATACTCTGTTGCGAGGATCGGCGTTTCTTCGCCCCACGTGCCGTGTTGAAGCCAAAGCGCACCATGGTCTCCGTACTCGACTTTGATCGATCGTGAACCTGATTTGAATCGCTCCGTCGATTTAAAATTATTCACAACGCCCCAGGAGGCATCAATAAACGGCGCGCGTAGTTCCTCGTCGAACACCACAAGATCATCGAACGATGGACCTTTGCCCCGGTTGCTGACTGTAACGGTGATTTGCGATGCGCCGATATTATTTGCCTCATCCCATGCTTCGATTCTGATGAGATGGGTTCCGTTTGTCAGTCGCCAGGTATTGAGCGGCGCAGATACGGCGGGTGATTCTTCACACACCGGTCCGTAGGGGACGCCATCGATGAGAAATCGCAGGCCAACAATGCCGCGATTGTCCTGTGCTTCGGCCTTCAGGCTGATCACACCATTGATCGTTGCTTTTTCTTTGGGAAATGTGACACGCGCCCGCGGTTTTTCCGTGTCCTGTGTGCGAGGGCGAAGATCGCCCAGCGCGCGCGCGCGCGTGCAAACGGCAGCTGCCACACTTTGCATGAGCTGATTGCGGGCGCCCGGTTTTTCAGCCGGGAGATATCCCGCGCCCAGTTCGTAGACCATCACGCCGCCGAGACCGAGCGATCTGGCATATTCGACTTTCAGTCTGCAGCTCGAAGTATCCTCATATGAAATAAAGGTCGTGCCGTCGCCAAACCATGGCACTTGTGAAGAGTGATCCCAGTGCCGTCCTCGTTTTGGAATATCGCGCACCGTGCCCCAGTTGTGCTCGCCATAGGGACGCGAAGGTTCCACCGGCGGCGTTACATTGGTGAAGACTGTTGTGGTAAACGAAATGCTTACGCCGATTTTTGAGGCAGGATAGCCTTGGTCGAGCCACGACTTTGGTCCATGCCCGACCTGATCGATAGAAGTGCCGATATACGGTGTAAATTGGGTCGATGAAAAAACCGGCCCATTATACCCGGTGAGATTTTTCGAGTAATCGCCTCTGTAAAGCTCATATGTCATCGGATTGATCTGGTCGAACACTTCAACCATCGTCTTGCGATCATAGGCCGGCAGCGGCGATTCGTTCGTTGCGGCGATAAAGATGCCGCGGGGCGATGACTGATCAAGCTCCTTGCGAAAGCGCCGGATGAGTTGATTGTGCCGCCATTTGTCCGCGAACTGAGGAAATTCCCAATCGAGTTCAATGCCGTCAATTTTCCATCGCCGCGCAAAGGCGCACGCGGCTGTCACGAAAACATCGATGCGCCGATCGTCCTGGGCGATAAAACGCATATTGTCTGCTCCTGGCCCCCAAATGCCGCCGACTGAAAGAATGACCTTGACTCCTTTTTGATGAGCCGCGGAGACGAGTTCCTTTAAAAATTCGCCAGGCCGTCCGCAATCGACACCGTTGACAAGATTGGCGCTGTCCCGTCGTGTGACGAGCACATCAAGATACGGAGCCTGTCTCACCGGATTGGCAGAGAACAGCACCACATGCGTCATCAAAGAAAAATCAATCTCCGACACGGGCATCTGGTTATAATACCACCATGGATAATATGCCGTGATCCACATCGGTTGACGTTGGGCCTCGAGCCGAATCGCAGAGACGCTGATGAGGACGCTCACAAGAAAGGCGGTGATCATTGCATGTCGTCGTCGCATATGGTATCTTGTCGGTTTCGTGATTGAATGGCGGCGGTTGTGATCAGCTGTGCGAAAAATCGGTTCAGGCAAATCTGGACTTCATCGGCCGCACACACACACCTCCTGATGTATGCCTGCGGGCATGTGCGTCTTCAGCCACGGTCACAGCGTCTCCCGATTCACCTGCGCCGGCCGGTGCGTCAATGATGATGCTCCCACTGGCCTCCGTGGTATGCACGCGTTCTTCGTGCAAGATGTCTTCACAGATGACGCGCATCTTCCTGATCGGAATGTGATGTAGCTGCGCTGTCAGCCGAAGACGGGTCATCGACGTTTCCTTAATCGAATCAGAGCAAAGAATAATCTCGTCGACGCCGATCGTGCGGAGAAGGAATGAGAGTTTCCAATGTCCGCCATAGATCGGATAACCGTTGAGGGTCTTGCCTTCCAGCGTTGAATCATCGTCTAAAAATCCGATGGGCGAATAATTCGTCACTGTTGAATCCAGGATCCGATCAAGCATCATGATTCCGTTATCATCGGCGCCATAGAACAATACCCGCTTGCCGGCTTTGAGATCTTTATGTGACAAGTACTGCAAGACGCGAAACGACATGCGAAAGCCGACAACAAGCGTCAACAGGAAATAGAAATCCAGCATCAATGTGAGCACGTGATCGGTCTTGAGTGGAGAGACAACGATGATTCCGGTGATGATTGTGGCGGTGAGCGCGAATCCGACGCACTTGATCATTCGCAGCACATCGCCTAATCCCAAGAGCCTGAAGGTGCCGCGGTAGAGTCCAGAAATCCTGAACACGCTTACCTGGATCACCGTTACGGCAGCAAGCAGCTCCACCACGACGCGGGGTTGTTCTTGAGGCAGTCCATAGAGCCAGTGCGTGAGCGCGTATGCGCAGGAAAAGGAAACAAGAATGAACGCGACATCAAAGAAGACCTGGAGCGCGTCCCGTTTCATCAACGGATGATTATAGAGCGGAAGAAATACTCCGTTTTGAAGTACGGCCATTTCTCTGTAGCGCAGTTGTCGAACACCAATCACGGTCGAGGCGCCGACGGCACCGAGCACAAATGAAGCGTCGAAATTACTCATCACTGTCAACGAGAACGCGGTGATCCCGAGCGCGAACGAAATGGCATAGAGCACAAGCACCGCGTTGCGATGCGACAAACCGCGGGCGAGCAGTCGATGATGGATGTGGCTCTTATCCGGCTGAAACATGGATTTCAATTTATTGAGGAGCGACGAATTGGCCGTTTGAGCATCGGGGAGGAACGAACGCAACAGCCGGCGGGCCATCGACAAGAAGGTGTCCATGATCGGCAGGCCCAGGGCCAGGATCGGAACAACGATTGCGAAGGCGGCCGAGCCTTTTGTCGATGAATGCATCGAAAGCACCGACAGGGCAAATCCCAGGAAAAGGCTTCCCGAGTCACCCAGGAAGATCCGGGCCGGATTGAAGTTGAACCGCAAAAATCCGATCAGTGCGCCCGACAGCAGGAGTGCCATGCATGCTGTTCCCATATCACCGTTGAATATCGCGATGGGTGAAATGGTGAGAAAAGCAATCGTTGCCACACCGGAAGCCAGGCCGTCGAGCCCATCGATCAGATTGATGGCATTCGTGATGCCGATCATCCAGATCATTGTCAATGGATAGTCGAACAGGCCGAGGCAGAGGGTCTGGTTCATGAACGGAAGGCTGATCGTTGAGATCCTGAATCCGGCAAGATAAATGATGGTACTTAAAAGCAGCTGCACGAGAAATTTTTGCGCCGGTCCAAGCGGATCAATATCATCCCAGATGCCAAGCGCGAGCACAAGAAAAAGCACCATCGCGAGCGACAACCCCTCAGCAGTCGAAAGCCATGTCTGGGCGATTATCGACGAGTCGATCGTCACCAGCAGCAGGAACGAGGCGAAAAATCCCCCACAAATTGCAACGCCCCCCATCCTGGGCATGGCCTTCGTATGCACCTTTCGGGCATTCGGATAATCCATCGCACCGACTGCCGCAGCCAATTTCATGACCTGAGGTGTGAGAACGAGCGATATTCCCACCGACGCCGCAAACGCTATCATCAGATGTAGCACCATCGCACCCTCCCCTTTCACACTTACGAATTGATTCACCCGGCGTGTGTATGTGTGTGATGTTCCGCATCGCAATCTTTCTCTTGCAATGGATCATGCCGCCCCCCGGCGCTGGAGAAAGATGTCATCACAACGAACACTTTCAACATAGAGTAATTCATGCGCCGATGCAAATTAGAACACGCTAATATGAATTAGAATATTCTAACGCATCGTCACACGCCAAGGCGAAAGAGAAGGAGGAACGGCTCACCTGCAATCGTTCAAGAGGAAGAAGAGCGGGGGGCGTTTAGCGTCGTACGTAGGCAGGCAAATTATCGGGTTCAATCCACTTGCCAGGGCACATGACCGCGGCATATTCAATTGCATTTTTCAAGTGACGCGTATTGCCGGGCCAATGGTATGCCTGGCACAATTCAATGGCTTTCGGCGAGATGCCGACAACAGTCGAGTTAGAGCGGGCGCGCAATTCACGTAAAATTTTTTTTATCATCGGCGGAATGTCCTCTTTGCGATCTCTGAGCGCAGGCAGTTCGATAACGAGAGGACTGATGCGATAATACATCTCCCTGAGGAGGACGCCTTCGTCCATCAACGCTTCAGGATGGCGGTTGAGTGTGCCGATGATGCGGGTATGGATGTGGATGAGTTGCTCGCCTCCGACGCGTGTGATCGTCTGGTATTCGAGGGCCCGGGCCATTTTCATTTGCACAGGCAAGGGTAGCAATGCCAATTCGTTGATCAATACCGTGCCTCCGTCGGCTTCTTCAAACGCTCCGCGTCTGAGCACGACACCTTCGCGCGTCACGGCTTCGTAGCCGAAGAGATCCTTTTCCATCATCTCAGGAGAAAGCGCTCCGCAGTCGAATGGCAGAAACGGACTGCGTGCGCGTCGGCTGAGGCGATGAATGAATCGTGCAGCCCATTCTTTGCCCGTCCCCTGCTCGCCCACCAAGACAACACTGAGATCGCTCGCCGCGACCCGTTCCATTATCTTGAGCACTTCCTGCATCGCCGCGCTGCGCACGATATCGAGATCACGTTCGTTCACTGTATGTATGGATTCCATCATGATTATAATAGAGATAGTAGAGAGTGTATGAATGAGTTGTTAAAGCATGGGCACATGCGGGGAAGCATGTGCCGGCGCCGGGCGATCAATGGAGCGACAGCGGAACAGCAAGCGTCACATAGTGCATGCGTTCGGCAGCGACACTTGAAGACACTCCATAATCGATCTCGAGATAGCGCGTGAGAATACCGACTCCCGCCCTTCCAACTGCGGTCACGGGACCGGAGACGATACCTCCTCTGAGCACCAGAAATTTCCATGGAAAAAGTTCGACTCCAAGCCGGTAGACCAGACGCTCTTCGCCGCTGATGCTTTGGTTCGATAGACAGATCGCGACAATCGGCCGGTCGTGTGTCGCCGGATAGCGCCAGGCAGCACCGAAAGTGACCGAGCGTGGAATGTTCGCCTGGGTCTCGAGGATCTCAGCTCCATGGTCATCCCGCTTCACGACGATGCCTGAACCTAATCCGATGAAGGAGACTCCGTAGGTAAGTGAAGGAAAGACCGAATACATCATACCGAAACCCGCCGTATGGCTCGAAGCGCGCCGGCCGTTGAGGTCAACTGAACGAAAATTATAGACCATGCCGATCGCCCATGATGTCATTGGACGCAGCGCATAACTGATTTCGGCTCCCATCATCTTGCCGGTACTTTTCGTCCACTCGGATTGATCGAACAGCGCGCCTTCGGCGCCCAGCGCAACGGAGTGAGACTCGGTCGCAAGGACAGGCAGTGTGACGAGTGAGCGCATAAGACGTTCATCCATGCGCACGCCTGCGGTAGCAGTCACATCAAGCGACTGCAGGAACGCAAGACAGGCCGGATTCCAAAGCACACTGCCAGCGTCGTGGATGTCGGCGACAGCCGCATCGCCCAACGATACGCTGCGTGCCGAAGCAAGCGACTGCGTGAATGAAAAACTGTTATCCGTCTGTGCACGGGCACACAAGGCAGCCGCCACAATCATCAACACCAGATATCCGCCGTGTCGTCGCATCCTTGCTTGTCTCCTTGAGCGTGAAACCACAGATCCATCACACGATGAGTGTTCTTTTCCACCTGTCGTGTTGTGGTGTGATTAGCGTGCGATCGAAAAGAGTCCGAACAAAAAAAGCGTGTCTCTCAAGTAGCCCGAGAATTCACGAATAAAATTTTCTTCTCTCGGCACATAGACAATATCGCCGGGACCGATCGTCGGCACCTCGGCAAAATTGCCGGTACTGAAGTAGCGCGTCAGATCGACTTCGATCGGCGGCGCATTCGCATTGCGGCGAAACACCTTGATGCGCCGGAGATCCGATTCGGATGTGGTGCCGCCGCATGCGGCGAGGGCTTCAAGAAGCGAGATGGGCGACGTCAGCGCGAATGTATCCTGCCGCGCGACAGCACCCAGCATTACCACCTTTGCATTCGTGGCCGGGAGCACAGTCATGCCCACGCTTAATTTTGGATTGCGCGCAAAGACTGAAAATCTTTCGCGCAGAAATTCGATCGCTTGTGTCTTCGACAATCCTTCGAGACGAACTTCGCCCAGCAGTTTGACAGGGATCATCCCGGTTTCGCTGATGATGGCCGTCGTATCGAATTCCGGATACTCAATCACCCAGATCTTGACTTGATCACCCTGCCTGAGCACATAGGCTCCGGAAAGAACATTGCTTGACTGGGATGTTGAAGCCTTTAAGATTGCCTCATCGATCACAACGGCGCGGCTGAAGCAGCCGGAAAACAATACTCCTGCCGCGGCCATGACCATGAGAGCATACCTGTGGACACCGGAAGAAATTTGCACGCTATTGGACCTTTCGCAGGGGTGTGAAAAAAAATTTTCTTTTTTTAAAGAAATAATTTGACAAAATCAATCCACTCAGCGATATTACAGTATCTCACCTTTATCAACACACGACAGGCATCCGGTTTCACTGTGGAATAGCCCGACGCTCAAGCGGGGAGACGTGTTGGTTCCTGCACCAAATCTACACTAAATTGTTTCAAGAAATGTGCCAAAAGATCGGCGCGCGCGGATGATCACAGATTCATCCTTGTTTTACGTCACATTGCGCGCACGATGCACTGCCGAAGGTCTGTCTGTACGCAAACCTTCAATGGGTCATGTGAGTCGTTTTTACACACATGCCACGATCGCAGAGTGTTCTTTTTACGCACATCCGGGAAGGGGTCCCGGCCTCTCATGAGCATTTTTTCTCAAAACTCGTCATGATCACGCCATTGCCTTTTCTGGGCATACAGATTGCTTTTTTATAATCTGAGTCGGCATCCATACCAATGCACTGTAGTGACAATGATTGTGTACCAATCAAGGGGGAACCACCGTGCAGACCTCTCAATTTTCATTCCGTGAAATTGGCTCGGTATTCTATCGCCGGATCAAGCTGTTGAGTATCCCGCCCATTGCCGTTACAGCGCTTGCCGTGGCAGTGACCTCCCAGTTGCCAAGGATGTACGAATCGTCCACCTCTATTCTTGTACAACGCAATGAGGTCCAAAATCCGATCTCCGGGATGACCGCCACTGCGCCGTCCTACCAGATGGAAGATGACCCGCTTCGCTTCATCGATGAGATCCTCTATAGCCGAAAGACGATCGAGATGCTGCTGGACAGTCTGAACGTCGAATACCTCTCGCTGCCCGAGGCACTACGCCGCAAGCTTATCGACGACAGAATGTCCAATATCAAGATCCAGCGTCAGGCACGGGAATCCTTTTCAATCATCTACGCCGATGACGATCCGATTCGGGCGCAGCGCGGAGCCGGCGTGCTCGCCGATCTGTTCATGCAGACCACCTCATCCACTCTCAATCAGCGTAATGAAGTCACCGTGCGCTTTTATGAGCAGAAGCTCGAGGAGTTCCGTCAGAAACTCGAGCAAAGCCAGGAGCAGCTCATGCCCCGGCTGCGCGATCGGATGCAGGATAATCCGGCAGCCGGCACATATCTGCGCGATGTCGAAAAGCAGATGCAGGAGAGCGAAGCGCGCGCAAAGGAATTAAAACATGATCTCGTCTTAATCCGCGAACTGCCCGAAGATCTCTCCTCGAAACCGGCGCGACAGACGCTTTTCGAACTTTCCAGGCTCGACATTCCCTATGCGAGTGAATTACGGGGACTTGTCACAAAGCATGACGACGCCCTCGGACGTTATACCGAACGCCATCCGGAAGTCACAACCGTACAGGTTACGATTCTGGAGATGCTCGAACGGATGGCGGCCGGCATACAGGGCGAGATCAACAAACAGGAGTCGCGCACAGGCGATCTGCGTCGGACGCGGACGCAAATGATGAGCGATATGCTCGGCGCATCGGCGCAATCCGGGCAGGAGAAGGAGTCGAATCTTGCGGTGTATCAACGGCTCTATGACGGCATGAAAGTGAAACTCGAAGAGGCCCAGATCCAGCGCGCGATTGGAAAAACCGCCAACAATCAATTCACGATCATCGATCCGCCCCTTGTGCCCTTGAAGCCGTCGAAGCCGAACCGGGCGCTTATTGTCGGAGGCGGATTCGGCCTCGGATTGCTGCTGGGGATTGTATCGGCGATCCTTTCCGAATTATTCGATTCGACAATTCGAACAACACATATCGTAGAACTCTATCATAAACCGATCATTGCCTTTCTTCCGGAACGTCCGCGCTTAAAAGACTAGCGCTGATGCGACCGTGCGCACGTAGCAACACAGTTGATCTTGTTCCCGGGAGCCACTCATGCGGAGGGCCAATGCAATCAGGTGTGGAATTCATACAGTCCGATGATGGTGATGAAATCGGGTCCGTTCCGCTTCATCGAAGCGATGACGATCCGACGATATCGCAAGCCGAACGCGTTCCCCACAGCCTTGTGCGTCTGGAAAAGAACGTGGTCTTTTCGCATGTGACCGGCAAGAAAATCGACGGTTCGACGGTCAATCACCAATTCTACGATCACTTCAAATACTCGCTCCTGCCGAAGGAGCATTCCCACGGCAAGCTCACTCTCGGCATCACGAGCCCGAATCAGGGCGAAGGCAAAACACTTGTCGCGGCAAATCTTGCCGCTTCCCTTGCCATGGCCAACCAGCGCGAAACGCTCCTTGTCGATCTGAACATCCGCCGGCCGAAACTCCATGAAATCTTCGGCACACCGTTGACGCCGGGACTCTTGGAGTCGTTCCACCAGTCGACGATCACTGTCGCTAAGACGCACATCAAGCATTTGCATGTGCTCTCGGCCGGAAACGCCGCAGAAAATGCGCTTGAATCGGTGCGCATGAGTTCGATGAAAAGCAGCTCGTCGTCCAAGCCATCGTCGACCGTCGGACTCGAACAGCTTACCGAATTCCGAAATGTGCTCCTTTCACTCGAAAGCAAATACGAGCTCATTATCGTTGATCTGCCGTCGATCAACGAATCGGCGATTCCGACACTCTTCACGTCGCAACTCGGCGGAGTGATTGTCGTTGTCAATGCCGGACGCACCAAACAGCGGGACCTCGAGCGGCTTATTGCCACGCTCAACGAAGGTCAGGTCATGGGATTTGTCTTCAATCGAGTCGGAAAGCACAATCTGTCGTAAACGGCCGACTTTCTCTTTCGCCAAAAAAAAGCAGAGACATCGATGACGATTTTGGTAATTATCCTGTTCACTGCCTCGGGCATCCTTCTTGGCAAGCGCAGCTCTCATATGGGTGCGAAAGAGTATCTGATAATTTTTTGGATCACGCTTCTGCAAATCCTGTATTTCCTCATCGTGTTTTTAACGATGCAGCAGCCTCCGATCTATTGGTAAAGTGGACTCAGAATTATGCTCGACACACAGAATTCGCAGTCATCAACCATGCGGCTCCCTTCCCGCACCGGAGGCGGCATGGAATCGCTCTGGCTTGCCTCGGCACTTGCCATGTCGGGCCTGATTGCATTGGCGCTTGTTGCGACAAATGGCAGCATCGTTGCCGGCATTGCGCTCGTCATTCTGTATAGTGTCGTGATGCTCACGATCTACCGCGTGGAGTGGGGATTTTTCATCTTCGTTTTTTTCGTCCTGTTCTTCGATCAGCACAATGTGAAGTATGTGATGCCTTTTACCTCGGTGGCAAATTATTTCTCGAATATCAATCTCATCCCCGGAATGCCGCGTTATATGATCATCTCGGCAATGGAACTCCACTTGCTCTTCGTGCTCTTTGTTTGGATCGTACGAGTCGCCGCACAACAAAAGTATGGCTTCATCTCCCTCGGGCTGAAAG
Source organism: Bacteroidota bacterium (assembly GCA_035298825.1). Lineage (GTDB taxonomy): Bacteria > Bacteroidota > Ignavibacteria > UBA10030 > UBA8401 > CAISDA01. Next base: position 38,240 of record DATGXR010000444.1, read on the forward strand.
TTCCGGCCCTGCTCTGGAGCAGCGCGCTCCTGGCCTCGACGCTCCATGGGATAGGAACGGGAGCCGATCCGATTATCGTCATCTGGGAAATACGCGCATTACTCTATCTCGGCATCCTGTATTGGTGGACGCCTCAGATCATCCGTACAAAGCAGCACATTATCGCACTTGTCTGGATCCTGATTATCGGCATCACGATCAAGGCGCTGCAGGGGGCGTTTTTTTATGCAAGCAACGGTTTCTCTTTCGGCGTCTGGCCCGAGATCATCGAAACCTACACCAACCACGAAGATCCGGTGTTTATGGTGCTGTTGTTCATGTTGCTTGGCATGATGCTCATTCTCCGTGTGAAGTCGAAACAGAAAACGGCACTCCTGGCACTCACGCTGCCACTCCTTGTCGGCTTCATCTCCGCACAGCGCCGTGCGACGTATGCCTCGGGCATAGCCTCGACAATCGGGCTGATCTTCCTGCTTCCGCGCCAGCATCTGGCCGCCGTCATGAAAGCCCTTGCCGTGTTTCTTGTGTTCGTGACAATCTATATGGCCGTCTTCTGGAACAGCTACAGCAGACTGGGGTATGTGGCCCAGCAATTAAAGTCGACGCTCTTCGATGAAGCCGGTGTGCGGGGAGAAAAGGATATTGAGTCGACGCTCTACCGAAAGGCAGAAAATTTCAATCTGGCATACACGTTCCGCCAGGCTCCCGCAATTGGCATCGGATACGGCAAGGCCTATGAACGTCCGCTCAAGCCGTGGGGTGGAGATTTTCCGCTCTCGGATTACATTCCCCATAACCAGATCTTCTGGATCTTTGTGAAGATGGGCGCCGTGGGAGGATTTTGTTTCTGGTTCCTGTTCAACTCATTTGTCATCCATGGATCGATCGTCTTTCGCCGCCTTCGCGATCCGTATCTGCAGGCGGTCTGCGCCATGTGCGTCATCTCTGTGCTCAACCAAATGGTCGTCTCCTATGTCGATATGCAGCTCACATTCAGCCGCAACATGGTCGTGCTTGGCGTGCTGATGGGCGTGATGCTGTATCTCGATCGGAGTTCGGCATCGGCGCATGGACGCACGACGGACGATTGAATTTTTCCTTTACGAAAGGACTCATTCACATGACCGAAGAAAATCCTGAGCTCGAACAACAAGTCGACCAATTGCTGGCCGGTCGGAATCCGCGACGAGTCCTGGAAGCAGGCTGCGGTTCGGCGAGTCACCTCCGGTTCCCCGAAGGCACGTTGTTATGCGGGATCGATATTTCTCAAAAACAGCTCGACAAGAACGAGCACATGCATGAGAAAATCGTGGGCGACTTGCAAACTTACCCCCTCCCTGAAAACACATACGATATGGTCGTCTGCTGGGATGTGCTCGAGCATTTGCCGGAACCGACGAAGGCGCTCGAGAATTTCTTCCGCACGGTGAACGAAGGCGGCATCGTGATCATGGCATCGCCCAATGTCTTTACACTCAGAGGACTGATCACGAAACTCTCGCCACAGTGGTTCCACGTCTTCTACGCGCGTTACATCGCGGGATATGACTGGGCCGGCCAGGAGGAAGGCTACCCGTTCGTGACATTCCACCGCTGGGCCATCGCACCCAAGGCAATCGAGCGACTTGCGCAATCACGAAACATGAAAGTCATTTCATCGGACACCTTTGGTTTTGATCATCCTGAAAAACGACACGCGATCTTCTACGCGTTATGGAGCGCGGTCGACAAGCTGGCGAACATTATTTCGTTCGGCAAACTGGAAACTGATGCAGCGGCGGCATTTTGCATCATTCTCCAAAAAAGATCACGAATCATCACATAGCCGACACATGATGGATACTGCACGAGAGTTAGAAGCTCAGATATTGGAACACCCGACCGTACATTTTGCATCGGTCGACATTCTTGGTGTCGCGATTCATAATCTGACGCTCGATGAGACGCTTCGCGCGATGACCGAGATGGCCTTGAGCGGTCAACCGCACCATGTGATGACAGTCAATCCGGAATTCGTGATGATTGCGCAGCGCGATCCGGACTTTCGCAGCGTGCTTGAGCGCGCCACAATCTGCGTGGCCGACGGCATGGGCATCATCTGGGGTTCACGCATTCTGGGCCGGCCGCTGAAAGAACGCATCACGGGGTCCGATACAATTCCCGCGTTTGCGCATCGGGCGGCACAGTACGGCATACGGATATTCCTTCTGGGCGCAGCTCCGGGTGTGGCCGAAGAAACCGCCGCCATCCTCACAGCTCGCAACCCGGGACTCGTGATCGCAGGCACGTTTGCCGGTTCGCCTCGGGCGGAGGAGGAAGACGAGATCTGCCGGCTCATCGAGCGCTCGCGTGCCCACGTGCTCCTGGTGGCCTACGGTCCTCCGAAACAGGATTTGTGGATTGCCCGCACACAATCGCGCCTTCGGATTCCGCTTGCCATTGGCGTTGGAGGCACATTCGACTTCATCGCCGGCAAGGTCAGACGCGCTCCGGTCTGGATGCAGAAGCTGGGACTCGAATGGCTCTTCAGGCTGTTGCGCGAGCCAAGGCGATGGCGCCGCATGCTCACGCTTCCGGAATTTGCGGCGGCAATCGTACGAGAAAAAATATTCCCTCAACCAAATGAAATCCGATGGTCAGTGAAGCGGCAAAATCAGTAACGAAGAACGTCGCGGTCCTGTCGTTTACGCGCGTCATCACGACGTCGTCGACGCTCTTGTTAATGGTGTTTCTTCCCCGGTATCTGGGCGCGGTCGGATACGGCAGGCTCTATCTGGGACAGTCGATCGTCGGCATCTTCGCGTTGTTGATCGAGTTCGGAGGTAACTATTCGATCATGAAGGCTGTTGCGCGTCATCCCGATGAGACCGGGTCGATCTTCGTGAACTCAATCGGCGTGCGCGTTTTTCTCTGGGTGGTCTCCTTTGCGTTAATGATGATCTACGCAATGTCGGTCGGCTATCCGACGGATGTCGTGTTGATCGTCGGCATCTCCGGTGTCGGCTCAATGTGGGCCGGTTTCAATAACGTGATAGGCAACTGCTACCGCGGCGTCGAGTTAATGAAGTATCCCTCATTCGCTGCAATCGCCGAGACGGTCTTCATCGCCACAGCCGGCATTACGGCGCTGCTGCTCGGAGTCGGCCCCGTGGAATATGCAACGATCTCGGTCCTGGGCACGCTTTCGGGATCGATCGTACTGGCACGGTTTCGCTGGACGCTCTTTGCGAGCCTTCCGCGCGTCGACTGGTCAAAGGCCATTGCAATGCTGAAGGAAGGACTGCCGTATTTTTTAAACACAGTCTTTGGCGTCATCTATTACCGGATCGATACGGTGATGCTCTCTCTGCTCGCGCCGGAGCAGGTCGTTGGATGGTATGCGGCAAGCTATCGCTTCTTCGATTCGCTCATGGTCATCCCGGTTGTTTTCACGGTGTCGATCTTCCCGGTGATGTCGCGCCGCTGGGGCACCAATGCGGCTGTCGAGTCGCTGATGATGCAAAAAAGTCTCGATGTTATTTTAATGACGGCCATTCCGATGGCGATCGGCGCCTTTGCGTTTTCGCCGCAGATCATCCATATCTTTTTCGGCGCCACGGACTACGAGCCGTCGATCATGATCTTGAAGATCTTCTCTGTGGGACTAATCCTGCTCTATGTCGACTTTATCCTGGGGACGGTGCTCTTGTCGTCCGATCAGCAGAATAAAATGCTCCGCATGGGTTTTCTTGCAATCTTCGTGAATGTGGGTTTGAATTATCTGATGATTCCATATGCGCAGGAACGCCTGGGCAACGGCGGTATCGGCTCGGCCGTTGCGACGCTGGCCACGGAACTCTTTGTGATGGCCAACATGCTCTCATTGATTCCGCGTCGATATTTCACAGGCAACACGATTCGCGTTCAGTTGAAGACGATTGTCTCGGGCAGCGCAATGATCGCGTCGCTTTTTGTGCTGCAACAGTTGGGGACCAATTGGATCATCAGTGCCATTGGTTCAAGCTCAGTGTATGCGACGGCACTTGCATTCTTACGCGTATTTTCGGAATCCGACAAAGCCCTTGCCCGCTCGATCCTCGGATCGCTCGTACCGCGCCTGGGATTTTCCCGCTCCGATGCCTAAGATGTGGCGCCAAGTCGGTCACGATAAACAATCGCACAGAAAACGTTCGCTTAGGGAAGGAACAGCCAACCGTGAAAAATCTGGGACCACGCGACGGAGATCCTGAAAGAATCCGTGTACTTTTTTATCATCGCATCAGCAGTACCGCTTCCCGTTTTGAACGGGCAAGAGATACAGTATCGGAGCGGACATTTCGAACGCATCTCGCTTTGCTGGAACGGTGGGGGTATGATGCAATCACATTTCAGGATTACAATCTCTACTTGCAGGGCACATTGAGCCTTCCCAGAAAGCCGGTCATTATCACATTCGACGACGGATACCGCGACGTCTATACGCATGCCTTTCCGGTGATGAAAGAGTTTGGCTTGCGCGGCGTCATCTTTGTTGTCGGTGAACGTTCGATGCGTACAAACGAGTGGGATCGAGGCATCACTCCATCCTACGAGCTCCTGAGCAACGAGGAGATTCTCGAATTTCACAACGCGGGATTCGAGATCGGCGCCCATTCAATGCATCACGTGAGACTCACGGATGTGCAAGCGATCGAGGCATGGGAAGAGCTCTATCAGGCCCGCGTCACAACCGAGAGTCTTTTAAATGCACCCGTCCACACATTCGCTTACCCGTACGGTCTGGTCAACGAAGAGGTTAAAAAAATGGCGCTCAATGCCGGCTACACTGTCGCCTGCGCAGCGTTCACAGGTCCGCCCATTTTTGGGACAGACTTGCTCGAGGTCAGGCGCATTAGGATCATCGACTCGCAAAATCCGGTTGTATTCTGGTTCCAGTTGCAGTCGGTCTATCTCCATTACAGGTTTCTGTGGGGACAGGGAAAAAAGCTAGCCCTTCGGCTTTTCAGGCGACTTGCCGGTTTATTCAACCATCATCCGGAATTTGTACAGAATTCGGATCGTCTGGCCCGTACACCGCGCGTGCACGATGTAAAATCGGAGACACGACAATGAACACTCTCACGCTTGTGGGCGCTCATAATCTGCGCCCCGAATGGAACGAACTGCGCCGGCTCGAAGCCGAGGATTTGCATCCGCGCGCATCGTATTTCAACAGCGAGCTCAACACGGAACTGATGGACGAGCGGTATTTGATGCGCGCACCGGCGTATCGTCGCACACTCTACGGGCGGATGCCGATCTGGATGGCGCAAGTATCCGAGGCCTACTGCGTACGCCATCGCTACGACGCCGTCATCTCCTGGAACGAAAAAGTGGGAATCCCGTTCGCCGGTTTGTTGAAGGCGCGAGGCGCCCCGATGCCGCATGTGGCGATCTTTTCCTGGATCTCGAAGCCGAAGACATCCCGGATGCTTCGCGCGACGCACTCGCACTTCGACCGGATTATTTTAATGTCGTCGCACCAGCGCGCGCATGCGATTAATGAACTCGGCATCCCCGAATCGAAACTGCCGCTGTTGCGCTGGCCGGTCGACACGCAGTTTTGGCGTCCGCTGCCCGCGATCACACCGATGATGATCAGCGCCGTCGGACGCGAGATGCGGGATTACGAGACACTCATTGCGGCAGTCGCAGGCTGCACGATTCCACTGCATATCGCCGCCAATGTCGTTCAGGGCAAGAACGATCCATGGATTAAGACGATCAACGAGGCACAGCATAAATATCCGAACATTACAGCTGGCAGGAAAAATTTCTGCGAGTTGCGCGAGCTCTATGCACGGAGCCGGTTCCTGGTGATGCCGGTGCTGCCAACGGACACCGACAATGGCTCGACAAGCATTCTGGAAGCAATGGCGATGGGCAAAGCCGTCATCTGCTCGCGCACCGAAGGACAGATCGACATCATCGAGCATGGCAAAACCGGACTCTTCGTCCCGACAAAAGATCCCCGCGCGATGCGCGAAGCGATCGACTATCTCTGGAACAATCCGGATGTTGCCGAACGCATGGGCTGCGAAGCCTACGCCTATGCCATGGCCCATCACCGATTGGAAGACTGGGTCTCGCACATCAAAGGATATGTCGAAGACGCCATCGGCATCCATACCCATCACGATACGAAATCTGCTGAGTCATGAAAATCTTAATGGTATTCCCCTACGCGCCTCTTCCTCCGCCGCACGATCTGGGAGGCACGAAACGCAATCTGCCATTCTTTCGCGAGCTTGCCTCGCGAAATGATGTGACCGTACTGTCATACGGAACGAAAAGCGACGAAGCGCTCTTCCGCGCCGAGTACGAAGCGTTGTGCACAGAGATCATCTTCGTCAACAAGAAGCGTCCGAGAATCTACCACGCGCTTGAAGCCCTCTGGCTTCTGGGCACTGGCCGCTCGACGTTCCGCCAGCTCTATCGGCGCGCGATGCAGCGCGCGCTCAACCGGCTCGGTGCGCACATCCGGTTCGATGTGGTCTATTGCATGACGCAGGCATTCGGATATTTTCGCTTCTTCAAGGGTACGCCTGTCGTCAGCGACGCACATAACGTGGAGAGCGATATCATTTTTCGGACCTATCAGCACGCACACAACGGTTTCTGGAAATTGTTTCATTATCTCGCCTATCGCTACGGCGAACGCGATGAGAAACGCAACCTTCGGCGCTTCAGCGCCATCACCGCCACGACCGAGCGCGATGCCGCCATCTTCCGCTCGTGGCTGCCGGAGCAGTCGATCTCGGTCATCCAAAATGGCGTTGATGCGATTTTTTTCAGTCAACTCGATATCACACCCGAACCTCATTCATTGGTCTTTACAGGATTAATGTCGTATCACCCGAACGATTCGGGCATACAGTATTTTCTGGATGAAATACTGCCTCGTATCATCGAGAAGGTCCCCGATACCAAAATCACGATCGTCGGCAAAGATCCGAGTTCCCGACTGTGCGCCCGACGCTCGGAGCGCGTGACGGTCACCGGATTTGTGGACGACGTGCGGCCCTTTATCGCGCGGGCCTCGGTCTTCATCATTCCGCTGAAGATTGGAGGAGGCGTGAGAGGCAAGGCACTTGAAGCGATGGCAATGCGCACGCCGATCGTCACAACGACGATCGGTGTCGAAGGAATCAATTTGACGCATGAGCATTCGGCGTTGTTTGCCGATACGCCTGAGAAGTTTGCCGCAGCCGTCGTCCGTATGTTTTCTGATGACGCACTGCGTTTCAGGCTGGCTTCGAACGCTTTTACAACCGTGGCGCAGGAAAACAACTGGCACGCCAAAGGCGAAGCGCTTGAGCAGCTTCTTGCCCGTGTGGCGGCTGTGAGGCAGCCGGTGGCAACAGCAGCGGTCGCGGTGTGAATGAGATGAGATCGATTAACCATTCTTTTTTTCTTCATACAGGGAAAATGCGAATGAACCAACTACTGATTATCAAATGCGGCGCTGCCGGTGATGTCGTGCGCACAACAACACTGCTTCATCCGTTTGCCGGCTGGGAGATCGACTGGCTGGTTGCCAAAGAAAACAGCATGCTCCTTCCCACGTCGCGGCTGCGCTCGGTTTACGACGACCCTGATCGGCTTTCGGGCGAGGTCACCTACGATCTCGTGATCAATCTTGAGGACGATACAGAGTATGTTAATACCGTCTGCGCACGCGTGCGCGCTCACACAATCTTCGGAGCCTATGCCTGTTCCGATGGCAGTCTGGCCTATACACCTGACGCCGCAGGATGGTTCGACATGGGACTCATCAGTCGATACGGACTTGCCCGGGCCAACGAGCTCAAGTTTAAGAATCGCCGTTCCTATCAGGAGATCATCTTCGAAGGCCTGGGGCTGCGTTTCAATGGCGAACCCTATGTGATGCCCGACCAAATCCCAACAAGCCCGCTCGCCGGAGACATCGCTGTGGCGCCGACTGCAGGCAAGCGCTGGCCGATGAAGAACTGGGCGTACATCGACGATCTGATCAGCGAGCTTTCGCTGAGCTATCGGGTCAATGTGCTGCCGGTGCGACCAACAATGCTGGAGCATCTGGCCGACATTAACAACCACGTGTATGTGATCTCGCCCGACAGTTTGCCGATGCATCTGGCGATCGGAGTCGGCAAGCCGTGCATGGCCATCTTTCCATGCACAAGTCCGTGGGAAATTTTTGACTACGACCTGCTCACGAAAATCGTGTCGCCGAAACTCGAGCGCTACTTCTTCGGCAAGGCATTCATCGAGGACGCCGTGACATGCATTCCGTACAACCACGTGCGATTGGCCGTGCTCTCAGACCTCGCACGTCACACGATCGGGGTATCAGTATAATCAGTCAGCGTAAATGATACATCCAGTTGATTCGATCCCTCTTCAAGCGACATTTTTTCTTATCATATTAAAAGGTTTCATACCAATGTCGAATAAAAAAAAATATCGGTTTTTATTTTCTGTTGCAATGTTCAGCGGCAACGCCACCTATTATAAAAATCTGGTGGACCTCGTCTCGGCCATGGAGGATATCGATCCGACTTGGCTGCCGATCGAATGGTCGCCTCCGGAATGGTTCGCACGCATTCCTCCCGCTTCGCTGAACTGGAGCATTAAAGGCGGACTCGTCACGCATTCGCGCGTGCAGGCGCTTGAGCGCTCCGGACGAAGATTCGACGCCGCGCTGTTCCATCATCAGCTGCTTCCGTTGTGGCTCTTCGATTTCAGGAAGCGCGTGCCGATGGTCATCACGACCGATGCAACACCGGTGCTGCACGACAACTACGGGAAGTGGTACGAAAAACGCATGAGCCTGAAGTATTCGCTGCTGTCTTCAGCTAAACGAAGCATGACCCGTGCGGTCTTCCAGGACGCGCATTACGTGTTGCCATTTTCTGACTGGGTGAAGCGATCGCTGATCGACGATTATCAGACACCGGCTGAGCACATTGAAGTAATTCCGCCAGGAATCAATCTCTCGGTGTGGAACAACGCTGCGAAATCCTCCGACTCACAGCGTCCGCTGCGTGTATTGTTTGTCGGCGGACACTTCATGCGCAAAGGCGGCGACATGGTTGTGCGCGCGGCAGGCAGGAAGGAATTCTCCAACTGCCAGTTCGATATCGTCACACAGGATGCGCCGATGGCGCTTCCTGAAAATGTCCGCATTCATACGCATGTCACAGCCAACAGCAAAGAGATGATCGATCTGTATAATGCGGCCGACGTCTTCGTGCTGCCGACAAGGGCCGATTTCCATTCCTGGGTCAGCCTGGAGGCCATGGCGATGCATCTGCCGGTGATCACGACCAATGTGGGCGCGATGAGCGAGATCGTCGACGACGGCGCCTCGGGCTTCATTATTCCGGTCGACGACGAAGACGCGTTTACCGATCGCCTGCATCGCCTTGTCGAGAGCGAGCCGATGCGCGCCAGGTTTGGCCAATGCGGCCGCAACCGGGTCGAGCACAAGTTCGATCTGCATGTGAATATTGAAAAAACAATCCAATACCTGAAACGGGCGGCAGATAAAAAACAATCGGCTACATCCGTCCATCACTAAACCGGAACGCTGATCGCGCGCGCATACACACATGAAATCTCCCAAACTGACGATGGGCATGCCTGTCTACAACGGTGAGCAGTTTCTTGCCACCGCGATCGAATGCGCTCTCGGACAGACATTCACCGATTTCGAACTGATCATCTCCGACAACGGATCGACTGATTGCACGCGTGAGATCTGCGAACGCTATGCGGCGCACGATGAGCGCGTGCGGATCGTGCGTTTTGAAACAAATCATGGACTCCTGGCGAATTTCAACCGCGTGTACGAACTGGCCCGCGGAGAGTATTTCAAGTGGACGCCGCACGACGACACATACGATCCGGCGTTCATCGAACGATGCGTGCGCGTGCTCGATACCGATCCGACCGTCGTGGCATGCTCGTGTCCGTTTCTGATCATCGACGAGAGGGGAGCGATCGTGGGTCCGAGCGGCGCCGATATCGACGCCGATTCGCCCATGCTGCATGAACGGTTCTACGCGCTCTTGAACAACACGAAATGTTTCGACTTGTTTGCCGTCATCCGAAAATCAGCGCTCGATCTTCTGCCCAAACCGCTGTATGCCGCCTACGGCCATGCCGACGGCGTCCTGCTTGCGCGTCTGGGAATGCTCGGACGGATTCATCACCTGAGCGAAGCGCTGTATTATAACCGCGACCATAAGGACCGCGGTCATTATAAATTCAAGACCTATCGGGAACTGATTTATTTTCTCGATCCGTCGAAACAAGGATCGATCGTCTTTCCGCGCTGGCGCATGGCGGCAGAATTTTTCAAAACCGTCGGCATGTTTCCTCTTCCTCCCGGCGAGCGTCTGAAGTGCTACGGACTTGTCGTGCGCTGGTGCGGCTGGTATTGGACGAGCTTCGTCTGGAATCTGGCGGACGTTGCCCGAATGATCGTCACAGGCGAACCGTTTCGCAAAAAGCGCACATAGCGCGCGTCATTAAGTTATTCATCTGTCCCAATTGTTTTTGGCTGACTCGCATACATCTATCACGCATTCTTCATCACATATACACATACACACACATCGATGAACGCAGATTTTTGGAAATCGAAAAAAGTGCTTATCACGGGGCACACCGGCTTCAAGGGCGCATGGCTCTGTCTGTGGCTTCAGCGTCTGGGCGCCGAAGTGACCGGCTTCGCGCTTGAGCCGCCCACAGACCCGAACCTCTTTCGGCTGGCACACGCCGGGCGCGACATGCACTCGATCACGGGCGATGTGCGAAACCAGGAGGCGCTTGTGCGCGCGATGCAGGACGCGCGACCCGAGATCGTCATTCACATGGCGGCGCAGACCGTCGTTCGCACCGGCTACGACGATCCCTTCGGCACCTATGAAACCAACGTGATGGGCACGGTCAATGTGCTGGAGGCCGTGCGCAAGACCGAGTCTGTACGCTCGGTGGTGAATGTGACAACGGACAAATGTTATGAAAACAGGGAATGGGAATGGGCCTACAGGGAGAATGAGGCCTTGGGCGGATTCGATCCGTATTCGAACAGCAAGGCATGCTCTGAGCTTGTAACATCGGCGTACAAAAATTCATTCTTCCTCGCGCGGGAAAAGGAAATCGGCATTGCCACCGCCCGGGCCGGCAACGTGCTCGGAGGCGGAGACTGGACGCGCGACCAGCTCATTCCGGACATCATGCGCGCCTGCATGGAACACCGCACGGTGCTCATCCGCAGTCCGCATGCCACACGTCCCTGGCAGTTTGTGCTCGAACCGCTGCGCGGGTATCTGACGATCGCCGAATGCCTCTATGACGATCCGGCGCGGTTTTCACAGGCCTGGAACTTCGGTCCCACGGATGACGACGCCAAACCTGTTTCGTGGATCGTGGACAGACTCTGCCGATTGTGGGGCGCAGACGCCGCCTGGAAACTCGACACCGAGGTTCATCCGCATGAAGCCAATTATCTCAAGGTCGATTCATCGAAGGCAAAGGCGCATCTGGCGTGGACGCCCCGCATGCATATCGGCCAAACGCTCGAATTTGTCGTTGAATGGTACAAATCCTATTATCACAGGCATGACGAGAGAGAACTGACCGACATGCACATCACGCGTTATGAACTTATGGAGCATCCATGATCTTCACTGAAACATCGCTGAAGGGTGCCTTCACGATTGACCTTGCACCGCACTCGGATGAGCGCGGATTTTTCGCCCGCTCGTTCTGCCGCAAAGAATTTGAAGCACACGGACTCGATCCCGCGGTCCTGCAGTGCAATATCTCGCTCAATCACAAGAAGGGCACACTGCGCGGTATGCACTTCCAGACTGCGCCGTTCGAAGAAGTCAAGATTGTGCGCTGCACGCGCGGCGAGATCGTCGATACCATCATCGACCTGAGACGGGAATCTTCGACATACCTGCAGTGGATTTCGGTGCATCTAACCGAAAATAATCATACAATGCTCTATGTGCCACGACATTTTGCGCACGGCTTCCAGGCTTTGGCCGACAATACAGAATTGATGTACCAGGTGTCACAGGAATACTCCCCCGCGCACGCAACGGGCGTCCGCTTCGACGATCCTGCCTTCGGCATCAAATGGCCGCTTCCTGTGAGTGTCATTTCGAAGGCCGACAGCTCATGGCCGTTATACACACCGCAGGCGGCAGTCTGGGTATAAACACGACAGGCAAATTTTTTTTATTTATTCATCTTTTTATTATTGAGAAAGGATACGGGGTTGAGGCTATGGTGATCGTAGACACACAATTGCTGGAACTCGAACGCAAAGGCACGCCTGTGCGAGTTGGCCTGGTCGGAGCAGGCGTGATGGGACGGATGATTGCGCTGCAGCTGTTGACGCCGCTAACCGGCATTCGTTTGGTGGCAATCGCCAACCGGACAATCGACAAAGCGAGCCAGGCATACACTGAAAACGGTGCGGCCGAAGTACAGACCGTATGTTCGGTCGCGCAATTAACTGAAGCCATCCGGCAGCGCCGGGCGGCCATTACCGATGATCCCGTATTACTATGCGCATCGAATGAGATCGACGTCATCGTCGAATCCACCGGCACAATCGAATTCGCCGCGCACACAGTGATGAATGCGATCGAACAAAAAAAACATATCGTGCTGGTCAATGCCGAACTCGACTCGACACTCGGTCCGATCCTGAAGCATTATGCCGACAAGGCCGGCGTCATCATCACCAACGTCGACGGAGACGAACCCGGCGTCGCGATGAACCTCGTGCGCTATCTGCGCTCGCTCGGATTCGAAACAGTCGGCGCCGGCAATCTGAAAGGTATGATCGATCGCTATCGCACCCCCGCCACGCAGCGCGCCTTCGCCGATCAGTACGGGCAGAACGCGGCGATCATCACCTCATTCGCCGACGGCACAAAGCTCGCGATGGAGGAAACGATCCTGGCCAATGCCGCCGGCTTCCGGGTCGGCACGCGCGGCATGTATGGACCGAAGTGCACGCACGTCAAAGAGATCGCCTCGCTGCTTCCGGCCGAACAATTGCTCAACGGCGGACTCGTCGATTACGCGCTCGGGGCCGAACCCTTCTCGGGCGCATTTGTGATCGTGCACGAAACGCACCCCGTCAAGCAGAAGCATCTCGCGTATCTCAAAATGGGAAGCGGCCCGTTCTATGTGTTCTATACGCCGTATCATCTGCCGCATATTCAGCTGCCCTCGTCGATTGCCCGGGCGGCGCTCTTCGGCGATGCCACCACTGCTCCCATCGGCGATCCGAAAACGGAAGTCATCACCATCACAAAAAAAGATCTCGTGGAGGGAGAATTCCTGGACGGCGTGGGCGGATTCTGCACATACGGCACGATCGAGAACTCGCCCGTCGCCCGGCGCGAGAACCTGCTTCCAATGGGACTCTCGGAAGGATGCCAGGTGAAGCACAAGATCGCCAAGAACACACCGCTCACATTCGACGACGTGCTCCTGCCGCAAAACCGGTTGTGTGACCGGCTCTGGAACGAACAACGCGCGATCTTTTCTTTCTGACATTGACAACGCACGTGAGCAGCATTCATCATCGAACAGACACACAAGGGGGAAGCTATGAAAGTCGTCATCTTCTGCGGAGGGATGGGCACCAGACTGCGCGAATATTCGGAGCACATTCCAAAGCCGCTTGTCAATATCGGATACAGGCCTATCCTCTGGCATGTGATGAAATATTATGCCCACTACGGGCACAAAGATTTCATTCTCTGCCTCGGATACAAAGCCGATATGATCAAGAACTATTTCCTCAATTACAACGAATACGTCTCGAACGACTTCGTCTTCTCACGAGGCGGACAGGACATCCAGCTCCTGAAGAGCGACATCGACGACTGGAGGATCACGTTTGTCGATACGGGATTGAAATCGAACATCGGTGAACGCCTCAGGAAAGTGGAGCATTATCTTGACGGCGAGGAAATTTTCATGGCGAATTACTCCGACGGCCTGACCGATATGCCGCTGCCGGAGATGATCAAGTCCTTCAAGGAAAGCGGGAAGATCGCTTCAATGATCTGCCCGGTCCCCTCGCAGAGTTTCCATGTGGTCCACATCGCCGAGGGCAGCCGCGTCACCAATATCCAGTACGTGCGCGATGCGGGCATCGTCGTCAACGGCGGCTTCTTCATCTTTAGGAAGGAAATCTTCAAGTATATGCGTCCGGGTGAAGAGCTCGTCATCGATCCCTTCCGCAGACTCATCGCCGAGAATCAGCTCATGGGATACCGGTATGACAATTACTGGGCCATGGACACATTCAAGGAGCAGCAGGAACTCTCCGATATGGACAGCCTGGGCAACGCGCCGTGGGAAGTATGGAAGCACAACGGCAATCATACAGCAGTACATTCAACGGAGCATTTATGACATTTGCGCGATCACTCGAAATCCAAAAAAAGATCCATGCCGTCATACCCGGCGGATCTCATACATACGCCAAAGGTGACGATCAGTATCCTGAATTCATGCCGCCGTATCTCACACACGGTCATGGCTGCCATGTGTGGGATGCGGATGGGAATGAATTCATCGAGTATGGGATGGGACTGCGCGCCGTCACGCTCGGACACGGCTTTGAGCCGGTTGTGGAAGCGGCATATGCCCAGATGCGCAAGGGATCCAATTACACTCGCCCCGCTGTGATCGAGCTCGAGGCGGCCGAAGAGCTGCTCTCGATCGTGAAGTCGGCCGAGATGGTGAAGTTCGCCAAGAACGGATCGGACGCCAATAATGGCGCCGTGAAACTCGCGCGCGCCTACACCGGACGCGACTTGGTAGCCATCTGCGGCACACAGCCTTTTTTCTCGGTCGATGACTGGTTCATCGGCGCCACGGCGATGGATGCAGGCATCCCCCAGGCCATCAAGGACCTGACCTTGAAATTCCGCTACAACGATATCGAAAGCGTCAGGCAACTCTTTGCCGAACATCCCAAGAGAATTGCCTGCATCATTCTCGAAGCCGAAAAGGAACAACCGCCCCAGAACGATTTTCTGCTCAAGTTGCAGACCCTTTGCAGAAGCGAAGGTGCAGTCTTCATCCTCGATGAAATGATCACCGGTTTCCGCTGGCACCTTTCAGGTGCGCAGGCGGTGTACGGACTCGATCCCGATCTCTCGACATTCGGCAAAGCGATGAGCAACGGGTTTTCGCTTTCGGCTCTGACCGGCAAGCGCAAGATCATGCGCCTGGGCGGACTCGACCACGACAAGCCCCGCGTGTTTTTAGGATCGACCACGCACGGCGCAGAAAATCATGCCTTGGCTGCGGGCATTGCCGTGATGCGCTATTATCAATCACATCCCGTCGTCGAGACGCTCTGCCGTCAGGGCACGCGCCTTGCACAGGGATTTTCACAGGCAATCACGCATCATCGCATGGAACACTATGTCTTGGCGCTCGGCCGACCAGAATGCCTCGTCTTCGGCACGCGTGATATCGAAGGCAAGCCGTCACAGCCAATGCGCACGCTCTTTATGCAGGAACTCCTGAAACGCGGCGTGCTCGCCTCGTCGCTTGTGGTGAGTTACGCGCATACCGACGAGGATATCGATCGCACGATCCAGGCGCTCGATGAATCCCTTGGCGTCTACCGCAAAGGCCTTGAAAATGGCGTCGAGCGCTATTTGGTCGGACGTCCGGTCAGCCCGGTCTTCCGGAAATTCAACTGATTAGAATCATTGGTACGATGTTATGCTTACATCCACACTGGGTGTGAAACCCGCAGAACCGTTGTCGATCCTTTGCCTGGGCGCCCACTCGGACGATATTGAGATCGGCTGCGGCGGCACCATCCTCAAACTGCTTGCGCTCCATCCGCAGAGCCGGCTCACCTGGGTCGTCTTCAGTGCGGCCGGAAGCCGCGCCGATGAAGCGCGCCGTGGCGCCGCATGCTTTTCACAGCAGTCCCGGTGCGCCGATGTGCGCGTATTGTCCTTCCGCGACGGATTTTTCCCGTACGAAGGCGTCGAGATCAAGGAATATTTCGAAACACTCAAGTCGCAAATCCAACCCGATCTTGTCTTCACGCATTACCGGCAGGACCGGCATCAGGATCACCGGATCATCTCGGATTTCACATGGAATACATTTCGCAATCATTTGATCTTTGAATATGAAATTCCGAAATTCGACGGCGACTTTGGCCAACCCAATATGTATGTACGCCTGGACGACGAGGCGGCCTCGGCCAAATGCGCGGCGGTGATGGAGACGTTCGTCTCGCAAAAAATCAAGCATTGGCTCTCTGAGGATCTGCTCTTCGCCGTGTTGCGCATCCGCGGCATGGAAGCCGGCGGCTCGACGAGGTATGCCGAAGCATTTTATTCACGAAAGATGACACTATGATCATTTCAACAATCCAAACAAATCCCTCATTCGGCATGAAGGAAGCAAATACGATCGAGGCGTTGACGCTGATGCGCTCGGTTGAAGCCGATGTGTACGTGCTGCCGGAACTCTTCGCCTCGGGATATCATTTCGCATCGGCAGCCGAAGCGGCATCGCTTGCCGAAGCCTTCAAGACGGGACCGACATTTACGGCCCTTACGCAATTTGCCGAAGCGACCAAATCGTTCGTCGTCTTCGGATTTGCAGAAACCGATAATGGCACGCTCTATAATTCCTCGGCCATCGTCGGGTACGACGGCACATGCGTACTCTACCGTAAAGTTCACTTGTTCGACCGAGAGAAACTTTTTTTCGCTCCCGGCAATCTTGAATTCACTGTTGTGACGACGCCCGTGGCGCGCATCGGCATGATGATCTGCTTCGACTGGTATTTTCCTGAAAGCGCCCGCACGCTGGCGCTCAAAGGAGCGCAGCTCATCGCACATCCCTCGAATCTTGTGCTGCCTCACTGCCCGAATTCGATGCCGGTGCGTTCGCTCGAGAATCGCGTCTTCACAGCGACGGCAAACCGTGTGGGCGCCGATCTCCGTCCGCACGGGACGCTCTCATTTATCGGGCAAAGCCAGATCACCAGTCCCATGGGCGAAATTCTTCACCGCTCATCGGCCACGTGCGCTGAAGCCGCACGTGTCACGATCGAACCCGGACGCGCCGACAATAAATCTGCCACCGAGCGCAACAATCTCTTTGCAGACCGGCGCCCGGAATTTTATGCATAAGACGAGTGAGGCATCGCACATGCAGATATCAGCAATCCCGAGTAAGATGCCGGAGCGCATCGCCGTCGTGGACATCCTGCGCGGATTCGCGCTTGGCGGGATTCTTGCGGCGAATATGGCCGATTTCACATCTCCGTATTTCGCCGCGCCGCTTGAAGTCCTCTGGCCCCAGACGCACAACCGCATTGTCCTGGGTCTGATCGAGATCTTCGTCATCAACAATTTTTTCACGATCTTCTCGTTCCTCTTCGGCCTCGGCCTTGCGCTACAGATGATGCGTCTTGAAGCCCGGGGCATCCGCTTCGTGCCCCTCTACTTGCGACGCCAATCGGTGTTGCTTGCGATCGGTTTGCTGCAGGGATTGTTCATCTGGTATGGCGATATTCTCGCACCGTATGCGCTCTTTGGCTGCCTGTTACTCCTTGTGCGCCGTCTGGATCCGAAGCGCCTTGCGCTCATCGCCGCCGCATTCATCCTCATCCCTGTCACAATTTCGCTTGTGCGATTGACAGTGACGCAACCGGCATCGCATGTCTCCCCGGCGCTGAGCGATCCGGTCATGATTTCAGGCGCAATTACCGAGGCCTCGCGCGTCACACAAATCTATGCACACGGCAGCTGGAGCGAGATTTTCACTCAACGCGCGAACGAACTTGTCATCAATTACAACGGATGGATCGGACGCAGCTACGGTCTGACCGTTGCGGCGATGTTTCTTCTGGGTCTGGCGGCGGGAAAACTGAAACTCTTTCAATCGCCCGAACTCTTCCGGTCGTTTGCGCGCCGCTTCAGAGTGCCGGGACTTGTCTGCCTTTTCATCACAGGCGCCGGCGTCACCATCCGAATGACGTCAGCACCCGGGACACTTCCGTTCGTTGCCGAATTGATTTTTTATCAATTCATGAAAATTGCGCATATTGTGATTTCCTTCTTCTATATTTCAAGTGTGACGCTGCTTGCCTGGCGCCCTCGTTCGGCGCGCATGCTTTCGGTGCTGGCCGCGCCCGGACGCATGGCATTGACGAATTATCTGTTGCAGTCAATCATCTGCACGACGATCTTTAACAGTTATGGGTTGGGTCTCTTCGGTTCAGTCAGTCCCGCTGCAGGTCTTGGCATGACGGCAGTCTTCTTTTCCGCTCAAGTGGCATTCAGCAATTGGTTCTTGTCGCGATTCCGATTCGGTCCCGCAGAATGGCTGTGGAAATCGCTGACCTATGGAACGCGCCAACCCTTTTTAATCGGGTTGGCTCCATTGCACACACATGATGAATATACGAAAGGCAGAACACACAATGACAGCGTGCATACACCCGTTCACCGCATGTAAGGAAGAGACGCGTGCGGCACTGCAAACACACCTTCCCTGGTCTCCGATGGATTTCATGCGGGGCATTTCGCTTGAAGGCGACAAAAAAAATTATCTTGACACTGTGTGCCGCGATCTCGATCCTGCAAACGATCTGCGCGTGATATATGAAGACGCCGCGCTCAAATTGCGCACGGCAGTGATGGCGGAACGGCTTGTATGGGACAGCCAGTTTTTTGGCTACGGTATCGCAAAGCTCCATGGGATATTCCAGCTTGATGATCCCGGCTATCGCCCGTTTGTCGATCTGACCGACCCGCTGCGGAATTTTCTTGCCAGGGCGAACGATGCCGGCATCCGATATATCTTCACACAGATCGACCCGCGCGATCTCGCGCTCCTGCGCGCGCTGGGCGAGCAGGGATTTTGCATGATCGAGCCGCGCTTGTATTATCACCGCGGCATACATGACTATGAGTATATCAAGCGGTATCCGGTGCGCGAGGCGCGCGAAGACGATCTGCCGTTTATCACCACCGTGGTGCGCGACACGGTCAATATCTACGACCGCTTCCATGCCGATCCGTTCATCGCTCAGGCTGATGCCGATCGACTCATGGAGGAATGGATCCACGCATCGTTCGCGAAAAAATTTTCAGACGTCGTCCTGGTTCCCGATCTTCCTGGAGATCCCGTCGCCGTGGTAACAGGCCGGTATTTGAAAAACGAATGGGCGCAATGGAATCTGAACGTAAGCCAGGTCGTGCTCGGAGCCAGCTCGGGCCAGGCGCCGGGCTGGGCTGTCAAGCTCCTGTCGGAACTCTTGTATCACTTTGAAGACATCGGCACGCAGCACGTTTATTTGTCCACGCAGGCAACCAATATCCGCATCATCAAAGTGTGCGAGCATCTGGGAATACATCTGGGCAAATCGGAATTTGTGCTGCGTCGGGTCTTGTGAGCAGCACCGCAACAAACGAGCGAGGACGAAGGAGGATGTCCTGTGCAAAAATTATCGATTGTTGTTCCGGTCTATTATAATGCGCCGACTCTTCCGGTATTGTACGAGGAATTTGTCCGCGTCATGAAAATCCTCGACGACGTTGAAGGCGAATTCATTTTCGTCGACGACGCCTCGGGCGACTCATCGGCCCGGATTTTGTCGGATCTTGCAAGCGCCGACAATCGCGTGAAGCTTGTCCAGCTGTCGAAAAACCACGGCTCAGGCATTGCGGTCTTCGCGGGATTGTCGTACGCAACGGGCGACTGCGCCGTCATCATCAGCGCCGATCTTCAGGATCCGCCGTCGCTCATTGTCGAGCTCTTCCGCGGATGGAAAGAAGGCTTTCCGGCCGTGCTTGCCGTGCGTTCATCGCGCAAGGATCCCTGGCCGACGAAAGTGATGGCGTCGCTTTTTTATCGTCTCATGCGGCGCTTCGGCGTCAAAAATATTCCGGAAGGCGGATGCGATTTCGGATTGATCGACCGAAAGATCATCACGGCGATTTTGCAGATGGAAGAAAAAAATTCACATCTCATCATCCAGGTGCTCTGGACCGGTTTCGACCGGAAGCTGATTCCCTATGAGCGGCGGGCACGTGTGCATGGCAAATCGAAATGGTCGATCGCCAAAAAGCTGAAACTCTTTATTGACTCCTTTACCGCCTTTTCGTACTTTCCGTTGCGCCTGGTCAGCAGCCTCGGATTCACGATCGCGGCCCTGGGTCTCATCTATGCGCTGTTCATCATAGGATTGCGCCTTGTCCATGGCGTGGTGATCGAGGGCTGGTCGTCGCTGATGGTTGTGGTATTGATCGCTTCCGGCGCCCAACTGATCGGACTGGGCATCATCGGCGAATACCTCTGGCGCGTCCTTGATGAGGTGCGCAAACGCCCCATCTTTCTTGTGAAACGCACGATCGGGTTCGACGCCGATTGCGGCGCCGCAGTCTCCATTGGCTCAGCGGCGACAAGAGCGTCACACGTATGAAGAAGAATCGTTCCTTCGGCATGAGAATGATGATGCCCCCGTATGCGATGAACCAGGCACGGCTCCGTCAGTGGATCGACATTGTTCCGTTTCTGCTGTTCGGATATTTTTTCTGGACGATCATGCACTCTCCAATGCGCATTAATCACGACTGCGCGTACGTGTTGCAGTGCTCGAAGATTCTTGTCGACGGCGGTTTGCCCTATGTGGATTTCATCGACATCAATCCGCCTCTGATTTTTTATATGAACATGGCGCCCGTTGTTGTGGCCCAGACGGCAGGAATCACGCTGCCTCAGGCGTTTTCCCTCTTTGTGACACTGCAACTGGCTGCATCCGCCTTATTGTTATTCTATCTCTTCCGTCTTGAAGAGCTTAATCTGAAGGCGCCGGCGCGCTTTGCGCTGTTGCTTGCATGGATTCTGTGCTCGCTCTTTGTGTACGCCACGGGTGACTACGGCCAGCGCGATCATCTTGTGATGTTGATGGTCTTCCCGTTTATCCTTGTGCGCGTGATCCGCTACTACGGAGATCGTGTGAGTCTTTTGCCTTCACTTGTGATCGGAGTGATGACGGGGCTCGGACTGAGCCTCAAGCCGAATTTTTATTTCATCGTGCTTGTGCCGGAGTTTGTGGCGCTTGTGCGTACCCGGCGCATCCGCACGCTGTTCACGCCGGAAATGTATGCTGCGATCGCATTCAGTCTTGCCTACGTGCTGCATTTTTTACTGCTGCCCGCGCTTGTCCAAACAGAACTCTTTGGCCGGTGGATGCCGTTTTTCATGCAATATTACGGCACGATCAACATGAATTTGTTCCACCATGTCTTCATGCAACCTCTGGTGATCGCCGGATTGATCGTGCTTGCATTCGTTGTCGGTATCGGGCTTGTGATCATCCGGCAACGCGGCATGAGCAGCCTGCGCATGGAAATCCTCTCAGCCGCAGCGATCGGCTCGTTCCTCTCGTATTGGATACAGCAGAAAGGATATTCGTATCACTCGGTGCCATTGAAGCTGGTGTTCGTGATGCTGGCGCTGTTTGTCTCATTCTGGCTCTATGAAGAGATCATGCACCGCACAGAAGAGATCCCTTTGCGCCGTTTTGTGGCCGTGAGTCCGACGCTGGTTGTGCTTGCCGGACTGATCGCCTTGACGGCGCGGGCATTCGCCTCCAACAGCTCCTATGTGAGTTATGAGTCTTTTGCGCCATACAGGCAGGCGATCAGCGCATATTCGAAGAAAGACGACCGCGTGTTGTTCCTCAACACGATATTGTTCCCGGCGTATCCGACGCTTGTGCAAATGGACCGGATGCCGGGCAGCAGATATCTGACGATCTTTCCGATTGCAGGATTTTATTACGGCATGCATGCAGACAGCGCATTTCCGTACAGGTCGCGCGGGCAAATGAATCAGGAGGAACTCCGATTCCTGTGCGAGCTCGAAGTTGATATTGATCGATTCAAACCCTCGCTTATCTTCATCCATTCGGGAGATACATCTTCGGCTATGCCTCAGGGATTCGATATCCATGAATATTTTATTCGCTCGCACTTTACCACCGATGCCATGCACGATTATGAGCGCTCGGGTTCGGTGGGCGACTTTTTCCTTTATCGGCGAAAGAAGCAGATCTGATAGAACCGACTAATACTTTCTCCCATGCTTATCCTTGATATCATTCATCTTGCCGTGTGGATCGTCTTCGGACTGCCGCTGGTCTATCTGGCCATGCTCACGCTCGCAGCGTTGACCGTGAAATTGAAGCCGGAGATGCCTTCGCGCGGCGTGCACATGCGCTCATTCGCCATCGTCGTGCCGGCGCACAATGAAGCCATCGCCATACAAAAGACGATCCGCAGTCTGCAGGCAATCGACTATCCGCGGGTGCTCTTCGAGGTGATCGTCATCGCAGACAACTGCACAGATCACACAGCCGCGCTTGCGCGGACCGAAGGCGCAACGGTCCTTGAACGATTCAACACACAGCAGCGGGGCAAGGGATATGCACTGCGCTGGTGCTTCGACCGGCTTCTTCACGATGAGACAAAAAGGTATGAGGCCTTCGTCGTGATCGATGCCGACACGGTTGTGTCAGGCAACTATCTTTCAATGCTCACTGTTGCAATAGAAGACGGCGCGCACGTGATGCAGACAAGCGATCTGGTCGAACCCTGTCCGGGTGCGTGGACGACCGAAGCGCTTCGCCTTGCCTTTGTGCTCTATAATTACGTTCGGCCTCTGGGACGAAAGGCGCTCGGCTTTTCGGCAGGATTGCGGGGTAACGGTATGTGCTTCACGCGCCAGGCCCTTGCAAGCGTCCCGTGGCAGGCTTACTCGAAGGCCGAAGATCTTGAGTACGGATTGCAGATGCTCCTCTCGGGCTACTCGACCAGATTCGTGCCTGAAGCTGTGGCGCTGGCGACAATGCCGCAGCAGGCGGTCAACGCAGAAAGCCAGCGCGCGCGCTGGGAAGGCGGCCGCCTCCCCCTGATCCGGCGTTATGCGGGGCCGTTGCTTTGGTTTGCGCTGCGCCGAAGATCGATCGCCGCACTGGATGCCTTTATCGACCTTGCCACGCCGGCCTTCGTCAATATGATGGCAATCGCCCTCGGCGCATCGTTTCTGTGTGCGGTGGTATTTGTGACAATCGCCGGAGCAGATGCGGCCGGGATGTACGCGCTGGTGTGGTTGGGAGCAATCGTCTCCGGAGTATTCCATGTGACGGCCGGATTGAAAGTGGCGCGCGATCCGTCCCTTGTACAGACGGTGCTCGCCATCCCGCGGTATGTGGTGTGGAAAACGCTGTTATATGTGAAACTTGCACGAAGAAAAAAATCAGACGAGTGGGTGCGCACGACACGTGAAACCTCTGGCACACCACCCCATTCAGTGTCTCCCCCGGCGTCTTCGATGTCAACCGAAGATCCAGGCGCTCCGGACACGCCGTAAAAATGTCCGCAACAATCCGTAAGGAGCAAGGTGCAGCTATGGCAAAGATCCTGATCATCGACGACGATGAGCTTGTGCTCAACGCCTTGAGCAGTCTGCTTCATCATGCAGGGCATGAACTCTTTATCACGGCCGACGGTCCGCGCTCCATTGCACTATTTAAAGAGCATAGTCCGGATGTGGTCATCCTTGATCTTGGACTTCCAACGACAAGCGGAATGGATGTGCTCACGGAGATCCGGACGATCAACGCAGAGGCAAAAGTGATCATGATCTCAGGCTATACTGCGCCCCAAGTGATCGATGAAGCAAAGCACAAGGGCGCCTATGCGTTCCTTGAAAAGCCGTTCGAGATCCGCACGCTGATCAATCTGATCGCCACACTGATTCAGCCGGCCCAGAATTAACCTCGCGAGGCCAACTGAGTGCCTGTGCGGCCCCGCGAGATGGAGAGAGATCAAATTTTTTTTCGTTACTGCTGTTCGGTGCGTTTGATCTTGCCGCCCTGCGTCTTGGGCAGCGAGTCGACGAACTCGATATGGTGGGGCACCTTGAAATCTTCGATATTCTTCCTGCAGTGCGCTTTGACTTCCTGGGCCGTGAGCGTCCGGTTTTCTTTCAGCACGATCTCGGCGCGGATCGCCTGCCCGAGCACGCCGTCCGGCACGCCGATCACGCGCGTTTCCTGAACCGCATCGAGCCGGTAGAGCACATCTTCCACTTCAACAGGAGAGACCTTCTCTCCGCGGCTTTTAATGAGCTCGTCCTCGCGCGCCACAAAGTGAAAATCCCCGTCCTCGTCTTCCACAAACAAATCACGCGTCCGCAGCACTCGCTCCCAGGGATACCGTCCCGGTTTGAGCACTTTCGCGGTCGATTCGGGATCGTTCCAGTAGCCCTGCATGATGTTCGAGCCGCGCACCATCATTTCACCGACCTGCCCCTGCGGCACCCGGTTGCCCGAAGCGTCTTCAAGCCACAGTTCGACATTTTTCATCCCCGAACCGACGGAAGTCGGTTTGATATCAATCTCATCGGGAGGAAGAAATGTCGTGCGCAGACATTCGGTCAGGCCGTGCATCAGATAGATCTTCGCCTGCGGAAAAATCTTGCGCAGCTGCGGAATGAACGCAGCAGGCAGCGCGGCCGCGGCGTTGGTCAGATAGCGAAGGTGCGAGAAATCTTCGCGCTCGAGGCCTTCCAATTTCAACATGATCGCATAGACAGTCGGAGCACCGGCGAATCCCGTGACGCGCTCATCCTTCAAACGCTGGATGATCTCGTAGGGATAGCCAAACCCTCGTTCGAGCACAATGCGGCCTCCGGTTTTGAATGTGACAAGCACCTGCAGCAATCCGTAGCTTGACGACAGGGGAAGCAGGCCCAGGATGACGTCGTTCTCCGTGTGTTCGAGATATTCGGCCACGACGTCGACGACGCTGTTGATCGTGCGGTGCAGGTGTGTCACTCCTTTAGGCTGGCCCGTCGAACCCGAAGTGTAAATGATCGCAGCCAGATCGGCGTCGATGATCTTCACCGGTGTAAAAGGCAGGAGCGTGTTGGTGACCTGCTCAAAACTCATATAGCGATCGTCATCTTCGGCCGGCCCCGTGAGGATGATACCGGGACGCGCAGGCAGCGAGGAATTCTTGAGTGCTTGTTCGACCGTCGCGAGTTTTTCAACGGAAGCGACGATGAACTTCGCTCCGGCATCGTTGAGAATGAAGCCGAGCCGTTCAGCATGTGTTGAGGGATTGACGATCACCAGGCATCCGCCGGCTTCCAGGATGCCAAAAATCGCGACAACCGTTTCGAGACTGCTGTCGATGAACACCGCCACACGGTCTCCCCGTTCAAGTTCCTGCGTGCGCAGGAAGGCGGCGAAATTCTTCGCCCTCTCATCGATCATCCTGTATGAGGCCCGCAGCTTGCCGCAGACCAGGGCGGTCTTCTCTGGAAGCCGTGTCGCTGTGCGTGAAAGATACTCATGTATCAGCATTGGAATGATCCCCTTCGATTGTTCGTACGCCTCCCCGCGCGCGCACTCTCTCTCGCATCGATGCCGCGGCGGGTCCATCCGCACACACACATACTTTCTCTGGTTTTCGGGTCTTTATCTTTCTGTGTGATCAAACAAGAAACATCATTGGCGGCCATTGACTTTCGTTGAAAGGAAGTCCGTGATCTTGTCGATCGAGTCAAAATTTTCGCCGACCAGTTCATTGTCTTGAAATTTCAATCCGTATGTCGTTTCAAGAAAACCGATGAGTTCCAGAATCCCCGTCGAATCAATGATACCGCTGCCAAGCAGGGATGTCGATCCGTCGATCGTGCGTGTGTCGTCGAATGTAAAATTTTTCTGGATGAAGCGCTGGACTTCTTCGTGTACCTTCTCCTGTATCATAGAGTGGTTCCTCAAGGATGTGCGTAGTTGATACGATGCTGCCTTCAATGTTTGTTAATTCAGGAACGTGTATCCTGTGGAGCATGCAAGTGAACACAACGTCTATGAACCCTTCTTCACATCATCGATCAAGGCGCAGATCGGCTCAACCGGTTCCATCGTGAGCGCCGGCAGATGCAGCGACAATGTCGCCCGCCGCTTCGATTCGATGTCCTTGTAGATGCGCTCAACCTGCTCGGGCCTCAAACCGAGCTCGGCGGCGGCATCGTCGGGTGTGATATTGTTATTGTATGAGTAGAGGCAAAGATCCATTTTATCGTACGGCAGCGCGAAATAAAATTCCTCCTGCGTCTGTTCAAGCGAGTACGTATCGGTGGTGGGCGTACGCGAGACGATTTCGTCGGGCACACCGAGCGCGCGCGCCAATTGGTAGACCTGCGTCTTATACAAGTGGGCGATCGGCTTGAAGTCGGCAAGTCCGTCGCCGCCCTTGACGAAAAATCCCTGGTCGTATTCAAGCCGGTTGGGCGTACCGCACACGGCGTAGTTGAGACGGTCGGCGTGATAATATTCCATCATCGCGCGGATGCGCTGCTTGAAATTTGTTGCCGCCACAAGCTGCAGGTAGTCCTCCATCGACAGCCGCTCGGTGCAATACTCGCCCTGCGGCGTTTGCACGGTCAGGCGCGAAACATTCAGCCGGTCGCCGTCGAGGATCGAAGGAAGCACGATCTTGTTTTTCCATCCTTCGCCGTACTGCGGAAACAGATGGCGGATGGCCTCAAGCTGCCGTCTGTAGCATCCGGCGCCTTCGAGCACGGGCGTGATATCTTCTTCGACGCACGGGATCTGGAATCGCTCGGCCAGTTGCCGGCCCAGTCTGCGCGACGTCTCAGAAGAGTCGCGTTCGGGCATCAGCAGGGCCAGGACGTGTGCGCTGCCAAAGGCGCGCACGCACAACGCCGCACAGACGGCACTGTCGATCCCGCCTGAGACGCCGACGACGGCTCCCCGTCGGCGAACCGTTTGGCGCACGGTGGTCCGAATGGTCTGCGCGATTTTTTCGATTTCACGTTCGGCATCGACCATTAGCACATCGCTGCTTGTGAGCATAGAACGGATTCCTTTATTTGGACATGGATGAGTGAGTGATGTCTCTTGTGCAGACCGCGCCTGCAACTGTACCAGGATGATTGTGTCGGCGTGTGTCTGCGTCTGTGTTGATAGAACACCAAATCATGGCAGAATGGTGCCGCGCATGTGCCTTATGTGCGTCCCGGTTCGTGCCGGGAAATCGATCGTGCGATCACGACGGTGACAAGGGCGCCGAGCGCCGCTCCGAGCGTGTTGCTCACCACATCGAGCAGGCTCGAGAACCGGCTCGGTAAAAAGATCTGCAGCGATTCAATACTCACACTCAAGATCATACCGAAACACATCGACAGGATCGTGACAAACACCATCCCGTTGACAGTGCGCCGTAGCGCTAACGCAGAAAAAAAACCAATCGGAAGGAAGAAAAACACATTGGCAACGATATCGCGGATATATAAGCGCTGCCTCCCCATAATGCGAAATGAATCGAACAGCGTACTCCGGTTATACGGCATATAGAACGCCGGAATGAACACCGAATCAGGATCCGAACCGATCGATGGTATGAACTGCTCCGCGCGCCGACCGAATTCATAATGGATGATAGATGAATATTTCCTAAAAATCAAGTCCGGATGCCGAAGTTCTGCCGCTTTAAATGCACGATCGAAAATCGCCGCCGAATGAATGGTTCCCTCCCACTGCTGTTTTCCCGACGGATCGGTGCCGAAGATGATCGGATAGGTTGAATCCCACTGCGTCAACGCCATCGGCCCTGTGCGGCGCTCGGCCTTCTTGATCCCGTCCACATAACACCGCACGGTTGTCCCGTTGAACGTGAGGGCGATCCAGGACTGCTTTCCCTTCCTGAAGACATCGGGAATGGTTAGTTCGTTGAACTGTTTCGAATCACGATTGAAGAATTGCACATTGAGCTGGCTCCTCCATTGGCCGATCGAAAAATTCTGGTCGTAGACATTGCGGCCCGAGCTCATTATGCGCGCAAACCTTCCGACTTCTTCACCTTCATCGGGCGTCACCTGAAGCAGAAACGTGAACTGATAGAGGTACGACAGCGCCTCGTGCGGCCTGATCGTATAGGCGGTGCCGGGCAGTGAAAATGCGAGCCCGTCGCCTTCCGGACGGACGTTGTTGCGCTGTAGGAAATTATACGGATAGAGCGTCAGGAGGCAGATAATAAGGACGCACACGAAGAGATAGCGCAGAGGATAAGTCTGAAACGATCTAAATAGTGTGCGCATGGAATCGGCATGGATAATAATGCTGCGTGTGAGTTGTGAGAGTGAGCGAGTGTGTGTGTATGTATGGCTCCTTTCCTTATCAATGATACCAACAAATGGGCAGACATTCAATATGTCGGGAATGGATTCTTCACGCGGCTTGCTTCTCTGCGGTCTTCGTCTTATTTTGCAGATACTTCTTCTGTCGGTACATATTAGAGAAAGGAGCGTGTGCGACACGATGACGATGCGGCGCGGCATGTGTGTTCTCCTGGGGGGATGTGCCATCTGCGTTTCAACACTGACATCACAAATACGCACCTTCCCCTATCACGAATCATTCGATTCGGCGCGCGCGCCACTGCTGCCTGCCGGATGGAGCACGACGAAGGCGAAAGCCTCATCGGGCGATTTTTCCACAACGTCATCGACCGCCTATTCGGCGCCGAATGCCGTCCTTGCCACCGACGCGCGCATCCCGCAGGCGCTCGTGAGCCCGTTGTTTTCATTCCGATCGCGCACGGCGCAGACGCTTGAATTTTTTGAACGCCGCTCGAGCTCCTTCACATCCGGACTCGTTGTCGAGTATGCCATCGGGAACGATTCGCTTGCCTGGAGACGCTTCTCGGATACGCTCTTGCTTGCCTCCTCATCAGCCTATGTCCGGCGCGTCCTCGCGCTTCCTGATTCGATCAACGATCGCGACTCGGTACGCTTTCGCTGGCGCACGCTTGGCAACGGCACGGGCGCAACCGGTACGCTCCGATTCGACGACATCACACTCACAGTCGCACGCGCGCGCGATCTCAGTCTTGATTCAATGGTGAAGCTGCCGTCAGGCCCATTGCTGCCGAACACGGATATCGCCTGCATCCTGAATGTGCGCAACCGCGCCAGCACGCCGTGCACCTGCACCTGGACTGCCGAGCTCTATGATTCGACGCTCGGACGCGTGGCGGCATCGGCCGCATTCACGCACGCATTTGCCGCCTCCGGAGATTCGTGCCCGTGCACGATTGTCTATCCTTCTGTCGCTCCCGGCACGCACGTCTTGAGCGGCCGCATCATCGTCGGTGAGGGCGATGAGGATACGACGAACAATACCGTCCGTTTTGTGTTGACGACATCCATACGCGAACGCTCATTGGTGATCAACGAGATCATGTACGAGCCGTCGTCGACAGCCGGACAATGCGAATACATCGAGTTCTATAATCGCTCAACCGAGAACTGCGATCTCTTCGGATGTTTCATCACCGATGATCCGCACGCCACAAACACCGATCGCACGGTGATCGGCCTGTCGCCGCGCGCACACCGGATGATTCCCGCAGGATCGTACGGTGTCATCGCTGCGGACTCTTCGATCGGCGCGATGATCTCACGAGTCGCATCAGTTACTGATCCTCCGATCCTGTTCGTGGTCTCGTCACTCGGCCTGAACAATACAGGAGACACGATCGCACTGTGCGACCACACAGGCACGGTAATCGACGAAGTCGCATACGCCCCCTCGTGGCACCGTGCGCGCACTGCGACTGCCGGGCGATCGCTTGAACGGATCAATCCCGAACTTCCGGCACAGGACGCGCGCAACTGGAGCACATGCGTCAACCGCGAAGGAGGAACGCCGGGATCGAAGAATTCAATCTTCACCCTATCCCTTCCGCGCGATGCGTCGCTTGTGCTTTCGCCCAATCCGTTCTCACCCGATGGAGACGGCAGGGACGACTTCCTTGGAATTTCCTACGCGCTGCAATCGACGTCGCTTTCCATCCGCGTGCGTATCTACGATCTTGCAGGCAGACTCGTGCGCACGCTTGCCAACAATGAACCCTCGGCATCGACCGGCACGTTTTTTTGGAATGGAATGGATGATGCCGGCCGCCGTGTGCGCCTGGGCATTTACATTGTCTATCTTGAAGCGCTCAATCTCGAGGGCACGGTCTATCGCACGCTCAAAGATGCGGCCGTCGTGGCCGCGCCGCTTTAGCGCACGAAACCCGGCCAGTCGTTGTGCCGAGACGAGGAACAAGAAGAAGGAAGTTCTGATGTATTTCAAGGGATACGCATATACATCATTTGCATGCGACGGATTCGAGCAGGGCGCAAGAGGCTCGGCCATCCGTGATTTGCGCGCGCAGACAGGAAGCACCTGGATCGCGCTCACATTCTTTGAATTCCAACGGCATGCTCATTCGGTTGAGATCGCTCCGCATACAACACACACGAATCCCGAAACCGGCAAGCCGTGGTATGGCACATCGAGCCGGGACGATCTCCGCATTGCCGTACGCGACGCTCGCAGCGAGCACGTTCGCATCATGTTGAAGCCCCATGTGGATTGTTACTCGGGAGAGTGGCGTGCCAGGATCACACCCGATAGAGCCGGTGCATGGTTTACTGCATACGCGCAGATGATGATGAAGTACGCCCGGCTTGCATCCGAGGAACACATCGAGATGCTCTGTATCGGCACCGAGCTCATCTCGGCGACACAGGAACGATTCAGCGCACAGTGGCGCTCACTCATCGCCGATATCCGTTCGGTCTACTCTGGGATGCTCACCTATTCATCGAACTGGACCGGGCTATTCGATGCCGTCCCCGAATACGAACAGATCTCATTCTGGAACGAGCTGGACTTGATCGGCGTGAGCGCGTATCTCCCGATCGCCGGCTCGGTCACACACGCGCTGCCGGCCGACGCCGAGGCGGAATCAAGACTTCACGCGCACGGCGCGAGACTCTCGGCGCTTGCCGTGCGCACAGGCAGAAGAGTCGTGCTCACCGAATGCGGCTGCCGCTCGGTTGCAGGCGCGCTCATCGATCCGGCCGACTCTTCAGACGCGTCCCATGGCTCGACGCGCGCGGATGAATCGGCGCAGGCATGCTACTACACTGCCGTCTTGAAATACTTCGGAAGCCGGCCATGGTGCGCCGGAATATTCTGGTGGAATTGGGAAGCGGTGCCGGGAGCGCGCGAAGCGATCGATTATACCTGCCGCGGAAAGTTCGCCGCGCGCGTGCTGAAGGAATTCTACACAACAGGAAACGAACCGCGTCCGGGCCCGATCGTATGATACTCAGGCCGCTGGCTCGAGCGCTTCGGCAATAATGATGCCTGTATCGTCCTTGAACTTTGCAAGATAATCATGCAGCGGCGCCTGTGTGATTTGCACCTTCGCTCCCGCAATCGGCGCATGGAGAAAATGCAGCTCGCCGGTATCGAGACGGATGGCCAATCCCGTGTGCTTGATATCCATGCCCTTGAGGTTCGTCGTGATGCCGATGAGGCTGCCGGTCTTGATCTTGTCTGCGAACATATGCACGTTGCCCTTCGGAAGGAACACGAGATCTCGCGCATTGATGGCGTCTTCCTGCTTTTTCACTTCGGCAAAAAACGCATCGTTGGCAAGCTGCGCATACAACTGCCTGTGCGTTGTCATAAAATTGATCGGCTTCGGAATCGGCTGGATGTTCTTGTCGTCGGCGATCTGCCGTGTAACCACCTTCAGCACGCCTTTTTTCTCGTTGTCGAACCAGTAATCCGTCGTATAGTGCAGGCGGCTCGGATAACCGTTGATGATGCCGCCGCGGTAGCGCACGAACTGCAGTTGCTTTTTGTACTCGTCGAATGTCGTGGCCTTGAGCTTGATGCAGCGCGCAAGCACGAGGCAGTTTTCGTAGAACGAGACACAATCGAGCGCGCGCAGATTGATCACGAGTTTTTCCTCGCCCGCAGTCTCGAGCACATGGCCTGCGTAGTCGGTGCCGATAAAGGAGCGGCCGATCTCGATCATCACTTCGTTGATCGGACGCTCGAAGAGGTTTCGCGAAACCGCAAAATCGAATTTTGCCCTGCAGATCGCCTCGTCTTCGCTCAATCCGGCAGAGACGGCGGCCGTCTGGAGTGATTTTGCAAACGAGGTGCGCGCGCCAAATGGTGTGAGTGCAGCGAGCGCTCCGACACACAAAAATTTTCGTCGATCCATGATGCGTCTTGATGCCTTTCTTTAAAACGCGACTTCTTCGCCGCCCGGCGGAGGCGCATAATTCTCGAACGACGGCAGCGCCAGATTTTCAAATCGCGCATACTGCTTGACGAACGCCAGCTCTACTTCGTCGGTCGGACCGTTACGATGTTTGCCCACGATGATTTCAGCGACGCCTTCGGCCGATGAGCCGTCATCTTTCTGCAAGCCGTATTTCTCTGGACGGTGCACGAAGATCACGACGTCGGCATCCTGTTCGATGGCGCCCGAGTTATGTGTGACGATCGAATCGGCGATCCAGGAAGCCGGTCCGGGCACAGTCATATCGTAGACATCTTCTTCACCCACTGCATGGATCGAGACGATTCGATCCCAGAATAATCCGTCCTCGGCGCATTCGCGAAGCGCGTCATCATGTAAAAGCTCGGCATAGCTGTTCATCGTTTCGCGTGAGGGGGCAAATCGGTAGTGACTTGTTCCTCCGTACGAGGTGTGTCGCATCGCCGCCATTGCTCGCTGAGAGACGTGCTGATCCATCATGACACGCTTCACATGAGCCCATGTTTCCACAGGCAGCGTATCCACGTTGGTGTTATGATGAACGCGTGAGAGCCAATCGCCAAGCGTCTCGGCTTGTTTCTCGCGCGGACCGAATACACCGACCTTATCTAAAAATAATTTTTGCATATCGCCCGAGATGGTCACAGTGTACAACGGTGTGCCGCTTTTTTGCTGCACCGATCTGATGCGCGCAACGATCCCAAGGCGTAACAGGAGACTGCTGACATCATGGGCAAGGCCGCAGCTTGATGTTGCGAAGTACACGATTGCATGCGCCTCGCGGTGCTTGTCCGGATGGCACCAAATGCATCCGTCGGTTGCCCACAGATGCCGCAACAGCAATGCGATCTGATCATTGCCGAGTTGGAAAGCAGCCGAAGGAATTCGCTTCTGTTGCGAGTGATAGCTGCCGTCTCCAATGAGATGTCCAAGCAGGATCACCCGGTCATCCGGCCATCGGACAGGATTGGCAGGTTCGGGCAGTTCGCGTGCCACGGCGATGCGATCTCCTTTTGTCAATTCGTCGATCTGCTTCCACCCTGCTCCGGAGAGCATCCTGTGCTTTGCCGTCGCGCGAATGCTTCTGCCGGAGGCCAATGTCATTTCATAGACAGGTTTTTTCCCGACCATCCACACGAGATCGCTTTGTGCCACAACAATATTGTTGTGTTCATCGACAGCCAGGACCGACGGCGTTTGTCCGACAAGATCGCGGATCGGCACACGGCGTCCGTCGGCAAGCAGCACGAGTGTGTCTCCGACAACACACTCGCGAAGATCAGAAAGCATCGGGCGTTTGTCGGGCCGGGTTTCGAGCGAGCGGTTCAGCTGCGAGAGCGCAAGCACGGGGATATTCAGTTCCTTGGCCAGGGCCTTGAGCGAGCGCGAGATCATGGAGATTTCCTGCTCGCGGCTCTGCGCCGACTTCGGTCCCTGCATCAGCTGGAGATAGTCGACGATGACCATTCCGATATTGTGTTCGACCTTCAATCGGCGCGCTTTCGCGCGCAGTTCGAGAATGCCGAGGGCCGGCGTGTCGTCGATGAAGATCTTCGCCTGATACAGTTTTCCGATTCTTGTTGAGAGCTGGCGCCACTGATCATCGGGCAGGCGTCCGGTGCGCACAGAGTGCGCATCGACTCTGGCTTCGGCGCAGATCAGACGCAGCACGAGCTGCTGAGCGGACATTTCAAGGCTGAAGAATCCGATCGGAATATTGTGATCGGCCGCGGCGTTTCTGGCAACCGACAAGACGAATGCCGTCTTTCCCATCGAGGGACGGGCGGCGATGATGACCAGATCCGAGGGCTGAAAGCCGCCCGTGAGATTATCGAGCCGTGAGAATCCCGACGGCACGCCGGTCACACCGCCCGATGAGCCGTGGATTTTTTCAAGCATCTCCATCGTTGAAAACACGGCGTCGTTCATCGCGGTGAAACTTTTTTTCAATCGCTTCTCGGAAATCTTGAAAATTTTCTGTTCTGCCTCGTCGAGCAGATCGAGCGCATCTTCGGCTTCGTTGAAGGCGCGCGAGGAGATCTCGCTCGAAGCGCCGATGAGATTCCTCAGGAGCGATTTTTCAAGCACGATCTTCGCGTGATATTCGATATTAGCCGCCGAAGTGACACGCATCGTGAGATCCGACAAATAGACCGGTCCTCCGATCTGGTCGAGCTGTCCGCGCCGGCGCAGCTCCTCGGCAAGCGTGATCGAATCGACGGCTTCGTTTTTTTCGAACAGACTCACCACGGCCTTGAAGATATTCTGGTGCGCCGGCTTGTAGAAGACCGAGTCGTCGAGAATTTCAAGCGCGCGGGCGATCGCGTTTTTTTCAAGCAGCATCGCCCCGAGCACGGCCATTTCGATATCGGTCGCCTGGGGCGGGATGCGCCCTTCAGGATGTGCTGTCTGGAATTTCGTCTGCTGTGTGTCCTGCTGATACATCATCGGTGCGGTGTCCTCTGTCTGGTCTATGCGCGTCATTGCCCTGAGGGCAGTTCGTCATAGAGTTTTCTGAATTTTTTGACATCCTCCCAGGTCGGACGCTTCCAGTTCGGATTGCGCAGAAGAGCCGCCGGATGGTAGGTGACAACAAGCGGAATGCCGCGATATTCCTGCAATGATTCCCTGAGTACGCCCAGCGAGCTGGTCGTTTTCAGCAGCGTTTGCGCGGCGGTGAGTCCGAGACACAAGATGAGTTTCGGTTTGACGAGCTCGATCTGCTTCCACAAGTACGGCTCGCAGTGTTCGACCTCAGAGGGCAGGGGCCGGCGATTGCCGGGCGGACGGCACTTGAGAATATTGGCGATGAAGACGTCTTCGCGTTTGAACTGAATTGATTCGAGGATCTTATTCAGCAGCTGTCCGGCCTTGCCCACAAACGGTTCGCCCTGTGCGTCCTCGTCGGCTCCAGGCGCTTCGCCGATCACCATGACGCGGGCGTTGGAGGGACCGACGCCGAAAACGAAATTCGTCCGCGTTGATGCAAGCGGACAGTCGGCGCATTGGCGGATGTACTCATTGAGTGCTGC
Source organism: Bacteroidota bacterium (assembly GCA_035298825.1). Classification (GTDB taxonomy): domain Bacteria; phylum Bacteroidota; class Ignavibacteria; order UBA10030; family UBA8401; genus CAISDA01. Next base: position 73,539 of record DATGXR010000444.1, read on the forward strand.
AAGCGTCGAGGCCGTCTCCCACAATTCGTTGCAGCCTCGCACTCCCTTTCGTGATGCAGCAGGCGGCTGCGTCGGCGCGGGTGACGGCGCCTGGAGTGATTTCTTTTTTGTTGCCACAAGCCCCTCCCCGGAGTACTGTTCTGACTCCTGCTCGTGCACTGCTGATTGCGGTGATATGGCCTGGAGTATCGTGCTCTCACGCGCACCCGCTTCCTGTGTCAACGCCGCAGGACGCGAAGTGGAGCGATAGATCGTATTTCCTGAAAGCTCACGCTGCTGCCGAAGAAAGTTCTGGACGGCCAGGAGCGTCGATTGAACGTCGTCATTCATTGATGTGCATGCTCCTGGTGCTGGAGGCTGTTTCGCAGCAGTTGAACGACCGCATCCAGAATGCGCGACGCCGTTTCGTCTTTCGATAACAGCGGCAGCTTTTCGGCGCTGCCGTCTTTTTTCACAAGCGTGACGACGTTCGTCTCGGTGCCGAAGCCCGCGCCTTCGTCGTTGATGCTGTTGAGCACGATCATATCGCAATTCTTTTTGCGCAGCTTTTCCTGAGCATGCGCAAGTTCGTTGTCCGTTTCAAGCGCAAAGCCGACGATGACGCCGTGCTTGCGCGCGCCAAGCTCCCGGAGGATGTCGGTGGTCGACTTGAGTTCAAGGAGCAAGTCGGTGCCGCTTTTTTGTTTCTTGATTTTCGTCGGCTCGACTGCAGCCGGGGTATAATCGGCCACGGCCGCAGCCATGATGACAAGATCGTTGTCCGGATAGAGTCGAAGCATCACATCGTGCATCTGGCGCGCTGTCTCCACATCCACGCGCGTCACATTCTGCGGCGTGGGAAGCGAGACCGGACCGGTCACAAGCGTCACAATCGCTCCGCGCGCAACGGCAGCGCGCGCCAGGGCAAATCCCATTTTCCCCGATGAACGATTGCCGATAAAGCGCACCGGATCGATCGGCTCGTATGTGGGACCGGCCGAGATCAGGATGCGCTTGCCTTGCAAGTCCGATTCAATCGGCATAAGCACGGATGAGACGTACTCGACGATCGTTTCCGGTTCCGGCAGCCGGCCTTCACCCGAGAGACCGCTTGCCAATGATCCCCGCTCGGGCGGCAGGATGAACGCCCCGCGCTGGCGGAGCGTTGAAACATTTTGTTGGACGGCCGGGTGGGCGTACATATCCACATCCATCGCCGGGGCCACGATCAACGGCGCGCGCAGCGCCAGCGCAATCGACGTGAGCGCCGAATCCGCAAGTCCCAGCGCAAGCTTGGCAATCGTATTGGCGGTGGCAGGCGCAATCACCATGCAATCGGCCCAGAGTCCGAGATCGATATGGCGCACTCCGGCCTGTGTCGAAGCGTGCACCGATTCGGGCCACAGCGAGACAAGGACCTCTTCCTGTGTGAGTGTGGAGAATGTCAGAGGAGCCACGAATTGCGTCGCCGAAGGCGTCATCACAACGCGCACCTCGGCGCCCGCTTTCTTCAGCAGGCGCACGACCATGCACATTTTATAGGCGGCGATGCCGCCGCAGACGCCGAGTAGAATTTTTTTTCCGGTCAGCATAACAAGCGTATCTGTATGTGTGTGTGTGGCGCCTAAGAAAGCATCTATAGTGTGTGTGTATGTCGAGCTCTGCGCGCGCGAACACAGTGCGTGTGCGCGCGCAAGTCCGACATTACTTCGACTGATCCGTTTCTTTGTAGCGGTGTTCGAGCTGATCGTTCAACAGTTCGCCGATTGCCTCTTCGGTGGGCTTGGAGCGCTTTTCGAATTCAAGACTAATCTTGAGCTGATCCGGATTCGATTCGGTCTCTTCTTCTTCGGCATTGACTGTCGGCTGAAGAGCCTGGATCGTTTCGACGCGTTGATTGAATTCGAGTTTGGTCTCTTCATTGATCTGGCGCGCGCGCTTCGACAGGACGACAATCGCTTCATAGACGTTGGCGGCCTTCGATTCAAGCACGGAGATTTCAATTGGTTTAATCGGCATAGCACCCTCTTTCTGGGTTAGTTGTTGCGTGTTGTGTGTGACAAATGATGTATGATAATACTGTCGACCTCATCGATCGCCCGCGGCAAGTGGTCGTTGACGATCGTATGGTCAAATTTTTTTCCGGTTGCGAGTTCCATTTCCCAGCGCTCCATGCGGCGGCGCAGGGTTTCCTCGTCTTCTGTCCTGCGATTGCGAAGACGCTCTTCAAGCACCGTGATCGACGGCGGAGCGATGAAGATCAGCACGGCCTGAGGACCGTACATGTGCTTGATCGAAAGCGCGCCGCGCACATCGACATCGAAGATCATCGAGGACCCGTGCGTGAGCGCGCGGTCGGTCTCCGATTTCAGCGTGCCGTAATAATTACCGTAGAGCTCCTCGTACTCCACAAGTTCGCCCTGTGCGATCAGTTCCTGAAAGCGCGCGCGGGCAAGGAAAAAATAATCTTTGCCGTCAGTTTCGCCCGGCCGCATCGGACGCGTCGTTGCGGAAACGGAAAACTGAAATTCGGGATGCCTTTCAAGCAACGCTTTGACGATCGATGTTTTTCCTCCTCCGCTCGGAGCAGCGATCACAAACAGTTTCGGAGTGCTCATTCGATGTTCTGCAATTGTTCGCGTATCTTTTCGAGCTCTTCCTTGATTTCAACCACGTGATGCGCGATTTCGATGTCGCTGCACTTCGAACCGATCGTGTTGGCTTCGCGGTTCATTTCCTGGATGAGGAAATTCAATTTACGGCCGGCCGCATCGGTCAGGCGGAGCGCTTCAAGGAAAAATTTATTATGCGAATGGAACCGGACGCATTCTTCCGTCACATCCCACTTGTCGGCCAGCATGATAATCTCGAGCTCGAGCCGCTGCGCGTTGAGCACTTTCGGATCATCCAGCAGCGCCGCAATGCGCTCGGTCAACCGAGTGCGTTCTTCCGGAATGCGCTCGCGCGACAAGCGCTCGACCGCCTCAAGCCGTTGATCGATATGCTCCACGCGTGCAATCAGATCTTTCGAAAGCTCCTCGCCTTCTTTGGCCCGCATCGATTTGAGCGAATCGACCGCCTGACGCAGCGCTTCTTCGAAAACGCTCCACTCGATGGCCGATTCTTCCTCGCCGTCGGTGCCGGGCTCGAAGATCTCCGAGAACTGGATCAGATGCTCGAGTTTCACCGTTTCCCGGATCTTCACCGTCTTGCGCAGTTGGTTCAGCAGCGCGTAATATGATTTGGCGGCCGCTTTATTGATCGAAAGCTCCGTGCCGGTCGATTCCTTCTGCTCGGTCACGTTGATCGTAATCTTGCCCCGGTTGATTTTCGAGCGGATGATTTCCTTGATCTCGTTTTCACGGAACGAGAGGCTTCGGGGCAGACGCGAGGTGATCTCTAAAAACCTGTTGTTGACACTTCGAAGCTCGACCGTAAAACTCATTCCCCGGCGCGAAGATTCTCCGCGTCCATATCCCGTCATACTTTCAATCATTGTTCGCAGGCTCTCGTTTCTCTATGGTTTTTATCCGGAAAGTCGATGATGGGTAATTCACACCGTAACTTGAAAATTACGAAAATTCGGCTTGAATGACAAGGAAAACCTTTCCACAAGCTTTTCACCAAGTTATCCACATCCCGGGTTTTGAAAGTGGCGTAATTTTCGTATATTTTTGGACGAAATGTGGATAACGACTGAATGATCTCGAACTATTTTACCCTTATGCACAGTGCCCGGCTCCTGGATGGGCGCCTGCGCACAGCCCGGATCCTGGAAGTCTATACGCAGGAAAAACGCCGGCTGTCGATCGTCTGCCAGCGGGGTACTTCAATAACAACGATCATTCTTTCGTGCGTTCCGGCAGAAAATGCCCTGATCGTGACAGACGGCAATACCAGGGCCCGTCACAATGCAGCGGATCTCTTTCCCGAATTTGTCGGCGCAGAAGTGTCCCGCATCGCCTGCGACGGTCTGGACCGCATATTGAGCCTTGAGTTCGCGGACGGACGGGAAGTGCGATGTGAATTTTTCGGCGTGCGCGCCAATATTCTGGCCTATGCTGCCGACCACAGCATGATCGATTGTTTTCTGCATAAAGAAGCGTTATTGGAAGAACATCCGGCCGCAACACTCAGGTTGCAGTGGCACGCACTGACGCCCCTGCTTCATCCATCGGAGGCCCAACGGATCACCGGCACGCGCGATGCATTCACACAGACGTTTCAGCACTCGGGCAAAGCAACGGCGCTTGCCGCGCTCAAGGCATCGATTCCGAAATTGGGCGCCGAACTTGCGGAAGAACTTCTCTGGCGCTGCCGCATCGATCCTGAGGCCTCAGCTGCGCATGTGGCAGCAAGCGAGAATCTTCAGCGCCTCTACGATTCATCTTTACAGAGTGTGTCGGATTTGTTAGATTATACTACTGCGCCCGAGTCGCGGATTTATTGGGACGACGCTCGCGCTGTGTGTTTTTCGCTTAGCCGGCTTGAATCAAAGTCCGCCTATCGCGAAGAACTCGTTCGTGATTTGTTCGAGGGCGTGCGCCGGTTTGTCTCGGCATCCAAAGCCCGCGCGTCGTTCGGCGCTCAGAAAGAAACGCTGCAATCGTGGCTTGAGCATGAGCTCGCACGCACCGAACGCACGCTTGAGCGCATGCAACAAGACCAGACGCGCCACGACCGTGCCGCAGACTATGAGCGCTTCGGCATGCTCTTGATGGCCAATCTCGGACGCATCGACAAGGGGATGGAAACGATCCGCCTTGAAGATTTTTCGGATCCCGCGGTGCGTCATCAGATTGCGCTCGATCCGTCGCTCTCGGCCGTGCAGAATGCCGAGCGTTATTTCCAGAAATCAAAACATGCAAAATCAGCCGCGCTCGAAGCGCGGCAGCGGCGCTCCTGGCTTGAAACACATGCCGATGCGCTTCGTCCTTTACTCAAAGAATGTCAGGCGGCCCAAACGCGCGATGCCATGAAATCACTCATCGCCGCACACGGACCGCTGTTGAAACAGTTGGGATACATGACAGACACAGAACGCGAACAACTGCCCCCTTTCCGCATCTTCACGGTTGAAGGAGGCTTTCAGGTGTTGGCAGGAAAAAGCAGCGACAACAACGATCTTCTGACAACAAAATATGCAAGACCGAACGACCTGTGGTTCCATGCCAGAGGCTCCAGCGGTTCGCACGTCGTACTGAAGGTGGCAAGCGCCTCGGGCGAGCCGACAAAAAAAGCAATCCATCAGGCGGCTTCAATCGCCGCGTATTACAGCAAGATGAAAAATGCGTCGGCGGTTCCTGTGGCAATGACCGAAAAAAAATTCGTTCATAAACCCAAAGGCGTCCCTGCCGGAACAGTCACACTCGACAGGGAAAAAGTGATCTTCGTCGAACCGAAACTCCCCGACACCGGACAACTTATTTGAAAGTATATTATGGCGGCAACCATTTTAGTCGCAGACGATGATGAATTTATTCGTCTTTACCTGAAAAAACGGCTATCCGGACAGGGCTATTCAGTGCTGTCGGCTGTCGACGGCGAAGAAGCCTTCGCCCTGGCGCAGGAGCATCTTCCCGATGTGATCGTCTCCGACTGGATGATGCCGAAGATGGACGGGATCGAATTCTGTCACAAAATCAAGGCCGATGCCCGGCTTCGCTTTACCTATTTCATTTTTTTAACGGCCCGCGACAAACAGGACGACAAGATCAGCAGCATGGACGAAGGCGCCGATGATTATCTGGCCAAACCGTTTCAGGACAAGGAGCTCTTGGCGCGCATCAACGTCGGTGTGCGCATCACCGCGCTGCAGAAGGAACTGATGAGTTATCAGCATCAGCGGGCCATCACCGAACTCGCCGTCACGATCGGCCACGAGATCAATAATCCCCTGGGCATCATGATGCTCACGCTTCAGGTGATGAAAAAACGGTTCAATGCCGATAATCATGCAGAGTTCCCGAAGGATGTCGAAACCTGTCTCACCAACGGACGACGGGTTGCCGAGATCGTCAAAAAACTCTGTTCACTGTCCGATCCTCACTTCAAGCCGTACTTGAAGGATTCAAGCGTTGATATGATCGATCTGTAAGCACAAGGCGCCGAACGATCTTCACACACTGTGTAAACGCAAACGACGTGACGTCTGCTGATGAATATCGCAGCATAAGCAGAAAACGGGGGCGGGAGCAAGCGATCACTTGAGGGGAAACAAAACGAATGCGTCCACACACACAACGACATACGATCGCTCTGGGAATTGTTGTGCTTTGCGTGATTTTTTCTTCCGCGACCCTGTGCGCCCAAACCGGCGAGCAACAGCTGCCCGGCGCAAACACATCCCTTTCGCCAGATCCCGCCCTCGAACACCCTGCTTCGCAACAGCAGCCGCTTGCGCCGGTTGTGCTTTCCTCCGGTCCGCCGTATTTTTACCACGGCCGCACCTACGGATCCGAGGCCTTGTACACTCCCGCTTCGCTGATCATTAACGGAGGCTTCGACATCCTGCAGTCGGCTTCGCATTCGCGAGAGCTCTCGACAATCAAATTCGGCACAGGCGCCAAAAATGTGTGGAACAATCTCAAGGATCCATTCACGCAGATCAACAAGTACGGCTGGGGACGCTTCATCGGCAACGAAGTCATTCCCGTGAGCCTGAAGATCGACAAGGCCCAGTACTTCCCCAACTACACGCTGCACCTGATCGGCGGCGGCATGGAAAGCCGCATGCTGCTTGAATGGTACTATGCACACGATGTTCCCCTGCCGTCGCTTTTTACCGGACTCACCGTGGCGGCCTATCATTTTGTGAACGAGGCGGTCGAGAACGACAAATATGTCGGACCGAACGTCGACCCGATCGCCGATGTCTATTTGTTCGATGTCGGCGGCGTGATCCTTTTTACAAGCGATGCGGTATGCGAGTTCTTCAGCCGCACGCTCAACCTGGCAGACTGGTCCGGGCAACCCGCCTATAATCCGGTCTATAACACAATCGAAAACCAGGGACATAATTTCGTGATGAAATATCGTCTGCCGTTCGTCGACAAGACAAGTCTTTTTTATTATTTCGGCGACAGCGGACTGCTGGGACTCTCCTTCCACCGTGACAATCACGAATGCGTGTCGGTTGGCGGAGGCTTCGTGGCCAAAGCGCTTCGCAATGTCGACTCGACAAACGGCGCACGCACGATCTCGGTCGAGATGGGACTGATTGGCGGCATTTTTTATGACCGCGATAATTCGCTGCTTGCATCGCTTGTCATCTCCGACCGCATCAACGAAAAAGCGAAACTGAATATTTATCCCGGCGTCTTTCATCTCGGTCCCGTCTCGCCCGGACTCTTCATCAGCCTCGGCAAGGGCGACCAGCTCATTGCAGGTCTGACCGTGCGCTACGCTCCGTTCGGGCTTGCCTACAGAAGCAGTCCGTAATCTCTCGTGCGCTCCTGGCGTCTGATTCTTGTTTTCTTTCTCCCCCATCGACACATTTTTGTAAAGGATCCTACTGGCCCATGTTTTCATTGACAGACAAAATCGTTTGCATCACCGGAGCCTCAAGCGGCATCGGCGCCGCCTGCGCCCGGACATTTGCCCAATTGGGCTGCCGGCTTCTGCTTGCGGCCCGGCGCTCCGAACGGCTTGAAGCGCTCGCATCGGAACTCAGGAAGGAACACATCGGACTGGATGTGTTGACGCTGACACTCGATGTGCGACACGTGCACGAAGTGGAGGCGGCCTTCGCTTCGCTGCCTGAGGAGTGGAAGAACATTTCGATCCTCATCAATAACGCCGGTCTGGCGCGCGGCATGGCGCCCCTTCAGGAAGGCGACATCGCGGACTGGGAGGAAATGATCGATACGAACGTGAAGGGATTGCTCTATGTGACACGCACGCTGCTGCCTGGCATGATCCAACGAAACGAGGGACACATCATCAACACGGGCTCGATCGCCGGACATGCGGTGTATCCGAAAGGCAATGTGTACTGCGCCTCGAAATACGCCGTGCAGGCGCTCACCGAAGGCATCAAGATGGATACGCTCGGCACGCCGATCCGTGTGAGCGTCATTTCTCCCGGCATGGTCGATACAGAGTTCAGCACGGTGCGCTTTCACGGCGACCACGCGCGCGCCGATGCGACATACAAAGGCATGACGCCGCTGTCCGGCGAGGACGTGGCCGATATCGTGGGCTTTATCGCCACCCGTCCGGCGCATGTGAACATCCTGGACTGCGTGATTTTGCCGACCGATCAATCGGCAGCAACACTGGTGCACAGGCGGTAAGAAAAAATTTTATGAATGATGCAGCCGTTCACCGTTCAGCCGCGCCGTGCGGCTGAGGAATGACAACTCATGCTTCCTCATTATATTATTGACGGATACAATGTGATCCATGCGATCCCGTCGCTGAAGAAGCTCCTGACGCGCGACGCCGTGCTTGCGCGTGAGGAGTTGATCGGGCATGTGGCAGGATTGACGCACCGGAAAAAATTCAGGGGCACGATCGTCTTCGACGGCCAGAAGCCGCCGGCCGAATTCGCCTCGGCGCGCGCGCCGATCCACGTCGTGTATGCCGCGCCCCTTTCGGCCGATGAGAAGATCAAACAACTGATCGAGCATGCCCCCAACCGCGCGTGGCTCGTGGTGATCTCGTCGGACCATGAAATCCTGAATTTCGCGCGCGTCTGCGCGTGCACGACGCACACCTCGAAGTACTTCGCGCGCATGCTGTTCGAGACTGACACAGGAGGAGAAGAAAAATCAGATTCAGCCGGCGGATTGTCGAAATCACAAGTGGATGAATGGCTGAGACTCTTCGGCGAACTATAAATTTTTCGGGGCCTATTCGATGAACGAAAAAGAGACGACGGCGATGGAGAGCACACAGAGTGCGGCGCAGATGCCCGGCGAAAAGAAGGTGCCGCTGTTCGACTGGAAATATATTTTTTCGAAAAATACATTCCGCTATCTCGGACCCGCCTTTCTGGTGAGCGTCGGATACATGGATCCGGGGAACTGGGCCACAAGCATCGACGGTGGCGCGCGCTTCGGGTACCAGCTTTTGTGGGTAATCTTCCTGAGCAACATGATGGCCGTCTTATTGCAGTCGCTTGCAGCCAAGCTCGGCATCGCCACCGGCAAGGATCTGGCCGAAAACTGCCGCGAACATTTTTCCCGCCCTGTCTCAATGACGATGTGGGTGACTGCGGAACTGGCCATGATCGCAACCGACCTGGCCGAGTTTCTCGGGGCAGCGCTCGGCATCTACCTACTGTTCAAGATCAGCCTGCTCTCGGCTGTCTTCATCACCGCGGCCGATGTGTTCATCATCCTCTGGCTTCAGAAGTATGGCTTCCGGCCGCTTGAATATGTCATCATCACGTTCGTCTCGGTGATCGGCGCCTCGTATGTGATCGAACTCTTTTTTGCGCGGCCCGATTGGGCCGCCATTCCCTTTCACGTGGTTGTGCCGCAAATCAACTCTGAGAGCATCCTGGTCGCGATCGGCATTTTGGGCGCGACCGTGATGCCGCACAATCTCTATCTCCATTCGAATCTCATCCGCTCGCGCGTCACACCCGATGCCTCGATGGTGAAAAAGAAACGGACCTATGCCTTTGCAATCATCGACTCGGTCGTCGCGCTTAACGGCGCATGGTTCGTTAATTCGGCCATCCTCATTATGGCCGCCGGCGCGTTCGCCTCGCGTAATATGAACGTGGCATCGATCGAAGAGGCGCACACAACGCTCAAGTATCTGTTCGGGAATTTTTCGTCGATGATCTTTGCCATCGCGCTTCTGGCCTCTGGCATCGCCTCGTCGACCACGAGCACGATGGCAGGGCAGTACGTGATGGAGGGATTCTTGCACGTGCACATTCGCCCATGGCTCAGGCGCGTGATCTTTCGCTTGATCGTGATCATTCCGGCCGTTGCATCGATCGCCGCAGGCATCGATCCGCTGCGATTGCTCGTGTTAAGCCAGGTCGCCTTGAGCTTCCAGCTTCCATTCGCCGTCATCCCGCTCATCAAATTCACGCGCGATGCGAAGCTGATGGGCTCGCTTCAGAATGTTCGCATCACGACAATCGCCGCTGTGATGTGTACGGCGGTCATCATCGCGCTGAACCTGCTGCTTGTCTTCCGGACATTGGGCGGAGATTTTTAATCTGTCCACGGCTTACGCGCGCCCGAGCCGTTTGTGTGTGCGCGCGCATGCGGAGGCGCTTTCTGCACAGGAGGAAAGAAAAAGACGGAGCGGCTCGATGCTACGTGCCGGGATATTTGCCGGTGAGCTTGTATATGAAGCGATGCACTCGATGAAATAATTCTGCGGGTTCAGCGAACATCAAAATACATTCGCCGTGGATGAGCGTGATGCCGTATTGCTCGCATAGTGCGATCGCGCGGGGTGACTCCGCCCCCGACTGCATCCAGATGCGTGTGATGCCGGCTTCGTGCGCCTCGGCAACGAGCTTTTCGGTCTCGGCAGGCGGAACCGCAACGACGAGTCCGCCGGGAACTTCCGGCAGCTCGCGCAGCGAGCGTGAACATGCCACACCCTCAAGCACATCGGCGCTCGGATGCACGGGCAGCATCCGATATCCCTTGGCCTTGAGCGAAACCAGGACGGCGTTGCCGAATTTTTTGCCGTTGCGCGATGCGCCCGCGATGGCCAGCGTGCGCTGCCCCAAAAATTCCCGAATTGCCTGTTGTCGTGTCATGAGAAATGAAGTTGATGAGTGTGTAAAAATCTGTATCCCTTGCCCTATCCACCATCGGGTGCACAGCACACACATCCTTGCGCCGCGCCGCTCAAGTAAGTATACTGCGCCCGAGCGAGAGAGTCAAGCGTGGTGTGTGCACGATTCCAGACGAGAGTTTCACCGAAAGCGCGCGGCAGGCGTATGCGGGCGCGCTGTGTATGTGTGTGTGTGTAAGCGCGCGCACCGTATGTGTATGGACACGCGCACACGAATCATTTCATGATGCCGATTTCGATCGATGAGGCTGAAGGCGATTGGTGATAAATGCGGTGCGTCGCTTTCTGATAGTCTGCATCGGATGCGTGATAGATGTCGACGAACTGTTGCGGATTGCGGTCCACCAGCGGAAACCAGCTCGATTGCACCTGCACCATGAGCTTATGGCCTGCGCGGAATTGATGATTGATGTCGTTGAGCGTGAAGCGCACACGCGTCACTTCATTCGGTATGAACGCCTC
>DATGXR010000445.1:0-2796 GCA_035298825.1 Bacteroidota bacterium
GAAAAATCAGGCACGATCTCATACGATCCCGGAGATGTTCCCGGAACGCTGATCATCGGATAATAATGATATCCCGATCCCACAAGATATAACACATGCACCTGAAGGTTTTGATTCGTTCTTCCATGGTCCTGGAGAAAGATCCTGATCGTATGCGTCTGATCCAATGGCCTGGGCGTATAGGATGACGCCTTCCGCATGTCTTTTTCTTGCGCATTCAAATAACTGTAGCCGATCCATGTCCGCATTCCCCGCACCAACTCCCCTTCATACTGCAGGTCCATCCCGGCAGCCGTGCCTCGATAATTATTGGCATTCCCATACGTCAATTGCAATTGATCGACATAATACGGAATGAGCTTTGTCATATCCTTATAAAAAATTTCGGCTGTGAATTTGGATCGTTCCCTGAACTGATATTCCCAGCTCAAATTATATTGCACATCTTTTTGCGCCACAAGCGACTTTGCCGTCGTAAGATCTTTGTCGCAGGTTTCATAAAAATACGGCGGCTGATAATAAAATCCCCACGTGAAGACGAATGAATGGACTGCATTGGGCCTATACGTCATGCCGGCTCGCGGGCTCAGTAAAATTTCACCATTGAAATAATATTTCAACAACCTCACACCGGCATTTGCGCTCAGCTTCGTGTTGAAGAAGATATTGTCTTCAAGATAGGCGGAAACAGAATTGAATGTCGTGTGCAGCATTTGATTCATTGAGTTCAACGCATGCAAGCGTGAGTCCGCGCCGTTATAAAGCGTTGCCCGGTCCAGTGCGCTGTTCAGCTCTGCATAGCGGAGATCCACTCCGGCTTTGACGGTGTGCGCCAACGACGTGACGATGTAATCGGATTTCACATCAATGCGATTCACTTCGAGCGTATTGTCTGTCACATCATAATTCTTACTATTGGAATACCAAGAACCGCCGGATTGAGACGCCGGAGTGTCATCGATCACGTTATATGAAAAGTATTTGCTGAACATTTCATTGTTTCTTGAATATGTCACAAGTGTGGTCAGGAGCGAATTGTCGCTCATCGGCTTGATCAACTTCAATCCTGCCTGCGTCGTGGTATTCGAATACATACCGTTTCCGGTATATGCTAAGGCACTCGGCAATATGTCCGCATACGTCGACGTGATTTTGCCGAATTCGGTCTGCGGTGTTATTTCAAATTTATTCCTCGATGTAATCAACAGCATTTGCAGCTCGCCGAACTCAGGCATTGCATATGAACCGAGAAATTGAAAATCGCCGTACCGCGGATGATACAATCCCGATGTCTGAAGATTCTTCTGGAACAATTCAGGATACGCATATCGAATGCCCGTCCTCCAGGAAAAATTTCCCGTTTTGTCATGCAGCGTCAAACCGGCGTCGAATAAATCGGCATGCACTTCCCCACCGAACTTCGAACTTTCCGCGGTATAATACTTCACATCAAGCGCGGAAGACATCTTGTCGCCCAATGTGACGGGAAATGCGCCATGATAGAACTCCATCGTCTCGACCATATTTTCGTTGATGATCGATTGGCTCTGTTCGATGCCCTGCTGGACGAGATACGGCTGTGAGACCTCCATGCCGTTGATGTAGATCAGGTTTTCGTCAAAGTTTCCTCCTCGCACGTTATATGTGCTCGAAAGCTCCGTATTCGACGATACACCCGGCAAAATCTTGATGCTGCTGAGCACGTTTGAAAACAGATTGGGCATGTTTTGAATATCGATCGGCTTCAATGTGTCAACAGGATGTAGTGATGTTTCCCGATTGGCGCTGACATACACATCGTCCATGATATATTCACTTGTATCGGGAGCGACTTTCTTTGCTCCATCACTCGCACCACCCTGGATCGTAGCACGCGAATTTTGCCCAACGGCGATTGCACAAGCGGTGATGACAATGAGGATCGAATAAAGCAGAGAGGTCCAGTGACCGAACGCGTTTCTGAGAGAGGGTGACATGATTTTCACTTCCGTTACGACGCATTATGTATGCAATGCCGTCGAGTGATCGAATGTGTGAATTAAATCGTGTCAACCAATCATAGAGGAGATATTGTAGGAATAAACGAGAACTTGACGTCTTACTGATCCATAGTATAATGAGAGATCATAGAAAAGTCAAGCGATGAAAAAAAAATCAGCATACCGTGCGCTTGCAGCCGGGACCGCTCAGCGTGCTGCGGCCTCCCGATTCAGGCATCACGACGATCTGTGCCGCGATTCGCTCCTTCAGCGCGCCGACGTGCGAGATCACACCGATGCTCTTACCTTCCTGCTGAAGCTCGCCGAGCGTCGACAACGCGATATCGAGCGCATCCTCGTCGAGCGTACCGAAGCCTTCGTCGAGAAACAGCGAGTCCACTCGGACGTTCCTGCTCGCCAGATGCGAGAGTCCAAGTGCAAGCGACAGACTCACAATGAAGCTTTCACCTCCTGATAAATTTTTCGTGGAACGGATCTCGCCTGCCTGGTACGTATCGACGATGTTCATCTCGAGTTCGGTGTTCCTGTCGCAGATGAGGAAATAGCGCGGCGACATTTTTTTCAATACGCTGTTTGCCTGCGCCACCATCATCTCGAACGTGATCGCCTGCGCGATTTTTTGGAATTTCTTTCCGTTCGCCGATCCGATCAGCTCATTGAGCGCATCCCATCGCCTGTATTCACGTTCCCGCTGTTCTTTCGCTTTGATTTTCCCGGCGCGCTGGCCCTGCTGCATCTCGTTCTGCCGAAGACGGTCCTCGTATCCTCCAACGGTGTGCAATACGGACATACTCTC
>DATGXR010000446.1:0-6201 GCA_035298825.1 Bacteroidota bacterium
GCGTCGACGAGGCCCGGCACGATCTTCATCGCTTCGCCGGACGGAAGAGCGATGAACACGAGATCGCTCGTGCGGACCTTTTCGATCGCGTAGTCTTCGAAGACGAGATTCGTGCGGTGTCTGAGCGAGGGGTAGACCTCGTCGACGCGCTTACCGACGGCGCTGTGTGCAAACACATGCTCGAGCGTGACGCGGCTGTGGCCGAGGAGAATTTTTATGAGTTCGGCGCCGGAATAACCCGAGGCGCCAATGATTGAAACGTTCATCGAATGAGAGGATAAATAATCAGGAAACCAACCGGCGGACCGGGGGACGCAGGTGCGTTGTTTGATCTGCATAAATATACATTAATCTGTATAATTATGCAATACACCAAGCGGATTTTTTTTCGAGAAGATGATCGGATACACTATGACAAGCTCCGCCTGCTGCATAAAAAGACCAGTCTTTTCATGATGTGTGGTTCGAAAGGAACATGTGCGAGAGGACAGTTCCAGGTTATTGCAGCAACGTCTGCCGCAACACTTTTATTTCAGGCATTCCTTTGACACCTGCCTCTTCGAGCGCGGAAAGATAGTGGGGATGAGAGGTAAGTCTGTCGAGCAAAGCCTGGTTTTCAAAACGGGCGATGACCGTCACCAATGCGGGATTCTTTGCGTCTCTGTATATTCCGGTTACTTTGATACGCCATGTTTTGATCTTCTTTGTGTATTGGTCGAAGGTTCGGCGCCACGTCGGATAATCCCTGACCTGCTGTGTGAAAATGACGGTTATTTTCCCCGGTGTCGGGCGATCACTGACATCTGTGTGTGACTCCCAGGGAACTGTCGTAATTACGACCATGCTTGCCAAAATCAGAAATCGGGAACGCATACGAGCACCTTTCACTGAAGTACTGATGGGCATAACGCGCGGTAAAATACAGATGTCGATTTTGCCGTGATCGAATGTCAAAAAGGAGGACTAATGCCGGTCAATATGCGGTGTCTGATCGATACCTCTTCAGATCCTAACGGTAAATAAGCCAACAGCGTCCGATAGATCATAGTTCCTGACTGCTACGGATGTGGTTGCACTATTCCGGCCAATACTGTACTTTATTTTCGTTGATTGCCTGATTGCTCCAGCCGGGAATCTCCCTGAGCGGATGTGCGCCGTGATTGAACGAAGGATCGTGAATGCCGAGTGTGAATACAATTCTTGAATTTTTAAAAATTGCCGGGCTTGCAACGTTTCATCAGTTGTTTGGTACGCTCGGCGTGTTCTTGTTTTTCGGCCTCGTGCTTTTTGTGCTTTCGAAGATCACGCGAAACGCATTCCACAATGCCGGATTTCCCGCACTCGACCTCTATGTGACAGGATGGATCGGCACTCCCGTGCACGAGTTGAGCCATGCGGTTTTCTGCATCGTGTTCCGGCACAAGATTACGGATATGAAATTATATTCGCCCACCGGAACGGATGGTTCGCTCGGATACGTCCGCCACACGTATGATTCGAAGAGCCTGTATCAGCAGGCTGGAAATTTTTTCATCGGCGCGGGTCCAGTCATCGCAGGCACGTATGTGTTGTACCTGCTTCTGATGTATCTGCTTCCGAATCGCCACGAGATCACCGGGCTCATGTCGGGAAATGCGATGGGACATCTTACCGCATCCAATCTTCCGGCGGACGGCCGATCGATCTGGTCGTTCGCCTCAACACTCACCACAGTTGTGTTCTCGACAGAAAATTTTTCATCGGGCGCGTTCTGGCTCTTCCTGTACCTTTCCGTGAGCATCGCGTCGCACATGGGATTGAGTCCGTCGGACGTCAAGGGCATGAGCGCAGGCCTGCTGACGATCCTGCTCATCGTGTTTCTTGTCAATTGCGGCGCCGCACTCATGCACACGGAGTTGAATCGCTATGTGATGAAGGCCAACACATGGTCCGACGGATTTGTGTGTCTCTTCGTCTGGGCCGCCGTGATCGCGCTCATCAATTTCATCGTCTCATACATGCTGCTCGGAATCATCTTCTTTCTGCGAAAAAAATCGGTCCTTTCAATTCTGTCATAAGAACAGATCATCGAGGCATGATCATGGATTCAAAGACAAGAGTATTGACCGCATTCTCCCATGCCGTTCCGGATCGTGTTCCGATCAATTATCTGTACAATCCCGCAATCGACCGGCGTCTGAAGGCGTACTTCAGCCTTGCACCAGACGACGATGAGGGACTGCGTGAGAGATTGTGCGTAGATTTTCGCGCGATCGATGCGCCGTATGTCGGAAGGAAACTCTACGAGGACCTTCCGGGTGTGAAGGTGGACGATTTCGGAAGGCATCGCCGGTGGGTGCAGCACGAGTGGGGAGGATATTGGGATTATTGTTCGTGGCCGCTGCAGTATGCCGATGAGGAAACGATCGCACATTGGAAATTGCCCTCGGCCGACGATTACGATTATTCGGAGATCGCGAGGCTGAGCAAACACTACGGGAAGTACTGTGTCGTTGTCGGACATCCGGGCGTCGGTGATATCATCAATTCGATGGGCATGCTGCGCACAATGGAGCAGGTGCTCGTCGATCTTGTGACGGACGATCCGGCCGGACTGCTGCTGATCGAACGCAACACGGCGCTGTGGTTGCAGATCATGGAGCGCATCCTCGAGGCGGGCAAGGGCCGCATCGATTTGTTCTGGATGGGTGAAGATCTCGGCACGCAGCGCGGCGCGACGATCGGACCCGATGTGTACAGGAAGCATCTTCGCCCACGGCATCAGCAGTTCGTCGATCTCGCCAAGTCATACGGCATTCCGGTCATGATTCATTCCTGCGGTTCGAGCAGCTGGGCGTTCAACGATTTCATCGAAATGGGTATCTCCGTCGTCGACACACTTCAGCCCGAGGCGTTCGAGATGGAACCCGCCTATCTGAAACGAACCTATGGCACGCGACTCAGTTTCCACGGCATGATCTCGACCGCCGGCGAATTGGCGTTCGGCAAACCGGAGCAGGTCAGTGAGATCGTGAGACACACGCTCGACACGATGATGCCCGGAGGAGGATACGCGCTCGCGCCGACACATGAAATCCAGGACAATTCTCCGACTGAAAATGTCGTGGCCATGTACGACGCGGCACTCAGTTTCGGACGTTATCGGTAAGATCTCAACACTCACGCATGAAGTTGATCCGGTGATCTATCGTGCGACTGCGACTCCAAAAAAACGAAGTGGGTTACGTTTTTTCAATTGATTTATTTGAAGGAGACTTGATGATGATTCTTCAACGATGTGCCGTGACGGTGCTCATGCATGCGATCGCAGTGTGTGCCGTCTTCGCGCAAGCCGGCTGGGAGTTTCAGAATCCGCTGCCGCATGCAAATTCGTACAACGATATGTTCATCCTCGACAAGAACACGGCGGTGAGTGTCGGAACGTATGGGAGCATCTGCAAGACGACCGACGGTGGTCTCACCTGGCAGGTGAAGAGCAGTTATATCAGCTCTCATCTTCGATCGGTGTGGTTCATCAGCGCCGATACGGGATTTGCCGTGGGCTCGAACGGCGTCAGCGTCGGGACGCTTGACGGCGGCGAGACATGGCGGACCTACTCGGGAGTCAATGCGACCACATGGAATTCGATCTATTTTTGCGATCGCGTCTACGGTTGGATTTTTGGATCGGGCGGCGCCGTGAAGCACAGCGTTGACGGCGGAAAAACATGGGTGTCGCAGAAAACCGGAGTGACGAACGATCTTCTCTCGGGTGTGTTCGTTGATAAGAATAACGGCTTTGTCGTCGGTGGAAACGGCATCGTTCTGAAGACCACGAACGGCGGCAACACCTGGACCACGATCATGAGCGGAGGATCGCTGATCAAACATTCAATCTGCTTCTCCGGCACGAAACATGGATGGATCGTCGGAAGCGATTGGAATCTTTACAGAACCTCGGACGGCGGCAGCACATGGACGACGCTTGTTCAGCCGTTTAGCGAGACCATCACGTCAGTCGTCTTCCTCGACACGCTCACAGGATTCGCCTGCGGTGGAGAGGGAAGGGTGTACCGAACGACGAATGGCGGCACATCGTGGGATACGATGCAGACGGGATCGCCATATAAATTGAATACCATTCGGATGTATGGCGACAAATCGGGGTGGGCTGTGGGAGAAGGGGGAACCATCCGACGGACGCTCGATAATGGCACCACGTGGACCGATCAGGTGAAAGGGACTCGGACGATCATCAAATCTGTCTCGATGCTTAATGCGGCATTCGGCATCGCAGTGGGCGAGGCAGACTCGGTATTTAAAACGATGAATGGCGGAAAGACATGGGAACCCCGGCCGATCCCGCCAACTCTAGGACTGCTAGACGTGAAAGTGATCAGTCGGACCACCGCAATCGCCTGCGGTTATTTTGGCGCGCTGATGAAGACGATGGATGGAGGTGACACCTGGACACTTATTCCCTCGGGAACTGAAGAACATCTATACTCAGTTTCGTTCGTCGATTCTCTCTACGGATGGATCGCAGGTGATCACGCTACCTGCCTGAAGACGATCGACGGGGGAGCTCATTGGGCGTCGCTCGCGGGGCTTCTGGCGTACGACTATTATTCGTGCGAATTCCTCACGCGTGATCTCGGCTGGCTTGCTGGCAGCAGTGCGCTCTATGGCGGAGTCTTCATCACAAAAGACGGAGGGAAGACCTGGGAAGGTCAGTATGCACCCACGACTCAGCCCTTCCGAAGCATTTCGTTTGCCGACAAGGATAACGGTTGGGTCGTTGGGATCAACGGGATCATCTTCAATACAACAAACGGAGGCGAGACATGGGTGCGCCAGAATATCGGTCCCTCTTCGTTCTATTGGGACGTCAAGGCGATCTCCCCGTCGACGTGCTGGGTGTTGGGATTGGGAGGCACATCCATTATCACGACGGACACGGGCAGGACGTGGAAACCCAGGCCGGTCCCGACATCGAACGATATCTATTCACTTGCATATCTCGATGAGAACAACTACTGGCTCGTCGGCGATCATGGAATGATCCTGCATTCGGCGAACGGGGGATCAACCCCGGTGGCGATCACAGGGCCGCCGTCCGTTCCCCGCCAGGCGCTGCTCGCGCAGAACTATCCGAATCCGTTCAATCCAACCACGAGGATCCGCTACGAACTACCGGAAGCGGGCCGCGTACGCATGATCATCTATAATATCCTTGGAAAAGAACAGTTGTCGTTGGTTGATGAACACAAACCTGCGGGTGTTTACGAAGTTGATTTTCAAGGGCACGATTTGCCAAGCGGGTTGTATTTCTATCAACTGAGGACGGACAGACTCACGCAGACCCGGAAAATGCTGCTGCTCAGATGAGCGAATGTCATGCAGCCATTGAAAATGCTGCGGTTCAGATGAGCGAATGTCACACAGACATTGAAAATGCCGCGGCTTCGATGGACGCAGCCGGTCCGGCACATCCTCCGAACGAATTTGATCTTCAGCGCGTTACACAATATGAATCTTTGCTGAATGTCACATTCGGATGGAGGGCGGGCCATGGATTTCGAGCTGAGTGAGGATCACAAGGTGCTGCAACAGAGCGTGCGCGACTTCGTCGAAAAGGAGATCAGGCCCTTGGCGATGCAGATCGACGAGACGCATTGTATTCCGACGGAGTTGATTCGCAAGATCGGTGAGATGGGACTCTTCGGATGCTTCATCCCCGAGGTATATGGGGGCGCCGGGATGGATATCCTCTCGTACGCGATCGTGGTCGAAGAGGTGTCGAGGGGATGCGCCTCATGCGGTATTGTCATTTCTGCCCACTCGTCGCTCGCCTGCGACATCATCCTTCACCATGGCGCCGACGAGCAGAAGGGACGCTTCCTTCCTCCGCTCGCGGCTGGACACAAGATCGGCTGTCTCATGCTCACCGAATCGCAGGCCGGTAGCGACGTCTCGGGGATCAGCACGACGTATAAAAAGAACGGCGACGAGTATGTCCTGACGGGCGGGAAGATCTTCGTCACAAACGGCGGATACCGCGGAACGGCGATCGTCTGCGCCACGCGCGACAAGGCGCTGAAGCACAAGGGGCTTTCCTTATTCATCGTCGATCTCGAATCACCCGGCATTGAAGTGCTGAAGAACGAAACGAAACTCGGCATTCGCGGCACATATACGACATCGTTTGCATTGGATGGCGTG
>DATGXR010000447.1:0-6646 GCA_035298825.1 Bacteroidota bacterium
GCTATCCCACGCCCGAATTTGAGGAGGCCTGGAAGAAGATTCTTCTCTACACCGAACACACATGGGGAGCCTGGCAGAGCGTTTCGGACCCTGAGCACCCGATGACGAAGGAACAATGGGCGGTCAAACAATCATATGCGCTCGATGCCGACGCGCGTTCGCGTCAGCTGCTTGAAAAAGCCGCAGTTTCGACGGCGACGGTCTCGTCGGTCACCGACATGAAATCTGTCAACGTGAAATCGAACGATTGGGATGCGTCGGATACGACTGCGACATCACATCAGATCGACATCTATAATACGACATCCTGGGCGCGCACGGAAGCCGTCACGATTCCGGCTGAACTCTCTCGTGCCGGCGACAGGATTGTGGATATGCAGAACAATCCTGTTCCGTCGCAGCGCATGTCCGACGGGACGCTGGCGATAATTGTGAGTGAGATACCGGCATATTCATGCCGGAGATACACAGTCGAATCGGGCCGCGCATATTGCGACGTTCCTGTCTCAGTGCGTGGTACAGTGCTCGATAACGGTATCATCACTGTGAGAGTCGATTCGGCCACAGGCACGATCACAGAACTCAGGCTGAAAACAGATCCTGTGAATTTCGCACATGCGAAAGCCGACAGCGGCCTCAACGGCTTCCTCTATCTTCCCGGCGACAAGATCGCGGATGTCCGGATGGACAGTCATGTCCGGATCACCGTCAAGGAAAACGGACCGCTTGTCGCATCGCTCGTGATCGCGTCCGATGCCCCGTCGTGCAATTCGTTCACGCGCGAGGTTCGTCTTGCATCCGGATGCGGATATGTGGAACTCATCAATACGATCGACAAGCAACGGGCGGCGATCAGTCCCACGCCGGGCGACGGCGCCTTCGCGCAGAAGGGCGGCAAGGAGAGCCTGAATTTTTCATTTCCATTCAACGTGGCAGATGGACGTGTAGTGCTCGATATTCCGCTTGGGGTGATGGAGCCGGAAAAAGATCAGATGCCGGGCGCATGCAAGAACTGGCTCACACTCGGCCGCTGGGCCGACGTTTCAAATCAGATGTACGGCGTCACCTGGGCCTCGCTCGATGCGCCGCTTGTGGAAGTGGGGAAGCTGTCTGCGAATCTGATCGGTTCACAAACGGATCCCTCCGTGTGGCGAAAAACGATCGAACCGACGCAGACGCTGTATTCATGGGTGATGAACAATCATTGGGGGACGAACTTCAGGGCATACCAGGATGGCGTTGTCACATTCCGCTATGCGCTGAAGCCTCATGGAAAGTTCGCAGCGGCCGACGCGTCGAAATTTGCCACCGCGTTGAGTCAGCCGCTGATTATTGCTCGTGCACAGGGTGAGGTGAAGTCGACCGCATCGCTTATGACAGTCGCGGGCGCCCCCTCCGTCGTCGTCACGGCGCTGAAGCCAAGCGACGATCGCCGTGGGGTGATGATCACGCTGTTCAATACTTCTGCAAAAAAAGAGACGGTGGGACTCGACTGGTCCGGGGCCTTCAGGCCGACACAACTCTGGAAGAGTTCGACATCAGAAAAAAAGGCCGTCCGAATCGATGCGCATGATATCGTGCTCGATCCGTACGGCCTCATCATTCTTCGTGCGGAATAATTAACAGAATCGGCTTCTCACTATCCGCGCGCGATCGGCAGGCGGAAGAAATCTTCGAGCACGAGCGAGGCGGCGCCGAAGGCCACCGAATACTGATGGCGCCTGTCGACGATGATGCTCAGCGCATTGCACGTGATTGAAATCACGCGCATCTCGATTTCCTTCCTCACGGCCTTGAGCACCACCTCTTCCATCTCCGACACGATGCCTGTGATGATCAGCGTATCGGGATTAAACAGCGCGACCGCCTGAGCGACCGTTTGGCCGACGATGTTGCCGATCATCGAAAAGACAAGCAGCGCCAGCTCGTCGCCTTGCTTTGCAGCGTCGAGCAGGAATTCGATGTCGATTGACTCGAACGATGAGATATGATTTTTAAAAATCTCGCTTTCGATGAATCGGCTCCGCACTGTCGAAAGAATCTCGCGCAACGTCGGCATATGGGGATAGAGTTCGCCGGCGCAGTACGACGCGCCGCGATAGAGCTCGCCGTTAATGACGATGCCGATGCCGAGTCCGCTCACATTCTTGTCGATCTCGACGAGCACAGTGAGATAATTGTTCTTCGGTTGGCCGCTACGCTTCAGGCCGATTGCCGCGGCATTCGCATTGTTCTCGATCACGACAGGGAACGGAAGGGGGGCGAGTTTCTCGAGTAAGGGAAAATTCATTTCCGGCAGCACGCTCGACATTGTCACGACGCCGCTTTCATTGTCGACGATTCCCGTGAACGCCACGCCCAAGCCCAGCACCTTATCCGCAGGGATTGCCTTCTCCGCAAGGATGCGGTTGACGACCGTGATGATGTTGGCGGCAAGCTCGTCGGTCGTGCTGCCGGTGTTCAGCTTCACGATCTTTTTTGCCATGATCCCGCCGCTGAAATCGAGCAACACCCAGGTCATCTCCCCAACCTCGATGTCGAGTCCGATCACATACGCCGCGTCCTTGTTGAGCGTCCAGGTGTACGGTTTCTTGCCGCCCTTCGATGTCGAGTCGCCTTTGCCGTTCATCGTGACAAACGACTTGGCCGAGAGTTCCTTCAGGATGTTGAAGATCGTCGACGGGCGCATGCCCGTGGTTTTAACGAGCTCCGAACTTGAAATGATGTCGCGTTCCTGAATGAGTTTCAGGACGAGCCGCTCATTGATATTCTTGACAACCTGCGAATGAAACGATGTAAATGTGTTCATTGTATCCGGCAGTTTCTTGAAAAGACATTATTTTATTGAGATCTCGTCGACGAACAGCCATGCCTTGCCTCCGGCGGCAATGTGCCAGGCTGGACAAATGCCGACGTTTTTTGCATAGACTCTCACAAAGCGCGCCTCGGCGCCGGGAACGTTTGCTTCGAACTCGCGGATGCCTGCGCCGGCGTGCGATTCATCGGGTGGATTCGACACTTCATACACTTTTTTAAAGGTCGTGCCGTCGACCGAGAGTGAATATTCAACAGCCGAGGGATAAAAGATCCACGAGCCCGTATTTTGCAGGAACGATGCGGTGACAGACGAGACTGTCTGCACTTTGCCCAGGTCAATCACGGCGTCGAGATCGTTTCCTTCATAGCCCTGCCATGCGTCCGTATGAAAATTGTCCGTTCCCCTGATGCTGTCGATGAGTCCGAGCGGCCCCCCGCCCGTGTACGAATGATGATACGCTGTCTTGAGCGTGATGCTTCGACCCTCGGGGATCTTGTTGAAAGAGGCGGTCACCGTCTTGCTATAGACGCCGTTCTTTGCACAGACTGCCTTGACCTGCGTCGAATGACGAATGATGATCGGCTTCGTATAGGAAATTTTCGAAACCAGGGGATCGGATCCGTCCGCTGTATAATAGAGTTCTGCCGTCGGATCGATCGAGGAGATTGCGACAGTGATCGAATCGCGGAAGACGCGCTCACCCGATGTTAAAAACGGCACCTGAACAAACGGGACATCGATCGCCGAGACAGGACGCGCGCTGATATCGCTGCCCCAGGCAGACGGCCTCGGACCCATTTCGAGCGTGAGTGTGCCGCCGTTCATCAGATCGCTATGCGTGATGTACGACTTCGCATACGGTGCGCCGTTAAGCGTCGCCGATTGGATGTAAATATTTTTTGCCGAGAGCCGGTGCGCCGCGACTGTAAATGTTTTTGCATTGCCCGTGCGGATCGTCGCTTTCTCGAACAAGGGTGATCCGATGATGTACGTGTTGTCGCCCGGACAGACCGGATAGAATCCGAGCGAGCTCATGACATACCACGACGACATCTGTCCGCAGTCTTCATTGCCGCAGAGTCCGTCGGCTTTCGACGAGTAGAGCGTGGTGAGGATCTCGTGCACCCGTTCCGCTGTTTTCCACGGAACGCCCGCATAATTATAGAGATAGGCCATGTGATGGCTCGGCTCGTTGCCATGCGCATACTGGCCGATCAGGCCGGTGATATCGGATTGAAATCGACCGGTGAGTTTCGGATTCGTCGTGAACAGCTCGTCGAGCTTCGCAATGAACTTCGCATCGCCGCCCATGAGCGACTTCAATCCCATGACATCCTGCGGCACGAAGAAGCTGTACTGCCATGCATTCGCTTCCGTGTAATTGCCGCTCACTGAATACGGATCGAACGGTTCGAACCATCGTCCGTTTTTCTTGGGCCGCATGAGCGAGGTGGAGGGATCGAACATGTTCGAATAAAATTTTGCGCGTTCGATGAAATACCTGTAATCGTCCATCTTGCCGAGATCTTTCGCCATACGTGCGATGCACCAATCGTCGTAGGCGTACTCGAGCGTCTTCGACACGCTCTCGTTTTCGAGATCGGAGGGAATGTACCCCATCGTCCTGTATTGCGCGATGCCGAGACGATCGGTCATTGCCGAACGCTTCATGGCTTCGAACGCCTTTTCGACATCGTATCCGCGCAGTCCCTTGAAATACGCATCGGCGATGACAGGGATGGCATGGTTGCCGATCATCGTGCCTGTTTCATTGGAGGCAAGCTCCCAGACCGGAAGCAGTCCGTTTTCATCCGATTTTGCAACCAGGGCGCGCACCATATCGTTTGCGCGCGCAGGCTCGATGATCGTGAAGAGCGGATGCGTTGATCTGAATGTATCCCACAGCGAGAAGACAGAATACATTTCGCCGTTGGGAACCGTATGCATCTTCCGGTCCATGCCGATGTACGACCCGTCGACGTCGGAGAGCGTGTTCGGATTCAGCAGCGCGTGATAGAGCGCCGTGTAGAAGACGCGTCGTGTTTCGCGGTTCGGCGTATCAATCGAAAGCGCGCTCAGTGCCTGCTCCCATTCGGCGCTTGCGCGGCGAACAACGCCCGCAAAATTCCAATCAGTGATTTCCGCCTTCACATTCTTCTGCGCCCCTTCGGCGCTCGAGTGCGAAATGCCCACCTTCACAAGAACCGACTCGCCGGCGCGCGTGGCAAAGCGGACGTACGCCTTCACCTTTGCGCCCGAACCGGTTGCTTTGCCGGGGGACATCACGCCGTTTTCGACCACGCCGTACGACGTGAAGGGTTTCGAAAATTCTGCGTAGAAATACACGCAATGGTTATTGGCCCAGCCCTGCGAGCGTCTGTATCCGGCGATTGTCTTGTTGTCGATAACGGTGATGCGCGCATCCTTGGCCAGATCCTCGATGCCGTGAACGAGATCGATGATGACGTTCGATGTATCTGATTTCGGAAATGTGTACTTGTGAAATCCGGCCCTGCGCGTGACCGTGAGTTCCGCCTTGATCTTATGATCATCCAGGAGCACGGAGTAATATCCGGGACGTGCGATTTCATTTTTGTGGCTGAAGCGCGACCGGTATCCGAGCGAGGGATTCGAGGCCGGACCCGGATCCATCTGCAGCGCGCCCGTCGTCGGCATGAACAGAATGTCGCCATAGTCGGCGCAACCGGTGCCGCTCAGATGCGTGTGACTGAAGCCGATGATCGAGCTGTCTGAATAATGATAGCCCGAACACCAGTCCCAGCCCGTGACGCCGCCGTCGGGAGAAAGCTGCACCATGCCGTGGGGAAGCGAGGCGCCGGGATACGTGTGTCCGTGTGCTGCCGTGCCGACCATGGGATTGACGGAGTCGGTTTTTTTCGCCTGAGCCATCACGGCGGCGGCAAAGATACAGGTGATGCCTGCCAACTGAATGAGGATCGTTCGACTTCCGATTGACTTTTTCATAAGATCAATTCTTTCGCCCCTCTTCGGAAATACGGAAGAGGGGCTTTGTGATGATGAAATTACTGAATGATGAATTCGCCTTTGTTCAGGCTCCAGTCGTTGCCGAAAAATCCGGTGTACTTCACGCCCTTCTCATCGGACTGGAGGATGCCACTATTATAGACGACGACGTCGGGGAAGCTTACGTACTGATCGTAGTACTGAATCAGATTGGCAAGCTTCATTCCTTCAACTCCGGTGCCCGTAATGACGGCGATGCTGGCGTTGTCGCAGTCGCGGCGCGGCCGTGTGAACAGACACGCATAATCATCGCCCTTGTATTCCTTCGCGCCGATTGTGACGCTCTTGCGTGTGACGCGGATGGGCGAATCTTTCAGCAACAGATCCCACGCCGAGTTCGTCGTCGCGTTGCCGAAGAGAATGACGCTTCGCTTTGCGTAGCGCGCAAGATCGAACTGCGTATCGCGGATGATCTCGATTGCGCTGTTGCCGCGGTACCACATCTTTTCGGCGTCGAGGCGGGCTTTGTCGAAGGCCCATGCGTTTTCCTTCGCATTGCCTTTGGTGCCGATGACGAACACGGGACGATTGTTGAACGCCTCGCGGATCAAACCGCAGCGGCCAGGATATTTATCTGCCTTCGAAGGCTGTGTGCTTAACGCCCAGGTCGCGCCGGTCTTGCGAAGATAGATGACGGCGCCGCTCGGAATCTGAACGTTCGAGATCGTCTGGCTGTCCACAACGACTGAGACCGGCTTGTCTGCAGAAAGCATCGAACAGTCGATCGAGAAGAGTGCGATGTTGCCGGTCGAGCCGACGAATTTTCTGTTGCCCTGTTCAAGG
>DATGXR010000448.1:0-3945 GCA_035298825.1 Bacteroidota bacterium
TTCACCGGCGTCGCCCTGATACGGTGTGACAAAACAGATGAATTTTGTCCCATCAATCACCGAGCCGCCGCCGACGGCAAGAATGAACGTGATGTGTTCATTGCGGACCACTTCGACGGCCTTCATGAGTGTCTCATAGCGCGGATTCGGTTCGATACCGCCAAATTCCACAACTTTGCGATCGCCCAATTGCGCCTTCACATTTTCGATCAAACCGCTCTTCTTTGCGCTGCCGCCGCCATATGTGATTAACACGTTCGCATCGGCAGGGACCAAGCGCTGCAAGCGATGAAGCCGGTCTTTTCCAAATACGATCCGCGTCGGATTATGGAATTCAAAATTATACATTTCTTCGTCTCCAATTGTGGTTGTGTGATCAGTTCGCTGTTGTTATCTTCCGGCCGGCAATCATGCTGTGATTGTCATTCCATGATTGCCAAATCAATATACGATGGATTTCAAAAATGGACGTATCCAAAAGGCGGAAGAAAAGATACATTTTTCATTCCGGGACTCAGGGCATGACATGATTACTGTGATGTGATGATGAATTGATGTGTGCCCGATTTCAGGTGCGTCGTCGCATCAGTGAGGCGCTTCCCATGCAGCGAGACTGCGGCGCCGGATGTCACGGGCAGCTTGACCGTCGCAGTTGAATTGGGCGGAATGACGACTGTATAGGCAATCGACGTTCCCGTTCTCGACCACGACGAGCCGATTGTGCCGTAGGGGCCGCGGTGTGTCGCTTCAAAACGATCGAGTCCGGCCACAAAATTCGGAGCCAGGATGACGTTCCTGAATCCCGGTTGCGACGCGTCCGGCTTGATCCCCGCAAGGCCCTTATAGAGCCATGCTCCGATCTCACCGAACATGATATGGTTCATCGAAATATCCTGCTTCGAATCGATTCTCCAGTTTTCGTAAAGCGTCGTTGCCCCGTTGACGATCCACCATCCCCACGATGGATATGTCGTCTGCGATGCGATCTTGTACGCCGCGTCCGCATATCCGTTTTCACTCAACGCGTTGAGGATCGTCTTCTGTCCAAGCAGTCCCACGTCGAGATGGAATGAATCGGCTTCCACACGCGCGGCAAGACGAGCGGCAACTTTCGCGCGCAGTTCTTCGGGAACGAGACCCCAGTAGAGAGGCGCGCTCAACGCCGTCTGAGTTCCCGCGTCATAGGTTCCCGTCTCCCGGTGTAAATATTTATCATTGAATGCATGTTTGATCTTCGCTGCAAGTGTAGTGTAGCGCTCAGCGTCCACCGTGTGCCCAAGAAGCCGTGCCGCCTTCGCAAGTATGACCGCGTCGGCGTAGTAGTAGCATGTCGATGTCAATTCGACGGGCGTCACCGATTTCACTGGCACCCAGTCGCCGAGTCCCCAGGTGGTGATTCCGGAGGGACTAATCTGATCGATGTGATCGACGTAACGTTTGATGTTATCATAGCAGTCAGACAAGGGCTTCGTGTCGCCATAGAAGAGGTAGAGATTCCATGGAATGATCGCGATGGAGCTCGTCCAGTCGGGTCCGTTAGCCCATTCATATCCCCATCCTCCTGTCGGGATGATGGCGGGCAGCACGCCGTTCGGCTGTTGCTCATCTCTGTGGTCCCTCAGCCATTTTTCATACACGGTGATGCCGTCGAATCCATAGAGTCCGGTCTCGATCTCGATATGCGCGTCACCGGTCCATCCGTTCTTTTCACGCTGCGGACAGTCAGTCGGATATCCGAACAGATTGGAAAGATACGAATTGTTCGTTGCCCGCCAGATGTTGTCGAGGACGCTGTTGGACGAAGAGATGCTGCCTGCGGCGGGTACATCGGTATGCATGAAAAAAGCCGTGAGGTTTTCCTTCGTCAACGAGATCGGCGCGCTCGCCGAGACCTCGACGTATTGGAATCCCTTGTAATTGAAATGAGGCATGAATGTATTCGGGCCGTGTCCGTCGAGAATGACGATGTCCGTTTGAAACGGATCGAGGTCGTCCGTCGGCCGATAACACGTTTCGATATTCGAGATGTCCGCATGCCCATTGGGATAGAGACGCTCGGCATGTTTCAGGCGCACGACGGTTCCCGGCGCTCCCTCGACTGTGATCCGGCTGACACCGGCAATGTTGCGGCCGATGTCGAACACGTAATTCGTGTCGCTGAGTTTCGTCACGCTCTTCGCGGGAATCTCTTCGCATATCCGAATCGGATGCATCGCCTGCGCCGTGATTGTCGCCGACGGCGCCGAGCGATAGGCCACACGTTTCCAGTTCGTGTCGACATATGCGACGGTGTTCCAGCCGGGTTTCGCAAGACGTGCGTCCTGATGTTCGCCGGTGTAGATGCTGTTGAAGATGATGGGCGCACGCGATGTCTTCCATTCCTTGTCCGTCGAAATCGTTTCCGTTGAACCGTCGGTATATGTGATTCTCAGATCCATGCAGAATGCGGGACGTGATCGCCATGCCGCCTTGTGAACCTCCCAATCCGTCGTCGACTGATAATTGTACCATCCGTTGCCAAGCAGCACTCCGATCGCGTTTTCGCCCGGGCGCAGCTGTGCCGAGACGTCGTATGTGATATAGAGCGTTCTCCTGTCGAAGCGTGTAAACATCGGGTCGAGCCGATGATCTCCGATCGTTGTTCCATTGATCGACAATTCAAACAATCCGGCTGCAGCAATATAGGCACGGGCCGACGCGATGGATTTCGGTGCGGAGAATGTCCTTCTGAAGTACGCCGCCGGTTTGAGTGCGCGGTCGTTGTTGTCCGAAATCCATGCTCCATGCCAGTCCTGCATTTCAATCATCCCCATTTCAAACCATGCGATCGACGCGCCTGTCGATTTTTTCCCCGTGTGATCCTTGATTTCAGCGCGCCAGAAATACCTGGTGAAGGGTTCGAGCGGCCGTCCCGCATATGTGACGAGCGAGGCCGGGGAACTGACCCAGCCCGTATTCCACATGCGGCCTCTGCCCTCGGCGACTTCGGCCGAATCGGTGTCCACAAGAATCCGGCGAGCCGTCTGCATTGCTCCCGGACGCGCATCCTGCTGTTCCCATGTGAAGCGCGGCGCCCGCGCATCGATGCCGATGGGATTGGTCAGGTATTCGGTACGCATCGAAGTGATCGTTGATCCTGATGCGGCCTGCATCGAGGGCGAAGTCACAGGCAACAGGTGAATGAGAATAACAATGGAGGAGAGAACGAAGTGATTGTTCATGACGTATGTGATTGTAAATTAAAGTACGGGTTGGCATTAATAGTGCGTAATGAGATTAATGTATCTGCCAACACAATCAGCGGTAAATTTTAGTCGCTTCGGGTAAATTCCCCGCCGCTTGCGGCAAGGTAGTTCACTTTGAAGACGCGCTCTAAAATACCGATTTTATTTTTTAAAATCATGGCCGCCGGAAAAGCGTATCCAAGTTCCCGCCTTTTGTATTTTACCTGTCCGGCAGCTGCATGATATATTAATGCACCATCAACGCCGACTCAGAGTGCATGGAGTTCGGCAACAGAATACTTCACAACTATCCGGAGAATACACATGAAATTCCTTTGCCTGGACCGTCCTCTTCCCGATGCGACATTCGATAAATACCAGCCCCACCTGATCAATGAAGTGCGCCACACCTGGGAGGCGTACAAAAAGGGGACTATCCGTGACATTTACTTCCGACAGGACCGGCCGGGCGTGGCCATCATCCTCGAATGCGGCAGCAGTGAAGAAGCGCGCAAATTCTTTTCAGAATTTCCGCTCTCTAAGGCCGGCCTTATCGACTTTGATGTGATTCCAATCGGCCCCTTTGTCAACTGGGAATTGCTCTTTTCCACCGCTGGAAAGTAAGGATTGATCACGCGATGAAAATCTACAATCAAATAGCCGGTCTTCGCATCCAGCGCATCGAGGCGATCAGCGACGGCGTTTTTGCGATCGCCCTGAC
>DATGXR010000449.1:0-2268 GCA_035298825.1 Bacteroidota bacterium
GCGCGATCGTGCGACTCGGTGCAATTCACCGCTTCCTGCGGATCATCGGGCGGGAATGTCGAAGTATGGCTCGACTCGATCGATACCGGCAAGAAAATCGCGACTTGCACGATCAGCCCGACCGAAGGTTGGCTCACATACAACACGTTTACAACCAGTGTGACATCGCCAGTCAAGGGCACGCACGATGTGTATTTGAAATTCATCGGCACAGGCACCGACAGGCTTTTCCAACTTCTGAAAGTGAGATTCATCGACAACTCGATCCCGCTCACCTCGGCGGTGACACAGCCCATGCTGCAAACCTTGCCGCTGCATTTTGCGCTGCGGCAAAATTATCCGAACCCGTTTAATCCATCGACCACATTTTCCTTCGTGCTTCCGTCGCGCTCATTTCTCACATTGGGCGTGTATGATGTGCTGGGAAGAAAAGTCTCGCAGGTCCTTTCAGAGGAGCTGCCTGCCGGCTCGTACACGCGGCAGTGGAATGCCGAGGGATTGCCAAGCGGATTTTATTTTTACCGATTGACGGCCGGATCTTTCACTGAAACCCGGAAATTACTTTTGATGCGATAACGATTTTCGTGAGCATGTTTTTCATTGCAGTCTTGTTCGCTGCTCTTATGGGGCCTTGCTCACGTATGAAGAAACCTGGTCTGCCGGTCCGCCCACATACCTGGAATAATTGGGATAGGAACATAACAGGTATCCGTCGCCTTTTTGTGTGACGCCGATTTTGCCTTGCGGATTGATTACAAGCGTTTTGGCCGGAGCCTCTTTTTTTTCTACCCATGACATGATGAGGTCCATCATATCATTGCCAATGGGAGCGGGAATATTTTTGACAGTCACCGGTTTGCCTTCGCCGTTTACTTTGGCGCTTCTTCCCGATAACCCGTGGCCCGCCTGGGGCACGACATACATTCGGGCAAACGTGTCGAGTGTCTCACGTCCCATCTTATCAAGCAGCGATTGAAAATAATCAAGCTGAGCACCGGGAGAGGCAATATTATCCATCGCGCCGATTGTAATGATGATCTTGCCGCCGTGTGCGTTGAAGGCGAGAAGATCCGGATTCGTCGAATCAAGCCACGTCGAAAGCTGCTCTCTGCGTGAGTTCCACTTTCCTCCTTCAACATAATCAAGCGGGTTGGCTTTCAGATCCCGCATGAGAAATCCTGTGACGCCAAGCGTGCCCAACGATGAGTGTGCGGGAGCGTTTGAGCCAGCGCCTTCCTGCCCTTGATAGCGTTGAGGTGTAATCATTCCGAAGCCATCCGGTTCAATCGTCGGCAGCCACATGCCAAAGGTCTTCACACCATTGGCCAGGGGAGTGGCAAATGGGTACGGACTGTAGACAAATTCCATCGTTTTGATTTGTTCATCTGTCAGCCTGGCCGATTCCGATTGATCATTCGGATTTGGATCGATGTTGTTCGGGGCGCGAAGCGCAGCCCAGGGATCAGTCGGTCCAATGCCGTCGTGAATATTGAATATGGCCCGCGCCGCCGTGTAATTGCTGATGATGCCATCGGCAAGCCCGTCGAGTGTGTCGCATTGTCTCAGGAATTCAGCCCTGATCGAGTTGACTTTGGCCGGCGTCACCCAATGGGTCAAAGGTTTTTCCTGAATCCTGATCAGTTCGGGCGCCAGCATGAGGCTTGAAAAATTCACGATCGGCACATTTGAAATTATTCCGTCGTAATCTTCAGGATAGCGTTGGGCCACAGTGAGTCCCTCGCGCCCGCCGTGCGAATTTCCAACATAATACGTATACGCAGGCCGCTTCCCATACACGCGCTCAATGATCACCATGGCTGCGTCGTACGTCTTCTTCATTTGCATGTATCCCAGATTCCTGATCGCTTCGTCGTTTAAGGCCCACTCATCGCCCGGAGTCGGACCCGAGGCCAAGGGCTTTGCCTGCGCTCCTCGGCCGCCGGGGAATCCCATGCCTTGAGCCTGATGTCCGGCATCGCTGCCATATAACACAAATCCCTTGTCGAGCAGCGGATTTTTTCCTTCCCGGACGGTGATCACTCCATTCATTCCGCCGCCTCCGGCCTGCAGCGCGCGCTGCGACCAGCGTGCCGGCAGCAACACCCTGAAATTAATGGGCCATCCGTTCGGATCAACCGGCAAGATCGATCCTTCGACAACTGCATACGCTTGTGTTGCAGGCGTTGCTTCGATCCATCTCGGCTCATAGAGTCGCACCGATCCCACCGGTTCCCCGATCATTGATGCAGGAATCACAGTGCCCGCCTT
>DATGXR010000450.1:0-2349 GCA_035298825.1 Bacteroidota bacterium
GATGTTGATGTACCGCAGCGTGATGTGATGCACCGGCTCGGCCAGCGCCGGCGTATCGATGTATCCGCCGATCACGAAGACGCCCGTTGAACTGACGACTCCGTTTGCGAAACTGAATCCGTCCCAGGTCTGATCGTGAGCGCCGCCCACGAATGTCATGCCGCCGATGCTGCCGCCGTTTGCGTCGAAGACCACGGCCCCGCGTGTCTTCGCCCGCACCAGAATCGGCCTCGTCCTCGAGGCATACTCCGGTCCGATCCATAACGAATTCGTCGTCTGACTCGACGACGCACTGATCGTATACCTCCCGTTTGCCATCACGATTTCGTCGACAGTATTATCGAGCAGCGCCGATTTCAATGCTGCGATCGATGAGACATTCACCACCTTCCGCGGCACTGTGCCCATGAGCGAAAGAATCGGAACCGCGATTGTATCCGAGATCGTCTGCGTCACAGCCACTTCTGTCACATCGTACGGAATAAACCGGATCTCGATCACGTCCGACAGCGGCAGCTGCACTGTTCCCTCAAGCGCCGAATATCTCAAATATGACGTCGTCCCCACATTCACCGTATCGAGCAGGTGAATATTTTTTTTCACATATGTGATCAATCCAAGAGTCCCCTTAAACACAACCTCGTCTGCGCGCGCCGAGCCCGCAAACGATATGATTATGAGTGCCAGGATACAACTTCTGATACGCTTCATCCTACTTCTCCTTCTACAAATATTGTATTGATAGTGATTATTGTGTCACCCGTCGTTCCCGCCTGCTCCCTTCAGAGTGTGTCGTGCCACACTCCTGCCCGCCAACATTCCACCAAACCGCTTGATCGCCGGACGCAGCATGTTGTATCCGGTCCATGCAACGGCGCCGAGGATTGTCGGTGTGTATTCTCTCGTCGGAAAATTGACGACTTCGCCGCCGAATCCCGCCTTGAAATTTGCGATACTCTCCATATTCGCTCCGCACATATCGTACGACTGGAGATGCCGGGCAACGGCCCACTGCACCACCTCCCATTGGATGATGTTGGTCGGACACACCTGCCGATAGCGCCTGTCGAGTCCTCCGTCCAGGTAATACGCTGTCTTCTCATCAAAGCAAATGATGGCGTAGGCGACGATCCTCTTGTCGTAGACCGCCGTGAAGACAAGCGCATGCTCCGGGACAAGCTTTTCGGCGATCTGCCGGAAGAGCTCGATCCCGACAGGCGCTTTGACCTTCTGACGTTCGTACGTCTTTGTGAAGATCTCATAAACTGGTTCAACCCACTCTGCGTCGCGACGGATGTCAACCTTCACATTCGACTTCATGGCCTTGCGGACCTGGTTGCGCGTTTCCGATTTCATGCCGCTCCAGATCGCATCGCAGCCGTTACGCAGATCGATGATGATCGTCTTTTTCAACTCCCATCCGGCACGGTCATCCGTGCAGCAGGGCTGCAGTGTGAGCTCGTTGAAATCGCCGGTCATATATTCACGCTTGAACTCTTGAGGCCCGCCGCCCAGAAATCCTCCGTACGGCGTAGAGTGCAGGCGAAGGGGCGATCCCTCGAGCACAAGCGGACCCATCCGGCGTGAGAACACAGGCAGCGCAAATTGCCCATCGATCATGCGTATCGTAATCTTCAGGTCAATCCATGTCGCTTTCACAACCGACAACCATTCGTATGTCTGAAAAAAATGATTGGGCGCATACCGGCTGTCCTTCCATCCTTCCCACGTTTCAAATTCAGCGTCCGTGATCATACACAACTCCCTCGCGCTCCGTCACACCATTCTGCCGCGATAGCTGATCGTAGAATGCCAGGAGCTTCTTTTCCTCCACACTCCAGTTATATCGCGCGACGACCCATTCACGGCCGCACGCGCCCATCTGCGCCGCCTCTTCCGGATGCGTCAGCAGATAGATGAGCGCCTCGGCATGCGCCTGCGGATCGTCAGGCTGCACAAGCAATCCGCAGCCCGTCTCATTAACGACAGTCGAAATGATTCCCATCCTCGAACACACCACCGGGCGTCCGGTTGCCATATATTCGAATAACTTGATCGGCGTTCCGAATTCATGATTCATCGAGCGCTGCCACGGCAGCCAGCACACGCTCGCCTGTTTCAGAAATCGGGGCATCTCCATGACCCCCACCGGGGGTGTATAGCGGATGCCCATCGAGTCGGTCTCCCTCGTATTGAGCCGGGGGATGGATGCATCGATGCCCGTATAATCCATCCAGCCGATGATATGGCAGAAGAATTCCGGATGCTTCGCATGAACGATCTTCATCGTGTCAAGGATCATCTTGTAGCCGCGCATCTTATTGAGATTGCCCATGTAGATGATCGTGT
>DATGXR010000451.1:0-3718 GCA_035298825.1 Bacteroidota bacterium
AAGGACCTGCGTGCGGCAAAGATGGCGCCGATTATCGGCGCGAGCTTTAAGATGTTCGTTCCTCTGATCGTCATTCTTCCCGGATTGCTCGGACTGGCCGTGATCCCGGGTCTGGTCGGAGAAACAGAAGCGATTGCAACAGGCGGACATTCGTATAACGAAGTGCTGCCGCTCATGATGGCGCGCTACCTCGGACCCGGTCTGCTCGGACTCGGCATCACCGCGCTCATCGCGGGCTTCATGTCCGGTATGGCAGGTAACGTGAGCGCATTTGCCACCGTGTGGACATACGACATCTATCGTCCCTTGCACAAAAGATTTGCGAAGTTCGACGGCACCGATGCGCACTTTGTGAAGATCGGCCGCTGGACGACGATCATCGGCGTGTTCGTCTCGATCGGCACGGCGTATCTTGTGCAGCAATTTGCAAGCATCATGGATTATGTGCAGGCGCTCTTCAGCTTCTTCGTGGCTCCGCTCTTCGGCACCGTGATTCTCGGCATGCTCTGGAAACGCGCGACGAAAGAAGGCGGATACTACGGCCTCCTGGCCGGCACGGTCTCATCGATCGCCATGTGGGCATGGGTGAAGATGGATCCGGCCGCATTGAAGATCATCGCCTTGTCTCCGTATGCAAAAGATATGGCCGAAAACATGTACCGCGCGCTGTGGTCGTGGCTGATCTGCGTTGGCGTCACAGTCATCGTCAGTTACTTCACGCAACCGAAACCCGAAAGCGAACTTAACGGATTGGTCAGAAGCTGCACAGAACTGCCATCCGAAGGTCACCTTAAAATCTATCAGCGTCCCGTGTTCGTTGCATCGATCGTGTTCGCTGTTTTTCTTGCACTTAACATCATCTTCTGGTAGGAGCGTACATCATTATGGAAGACAATAATTTTATCTCGATCTGGTTCATTATCGGATGCCTCTTGCTGTTGTTCGGCATCATCATCTTCGCGGCGAACCTGGTGGATTACATCGCGCCGTATTCCGGAGGAACAGTCGTCCTGTATAATCTGCATGCGGGCATCTGGTGGGGCTTGCTGCTGATTGTGATTGGCGCCATCTACACGATCGGATTCCATCCCTGGAAAAAGCAGAACGACGAGGCATGATGACTATGCACACGTATGCGATCGGACTTGATTTCGGAACAAATTCATGCAGGAGCCTCATTGTCGATTGTGCAGACGGCCGTGAGATCGCAAGTCATGTGTTCGGGTATCCATCGGGCACGCTCGGCGTCATCGTCGATCCCTCGGATCCGATGCTGGCCCGTCAGAATCCCAGGGATTATTTGCTCGGTGTGACCGTCACGATCACCGAGGCTTTGAAAAAAGCCTCGGCTGCCGATCCTTCTTTTTCGGCCGAGCGCGTGATCGGCATCGGCGTCGATACCACAGGCAGCTGTCCCATGCCTGTGGATACGGCAGGTATGCCGTTGTGCTACGATGAGCGCTTTGCCGCAGATCCCGCATCGATGGTCTGGCTGTGGAAAGATCACACCTCGCATGCCGAGGCCGCACAGATCACAGAGACCGGCTTGCGCATGCGGGCCGAGTTTCTTGCGAAAGTCGGCGGCACATACTCCTCCGAATGGTTCTGGAGCAAGGTCCTGCATTGCAAGCGCACATCGCCCGAGGTGTATGCCGCGGCGCATAGTTTCGTGGAAATCTGCGACTGGATTCCGGCTGTGCTCTGCGGCGAGACGAAACCCGAGCTGATCAAGCGTTCAGTGTGCGCTGCAGGACATAAGGCGTTCTTCAATGCGGACTGGGGCGGACTGCCGGATGCGGAATTTTTGGAAACGCTCTCGCCCGGCTTAGGCTCACTGCGCGCCCGGTTATATGACAAGGCGTATGCGGCCGATGAGCGCGCCGGATTCCTCTCATCAGAGTGGTGCGCGAAACTGGGTCTCGGACCGAATCCCGTTGCGGTGGCCGTCGGATCGTTCGATGCGCATATGGGCGCCGTCGGCGCCGGTGTTTCTCCGGGCACGCTTGTGAAGATCATGGGCACCAGCACCTGTGACATCATGATCGCGCCGTCCGACGAACCTCTGTCCGATATCAAAGGCGTTTGCGGCATCGTCAAAAATTCCGTGATGAACGGGTACTATGGAATTGAAGCCGGACAATCGGCCGTTGGCGATATTTTCCTGTGGTTTGTTTCGACGCTTGTGCCCGAGAGCTGGGGTGCGACGCCGGATGAAAAATTCAAGAATCTCGAAATCGGCGCCGGCAAATTGAAACCAGGCGAGAGCGGGCTCTTAGCGCTCGACTGGAACAATGGCAACCGCACCGTGCTCGTCGATGCCCGCTTGACGGGACTCTTGCTTGGCCAGACGCTTTCGACACGCGTCGATGAAATCTACCGTGCGCTGATCGAGGCGACAGCCTTCGGCGCATTGACCATCATTGATCGAATCGAATCCTATGGCGTGAAGATTTCCGAAATTGTGACGTGCGGCGGACTCGCGTCGAAAAATCCCGTGCTGATGCAGATCTATGCCGACATCACGGGCCGGCCCATGAAAATTTCGCGGTCCGATCAGACGCCGGCTCTCGGTGCGGCCATCTTCGCATCGGTCGCGGCAGGCACCGAGACCGGAGGCCACGCCTCAGTTGCCGAAGCAAGTGCGGCAATGACCGGAGTGACCACAGTCTATGAGCCGAATGCGGAACATCATGCCACATACGAAAAGCTCTACGCGCTCTATACACAATTGCACGATGCATTCGGCACTCGGCAGGATGCGGGTTCGCTTTACAGTGTGATGAAGTCGCTGCTTGATATCCGCGACGCAGCAAGGAGTGCCCGCTGATGCTCGAAGATCTGAAACAGGAAGTCCTCGAGGCAAATCTTGAACTGGTCACGCACGGGCTTGTCACGCTGACCTGGGGCAATGTGAGCGGCATCTGCCGCTCGGAAGGAATTGTGGCGATCAAGCCGAGCGGCGTCGATTACGCGTCGCTCACGGTATCCGATATCGTATTGATCGATATGGACGGACGCATCGTTGAAGGCCGGCTTCGGCCTTCGTCCGATACGCCGACACACCTGGCGCTGTTTCAGGCCTTTCCGGAAATCGGCGGCGTCACGCACACGCACTCGATGTTTGCGACAGTGTTTGCGCAGGCCTCGAGGCAGATTCCGTGTCTGGGCACGACGCACGCCGATCATTTCTTCGGCTCCATTCCGGTGACGCGGCTCCTGACCGAAGAGGAAGTCACCGTTGAATACGAAAAGAACACAGGCAAGGTCATCGTCGAGCGTTTCGCCGGAATCGATCCGTCTGCGATGCCGGGCGTGCTTGTAGCCGGGCATGCGCCGTTTTGCTGGGGCAAGAACGCCATGGCATCGGTGCACTCGAGTTTGATCCTTGAACGCGTGGCGGGGATGGCGTATCACACGCTGCAACTGACGCCCGGCGTTTCGGCGCTGCCTGATTATTTCATCGAAAAACATTACAACAGAAAACACGGTCCGAATGCATACTACGGGCAACAACCGTGACCATGAGCGCACCACACACACAGATCACGGAATACCTTATTCACTTTTTTAACACAATTCCAATCGGTGACTCCCTATGACACATTCACTCAGATCTGTTTCGGCATTCCTGATCGGATGCACATTACTTTTCACAACAGCCGGATTCTCAACCATTAAAGACAAGGCAATGAACAAACCAAACGTCACACAGAGTTCA
>DATGXR010000452.1:0-1761 GCA_035298825.1 Bacteroidota bacterium
GCAAGGAATTTGCGACCGTGCTTGCGGTCGACGACGTTTCGCTTACGGTGAATCGCGGCAGCATCTTCGGTCTCATCGGTCCCAACGGCGCCGGCAAGTCGACGACCATTCGCATGCTCCTGAACATCACGGCCCCCGACCAGGGAACGATCTTGTACGACGGTACGCCGTACTCGGCGGCCGTGCAGAATTCAATCGGCTATCTGCCAGAGGAACGCGGACTCTATAAAAAAAGCAAGCTCATCGATACGATCGTCTATTTCGCCGGACTGAGGGGCGTGGAAGAGGCGGAGGCGAAAAAGAAAGCGAAGCAATGGCTCGAGCGGTTCGACCTGCTCTCGTATGCCGACAGAAAAGTCGAGGAGCTTTCGAAAGGCAATCAGCAGAAGATCCAGTTCGTGACGGCCATCCTGCACGATCCCGCGCTTGTGGTGCTCGATGAGCCGTTCTCGGGACTCGATCCCGTGAATCAGATCGTGCTGAAGGAAATTTTTCAGGACCTCAAGCAGCAGAACAAGGCAATCATCTTCTCGACGCATCAGATGGAGCAGGCCGAGAAACTGTGTGACGAGATCACGCTGATCGATCATGGCCGTATCGTTGTCGAAGGATCGCTCAAGGATGTAAAGAAACGGTTCGGTGATAATTCGCTCCGTCTCGAATTCAACGGAGACGGGGCGTTCCTGAAGACGCTGACGTTCGTGAAGGCGGCGACCGTGTACGAGAATTACGCGGAGCTTGTGCTGACAGATTCGACGTCCTCGTGCGATATTCTCAAACCGATCATGGACCGCGTCGACCTTCGGAAATTCGAATTCGTCGAGCCGTCGCTTAATTCGATCTTCCTGAACGTCGTGGGCGCCGATCAAACGATCGAGCACAGCGTCCATCCGGCCGAACAGCAGGTGGTGAAGAAGGCGGTCGCTAACGCATCATCGGATCCTCGTGTGAAAAAAGCGTTGCTGTCGCTCATTCTCTCGGCCGTCCTTACCGGCACATTCATCTTCGTTACGGCGCTGAAACCGCATCCGGATTGGACCATGCCGGCGGTGCTCTGCGCGTTGACGTTCTATTCGCTCTTCCGCTATACGAAAACAAAAAACGATGCGGAGCGGGAAATCGGCGCGCGCGCGATCGGGGAGACACGACATGACAAATAAAATATTGACTGTTGCGAAATGGGAATTCATCGAAAAGGTGAAAACCAAGGCATTCATCATCGGCCTCTTCCTGATGCCCGTCATCATGGGCACATTCACCGTGCTGCCCGGACTGCTTGCATCGAAGAGCGACGAGACGACGAAGAAATTCGGTCTCATCGACCAGACCGGGCATTATGAGAAAGTGCTGAACAAGCTGTTCGCGGAAAAATACAAGCTTGCGAACGGAATGCCGAATTACGCGCTCGTGAAGATCGAAGACAGCGATACGTCGCTTGCGCATCTCACGACACTCGGGACTGCGCGGCTTCGTGAAAACGACATCGAGGGACTGCTCATCATTCCGTCCGATGTTGAAACACGCGGCGTGGTCGAGCTGCGGGCTGAGAACGTCGGCAACATCCGCGATCAGGAGCGTCTGTCGAAATCGCTCGAAGACATCATCACGCAGCACAGGCTTAGCGAGGCGGGCTTCGACGCCAAAAAGGTGCGCTCGCTCATGAGCTCAATCAACGTGAAGACAATCAAAATTTCCGAAAAAGGCGAGGAGAAGGAAAGCGGCTTTCTCGAGACATTCGTCTCGGGATACATCTTCATCATG
>DATGXR010000453.1:0-3708 GCA_035298825.1 Bacteroidota bacterium
AGTCTTCGTCATCGGATGATCTTGATCAATTGCCTCTCGTTCGATAATAAGGTGAAGGGCTTCGATCAGAATAACAATCGCGGATCGATGACGCTGCTGAATTGCACGGCCTACCGAAACGGATCGTATAATTTTGCGATCCCCGGATTCATTCGCGCCACATCGACACTCACTGTCGAGAATTGCATTTCTCTTGGTTCATCCGGCGTGACGCTCGCCGGCGTGCCTGGTGCGATTGTTGCAACAAACAGTTGGACTGTGCCATTTACCGGAGCGGTCACAGGTGATTTTCTTTCAATCGACACCACAGGTACGCGCGGTCCGCGAAAAGCCGATGGCAGCCTGCCCGATCTTCAATTCATGCACCTTGCTTCTTCCAGTCCGTTTGTGGATGCCGGAACAAATGTGGGATTGCCGTATGCGGGCAGCAAACCTGATCTCGGCTGTTTTGAAACTGCGGCGCCCACAGACGTGAAAAAGCAAAACTGCGAAGTGCCTCAGGAGTTTCTTCTTTTTCAGAATTTTCCCAATCCATTCAATCCGACGACAACGATTGGCTTCCGGATTTCAACCGTCGCTCATGTGAGACTTAGTGTGTACGACATGCTCGGCCGTCGGGTGACGCTTTTGCTCGATGAAATCAAACCGGCCGGTGCGTATTCTGTCCGGTGGAACGCCTCGGGTCTTGCAGCAGGCAT
The DNA here is from genome assembly GCA_035298825.1 of Bacteroidota bacterium. GTDB lineage: Bacteria > Bacteroidota > Ignavibacteria > UBA10030 > UBA8401 > CAISDA01. Next base: position 699 of record DATGXR010000453.1, read on the forward strand.
CTACTTCTACAGACTTGAAGCAGGACTGAATGTTTCGACAAAGAAACTGATCCTGCTTCAATAAATTGTCAATCAGACTGTAAGACCTGAAAATACAATATGTTAGACGGATTTTTTTTATTTTAGCCTTGCGCCCAATCTTGAGAAACTGTACTTTCAAGCAGGTTGGGATGCTTCGAGAGAAGACAGGATCACACTAGACAGACGAAAGGCATGGAATGCTATGACGAATGTCGAAACGTATTTTGCCAAACCGGACAGAGCCGACGGGTCGGAGCTGTACTCTGAAATGAAAAGTGTCAATCAAGATTCCATTGCCACGGGACTTCTTCATTCGGTCGATGGGATTCTTGCAGTGCTCAATGAGGAACGTCAGATCGTCGCTCTCAACAGCGGATTCGAGGCGATGATCGGCATCGACGATCCGTACGAAGCACTCGGGCTCAGACCAGGCGAAGCGCTTCAATGCATACACGCCGGCGAAGGTCCGCATGGATGCGGCACATCGGAAAATTGCGCGCACTGCGGCGCGACAAGCGCGATTGTCACAAGCCTGGAGACAGAGGAACCCGTTGAGCAGCATTGCACGCTCGATGTGGTCAAAGACGGAAGAGAGATGGAGTATGCGATCAATGTCCGCTCGCATCCGGTCAGGGCCGATGGCCGGCGCCTGGTCGTACTGACATTGCACGATGTCGCCATCGAACACGGAACCACAGTCGCGCGGATGTGCGATCTCTGAGATCGCGTTCGCATCAAAACACGCGCGCACACGATGTGTGCTGTTAATCGGAGCGCGCATTGTATCTGATGGACTCATTCAAATGGCACGGGGAATCCTGCATAGACAGGACTCCCCGTTTTGTTTTTTTAAAACCGAATCTCTTGCGGTCTGATAAATGCGTCACGCCCGGCTTTGATACAGCGCCACGAGGGCGGCGCCGATTGCCTGCGAGAGTTCGCCAAGTGCAGCCGGGACGACGGTGATGCGGCCGCGCTGTGCGGGCCAGAGCGTGGGCTCCATGGTTTCGCGCAGGATGCGCAAGTAGCGCGCGCGGAATTCTTCGGTCGTCGACTCGGGATCCATCAGTCCGCCTCCGATCACAACGAACTCTGCATCGAGTACCATTGTGAGACTGGCAACAAGCACACCCATCGCCTTCGCCTGGAAATCGAAAATCTCGACTGCAAGAGGATCTCCTTTTTGCGCCAGACCGCGCAGGCTCAAGGCTTTTTCCTTCGCGCTCAGAGGAGACTTTGCCAAGGCGTGATCGGGATATTTTTCAAGTTTTTCATTGAGCAGGTGCGGCAGTCCGGAGATTGTCGTGTAGACTTCAACACACCCCCAGGTGCGACCGCAGCCGCACGGATAGGCTTTGGTGTCAAGCAGTTGAAGCGGTGCGGGCATGTGACTTGCTTCCATGCCGGCCAATGTATCGCCGTCGAGGGGCAGTCCGCGCGCATCGATGTACGCGCATCCAAGTCCCGATCCCGGTGCAAGCATCAGAACTGAGCTCTTGCGATTGCCGCGAGCGTGCGCCGCTTCGGCTACGCCGCCGTAATTGCCGTCGTTGCCCACGACAAGCGGAATTGCGCGTCCGGCGCGTTTCGAAAGCGCACTGCTATAATCCGTGTACACATCCCAGCCTTCAAAGCTCGGCGGAAGGTTGGCGGGCTTATCCATGACACCATAGCGTTTGAATGTGCCGGGCATGGCCACACCCACACCCTGGACCTGATCCCAGACGAGATCGTTTTGTTTCAAATATTCATTGACGCCTTCCATCCATCCCTGAACGACGGCCGCCGGACCCGCTTCAGAATTCGTTGGCTTTTGTAACAATTTGGTTGAAATCGCGGTGCCGTCTTCCCACACACCGCCGGTCTTCGATGTGGTCGCCCCGCTATCTGTGCCGATGTACACTTGTCGTTTTCCGCTCATATGCGCATGCCCTGTGTTTGATTGGATAAAAAAATTTGAGGAAATCTCATTTTCTGCATTCAGAACTAACCTGTAAATATCGCTTGAACGAGCGTCGAAATCAAGCCGGAACTGCATTTCGGAGAAAATTTAATCAGACACTTTTTTTTTCGAAGACTCCCAACTGACGATTCGTTTTTCTATATTGGACGTTAACCGAATGACACAATGCGATCCTTGATTGTCCGGAGGACTGCTTTTTTTACTCACTGTAAGAATGAACAACTTGAGATTATATGGAAAAAGATCGTTCACAATCGCGTATGGCAATACTTCAGGCAGGCGACATCCTTCCTCTTTCGAACGTAACATTCATCCCGCTTCCGGTCAATTCTCTTGGACGCACCGCAGCAAAAACGGTTGTCTCACACACAGTGACTGTCGCGAAGGAACATGAAGCCGACGTTCCATTCGGGTATAATTACTGGGCCGATACGAAGATCGTCACAGTCCGGATGAACCTTCATTTCGAAGCGGGCTCGGTGAGCGAAGCGACAGAAGTGTGCGTTGCGTTGGATCTTCACTCGTTCATCGTCAGTATTTCGCCCGACATCGATCACTTCAGGCACGATGTCCGATTCAACGTTCAGGCTGGCAATCTCGATTTGTCCCTCGTTCCCGATGGAGCGGCGGTGTATCTTTTCCATCTCATCGGTTCACAGTGCGAGATCGTTCCTGCCGATGCGCTCCGTATAGATAAGGCTGCCGGCACGCTCACACTCGTCAATGCCCGTCTCTCTCATTTTTCGATCTACGCTTTTGGATTCACCAAGTGATGGTGGTCAACATACAGGCGAAACCGAAATGACTCCGCGTTGCGCGGACCGAAATGACCGACTCCAATTATTCAATGGGGATGAATCTCCATGCATCTTTCGTTCCGGCGCCCCAGAAAATAGCGGAGTGTGCTTCATTTTCATGATAATTTCACTATATTTGTATCGACTTTTGAGACTCCCCGAATACATAAGGATACCCAACCGTGTCAATCAAAACGAAACTCGTCGATTTTTTCAAGAAAAAACTCAA
>DATGXR010000454.1:0-2671 GCA_035298825.1 Bacteroidota bacterium
CTGCTTGATCTGCGCCCAGCCGGTGATGCCCGGCCTCACAGCGAGGCGCCGCTTGTAGAGCGGAATTTCCTTTGACAACTTCTCGACGAAAAACGGACGTTCGGGACGGGGACCGACAAGGCTCATCTCACCGTCCAGCACATTGATGAACTGCGGAATTTCGTCGAGGCGCGTTTTGCGCAGAAATTTTCCGATCTTCGTCACACGGGTATCGTTCTTCGGCGCCCAGACAGGTCCCGATGATGACTCGGCATCGGCGCGCATCGACCTGAATTTGTGCATCTTGAAAAGTTTTTCGTTTTTCCCGACGCGTTCCTGGCTGTAGACAATGGGTCCCACCGAATCCAGTTTGATTGCAAGTCCGATGAACATCCATAATGGCGCACTCAGTGTCAGCACCAGAAGCGATACGGTGATGTCCATGATCCGCTTCGCGCTTTCCTCCCACGGCTGCATGATCTGCGGCATGATCTCGATGAGCGGCACACCGTAAAGCTGATTCGTGCGAGCCTGACCGCTGATAATGTCATACATGTCCGGCTGGATTTTCAAGCTGACATCCTGCCCGTTGACACGCGAAATGATGTCCAACAACTTGTCATGGTCCGATGTTTCAAGAGCAATCATCACCTCTTTCACCGCATACTTCTCGATGATCTCGTGCAGCGATTCAAGTGAGCCGAGCAGTCCAATCCCGCGATGTGAGGCGGTTGTCTTTCGCTTGTCCACTTTGACAAATCCGACGACCCGATATCCGAGCGCAGGATGTTGGATCAGCAGATCGTGCAGCGTTTTTCCCTTCCCATTCCAACCGACGATCACCGCATTGCGCAAGCCGATTCCCTTTAACAACAAACGCTTTCGAATGCTGCGATAGACGATCCTGCCGGCGCCGACAGTGACAAACATGAAACCCCAGTACGCAACGATCAACGTGCGCGCTCCGCCGCGAACTTCCTTATCTGTGTCATCGATGAAGACAATGAAAAAAAGAAGCAGACATCCGATGCTGATCGTCTTAAAGATCGCCGCAAACTCGTCGGTTCTCGACGCCACGTGCCATGAACGGTACAACCCGAAGAACATGAAAACGACGCACCAATACACATACACCAGCACCATCGGCATCCAAAGTTCGACGTCTCCGCCCGTTGCAGCAATACCGCTATGTACACGAAACAGGAAGTACAGATACCATGCAAGATTAAGCGTCAATAAATCTGTCAGAACTGTCCGTATGTCAATTTTTTTTGTCATGCAATCGCTTTTCCGTCACCATCTCCGCTGGATGAATTTTTCCCTCAATCATTCTCCGACTGCTTATGTATTCCGTTCGACCGCGCCGAGAATCATCTCCGGTGTGATAGTGCGCATCGAATCGTGCGGGCATGTCGGCGTGAAATAGCAGCCGCAGGGAATCGGCGGCTCGACAATTTCTCCCTGGCCATACATCTCGAATTCATGCCGGTTGAAGATGTTGTTCATGAGTACAAGTTTCTTCCCGAGCGCGAGCGCAATGTGCATCCCCATGGTCACCTGTGACACGATAATGTCACATTCATTCATGAGCGAGATGAATTCGGCCAGCGTGAAGTTCCCCAAATACATGCCACCGGCTGTTTTCTGAAGCCGTATGTTTTTTTCATGTTCCTGTTCCCCGCCCAGCCACAGGATTTCATATCCGTGTTGTTTCGCACTGCGGGCAAATGCGACCCAGTATTCTTCGGGCCAGAGGCGCGATGTCCATCGTCCGCCGCAACCCGTATTGCATCCGACGATCTTCTTCTCGTGAGGAATATTCCACGCCTTGTCGACCGTGCGATCGAGGATGTACGGCTCTTTGGCGTACGTAAAATGACACATCTCGAAGATCTCTTCGGGATAGGTTTTTGTGTTCGCCTTGCTCACATCATCAAACAGACCGGTCAGGAATTTTTCTTCGGAGTGTTCGTCGAACGCCCTGCACCTGCCGTAACGGTCCATGCCGAATCCGTACTTCTTTGCGCTTGCAACCTGCTCCGCCACCGCGATCGCTTCTTTATCCTTGTCGAGCGAGTAGACGATGTCGAATTCGCGATTGAGCACCCAAACGAGATCCTTTGGCGAGTATTGTATGATGTCGTCTACATATCCGCGCGGAACAAGTTCCGGAAAGTCGGTAAGCCAGGTGATATGAGCGCGCGGCATGACTTCAGTGATACGCCGCAGCAGCGGCGTGGTCCTGATCACATCACCTGCCGCTCCCAATTTGATAATAAGGATGCGTTCCTGGATCTGCGCATAGTCCGGACATCCCTCGCAGTGAACGCCCTTTTCTTTATGGGGTCTGCAGGGAACGCTTCCTTTAAAAAATTTGCAGTCGGTATGGAGAATCATCATCTCTCTGTGTATCACATTCGTGAATGGTTCAAGCATTTATTCCGGTCAATTTTTTGTGCATGATGTCCGCAATCCGTTCGGATGCACAGCCATCCCACAATGCAGGGACCGCACGCTCGATTGCTTTGCCATCAAGGATGCTGCGGACGACGCCGGCGACTTCGCCATATCTCTCGCCCATGAGCGTGTTGGTGCCCTGCGTGACCGTGATCGGCCGCTCCGTGTTTTTCCGCATCGTGATGCAGGGAACGCCGAGATACGTCGTCTCTTCCTGGATGCCGCCCGAATCCGT
>DATGXR010000455.1:0-19669 GCA_035298825.1 Bacteroidota bacterium
AGCCTGCGGTCACGGTCGTTCGTGACGTTAAAAATTTACGATGTGCTGGGAAGGGAAGTCTCGACTCTTGTTTCGGAAGAGATGCAGGCAGGAGTGCATGCGAAACAATGGATTGCATCCGGCATGCCGAGCGGTGTGTATTTCTATCGGCTGCAGGCCGGGACGTTTAGTGTAACAAGACGCTTGTTGCTGCAGAAGTGATCATTCGGAATATTATTGGTTGGTCAAGGCAAAATTATTATTTTGAAAGACGGGGGAACGCTTATGAAATCATTCGTGCTGGTTGTCTGCTGCTGCATTGTGTCATGTTCGTCAGGTGTATCTCCTGAAAGGACAGAACACGACGATCAATTCGTGCAAATTTATTTCCATGATAATCTACTCGATGAACTCGACACGTATCATGGCACATTTCAGAAGGATCTTGTGATGGATGGCACGGCGAGGACGACGATGTGGTTGACAACGAATGAACAGGAAATTATCGTCACCGCCATCGAGAGGTACAGGTTCTTCTCTCTGCCGGATACGATCCCCGCGATCTATACTGTGATGCCGGACCTCGGTCCCAAGGAACTGAGAATGAAGTATAAGGGGAAGGAAAAGACAATTGTCTGGTATCAGGGAGTCGACCCCCATGATAAATCCATGTACTTCGTTGAACAACTCCGCTCCTTGTTGTGGAATATCATTGTCGCAAAACCGGAGTATAAGGCGCTTCCGGAATCACACGGCGGGTATGCACGGCTGTCTGCGGCGAATGAACGAGAGATAAAATCAGGAATGGAATGAAATGTCGCGATGATTCCGCTAAACGTTCGTGGAGAAAAGGTAACTATGTAATGTCGCACCCTGTCGCTCCATCGATGGTCTTAAAGTTTCCCGAGAAGATCGGCTATGCCTGCGGCGATATGGCGTCGAATTTGTATTGGAGACTATTCGATCTGTATCTCATGCTTTTTTATACGGATGTGTTTGGCATTCCGGCAAAAGCTGCCGGCACAATAGCAACTGTCGCAATAATTTTCAATGCCATTTGCGATCCCGCCATGGGCGCTCTTGCGGACAGAACCTCGACTCGTTTCGGGAAATTCAGACCGTATTTACTCTGGGGAATTCTGCCGATCATTTCTGCGGGAGTGTTGTTGGTGACAGTGCCCGATTGGAATGCCGACGACAAATTGATCTGGGCCTATGGGACGTACATCCTGATGATGTTGTGCTATTCGTTCATTAATGTTCCCTATGGTTCGCTTCTTGCAGTCATTACCTCGGATGGCCGACAACGTACCACTCTGACAAGCTTTCGTTTCTTCGGAGCGTTCGCAGGCGGATCCATTGTCGCATATCTGCTGCCGACATTGGTAAAATTATTCGGCAATGCAAACGAACAACTCGGGTGGCAGTTGACGATGTTGTTTTTTGGCATTCTGGCCGGCGCACTTTTTTTAACTTCATTCCTCACGACACGTGAGCGCATTGCGCCGCCGGTTCATCAACAGAGCAGTCCTGTCCAGGATCTGAAAGACCTGATGCATAATCCTCCGTGGATCGTTCTGTTCTTCCTGGCGCTTATCATCATGATTACAATCTCCATGCGCGCAACCGCCGGATCCTATTATGTGAAATATCATCTGGGCAGACCGGACCTCCTGTCGTATTATAATCTGACGTACATGATCTCGCTTGCAATCGGCGCCCTTGCAACTCCGTTCATCAGCCGTTTTTTTCAGAAGAAAACTCTGCTCTGGATGCTCATGGCTGCCGTCGGTGTCTTATCAATCGGATTTTTCTTCATCCCAAAAGATCAGATCATCCTGATCTTTATCGTGAATGCAGCCATCGGTCTGGTGCTAGGACCCAAATCGCCGCTTGTGTATTCAATGTATGCCGACACTGCCGATTACACAGAATGGAAACTCGGTCGCAGGGCAACAGCCATGACATTCGCTGCTGCATCTTTTTCACAAAAAATCGGCGCCGCTATCGCGACGGCAGGCCTGGGTTTTTTAATGGGCGCGTTGGGATATCAGGCTAATGTAATACAAACAAGCGCCTCGGATATGGGCATCGTCATGCTGCTCACCGTCGTTCCTGCAATCTTTGCGATGATCGCTGCACTGGTGATTCAGCTGTATCGACTCGATGCCGCTCAAATCGAAGTGATGCAGAGGGAACTTGCCGAACGGAAGACTGCGTTTCAACCAACTGCATAGGGTCCGACACATGCTGCGTCCAACACACAACGGAGAACGGTACGAACTGACGTCGCCCACGGCCATGCCCCGCGCTGCAGGTTTTTTGTGGAATCAGAAAATGATGATTCAATTAACCTGCCGGGGATATGCCGTCGCGCAATTCATGCAACCCGAGCCGGCCAAGTACGTGTATGCGCCTAATCTGGAAGCGAAAACATTCATGCAACCGGAACAGCCGTACTATGCGAACCACCCGGGACGTTTCTTCTATATCAAGGATGAAGAAACCGACGAATTGTTTTCCGCTCCCTACGAACCGTGTCGCGCGAATTTATCCAGCTATGTTTTTTCTGTGGGGCAGGGTGATCTCAAGTGGACCGTCGAATGTTTGGGTCTTCGCGTCGAAATGCGTGTGAGTCTGCCTACTGACGACGTGCTTGAAATGTGGCGAATCCATGTTAAAAATGTCTCGGGACGCTCCCGCCAGATTTCAGTGTATCCATATTTCCCGATCGGGTATATGTCGTGGATGAACCAATCGGCGGAATATCGTACCGACCTTCAGGGAATCGTTGCTTCGTGCGTGACGCCTTATCAGAAAGTCGAGGATTACTTCAGGCATAAACACTTTAAGGAGAAAACATTTTTCCTCGCCGATACATCACCCACATCGTGGGAGACGAACCAGGAAAAATTTGAAGGTGAAGGAGGATTGCATTCTCCATCCGCGATTAATCGCGAGGAACTCGGGAAAGGAGACGCACGATATGAAACTCCCGCCGCAATAGTACAATATCGCATCGCACTGGCCCCAAATGAAACCAGGGAATTCCGTTTTATTTTAGGTCCGGCATTCGACGATAATGAGATGAATGCGCTGCGTGAGAAATATTTGAGTCCGGGGGGATTTGAACAAGCCGACGAAGAGTATAAAAAATATCTGGATGCGGGAAGCGGATGTTTACATATCGAAACTCCCGACAAGGAATTCGATAATTTTGTCAATCATTGGATCGCCCGTCAGGTATTCTACCATGGCGATGTCAATCGCCTGACCACCGATCCGCAGACCCGCAATTATCTGCAGGACAATATGGGGATGAGTTATCTCAAACCGCAGGTCACGCGAGACGCGTTTTTGCGCGCGCTCAGTCAGCAGGAACCGACCGGCGCAATGCCCGACGGTATTTTGTTGTTCAAAGGGGCGGAGTTGAAATATATCAATCAAGTGCCGCATATGGATCATTGCATCTGGCTGCCGGTATGTTTGAAAGCGTATTTGGATGAAACAAACGATTACGGCGTCCTGCACGAAGCGGTTACCGATGCCGAAGGCGGCAATACGATCTCGGCATATGAACGGATCAGCCGGGCGATGGATTGGCTGTTGCATGCGCGCGATGATCGGGGATTGAATTTTATCGCTCAGGGTGATTGGTGCGATCCCATGAACATGGTGGGATATAAAGGCAAAGGAGTTTCAGGCTGGTTAACGTTATCCGTTGCGTACGCATTGAACCTCTGGGCCGATATCTGTGACGAACTGTCTCAACCACTCGCGGCCGATCACTATCGTAACGCAGCAACAGAAGTCAATCGGGCGGTGAACAACTATTTATGGGACGGCGATTGGTACGCGTACGGAATCACCGATGATGATGTCGTCTTCGGTGTTAAAAAAGACACAGAAGGGCGCATTTTCCTGAATCCGCAAAGCTGGGCCATTTTAAGCGGGGCTGCAACTGACGAGCAGCGGCAAAAAATGATTGCGGCCATCGAGCAGCAGATGGAAACGCCTTACGGGGTAGTGTTGAATGCGCCTGCATATTCGGCGATGCGCGACGATGTGGGTCGTGTCACACAAAAATTTCCGGGCTCTGCCGAAAACGGATCTGTCTATAATCATGCGGCGATCTTTTACATTTACAGTCTTTATACAATTTCGGAAAACGACCGCGCGTACAGGCTATTACGACGAATGATCCCTGGACCGGATGAAGAGGATTTTCTGCAGCGGGGACAACTGCCTGTGTTCATTCCCAACTATTATCGCGGCGCTTTCCACGAACATCCGCGGACTGCCGGACGTTCGAGTCAATTATTCAATACCGGTACGGTTTCCTGGTTCTATCGCTGTTTGGTGGAAGGATTATTCGGTTTGAAAGGGGACACGAAAGGATTGCTCATCGATCCGCATTTGCCGCGCGAATGGAACACGGTAAAAGTCGTTCGCATATTCCGCAACGCAACGTTCAATGTGACGATGCAACGCGCGCATGCCGATACTCCGGTGGTAAAAGTAAATGGCGAAATATTGCTTCAGCCTCGTGTCGAGAATATTACGGCAGGCCAGGTATATGAGGTGGACGTGCTGCTGCCATAAGAGTTCCCTCCAACAAAAAAAGATCAGGCTGATCAATGTTCATCTTATCTATGCGCCGATCATCAATGATGCGGTTCTATCTCTGTGGGAATCGCAAAAAATGAAAAAGCATTTATCAGATGCTGAAGCCGAATCATCAATGCTTCAAGCAGCCGACCGACGCAGAGAGCTGGAAGCAGAAATCGGCATTCTTGAAGAGTATATTTCCTCTGAACTCTCTCTCGTCAAATGAATCCTTCGATCTCATCGCTTTTGCAAGCACGAAAGGGGAACGGTGAAAAAAATATTCTTTTTCATATCCTGATGCCGAGCTCCGTCAGGGAACACGGTATCCCTGGGCAATTGATGTTGTGGCTGATTACGATAAATATATCTCAGCAAGTTTTTTTGGCGTCGGCTTACAAAATACTGTTTCTCGAAATTCACAATAACTGAAACGACGGGATTATACTTGAATTTTGCACATGCCTTTTAAAATGGTGATTTTTATACAGGGTGCGCTCCTTGTATTCTGAGACTGGTAGTTGACAAAGAGTGTAATTTAGAATATTATATAATGCCACCTTAATTATGGGAAATGAAATTATGGGTAACAGATTGGTCATGTGTTTTCTTTTGCTCTCCTCGTTGCGCGCGGTCGGCACTTCTGAAGCATCGGCACAGCAAAGTGAAGCAAGTGCTTTCCTGCGATCGTTATCGTTCGAGTGGTATGGAGGCCGGGTGGTCAACGGGTACGAAGGGTTTTCGACATCGGGCAGGTTGGGCATCGCCATTGGTAAGGCACCGATGCTGAACAGAATCTTTACACACAGCCCGGAGGCATCGGGCGATTTAGTCTTCCTCGCCGGTGTCAAGGGCGGTACGATCAATGCGCCTGAGCAATTACTTAATTCAGAAGTGCAACTTCTCGCACCCGAGCTGAGCATCCATTATCCGCTGATGAAGATTTCCAGGCTCTTAGTGTACGGCGGACCATCGTTTGAACTGATGTATACAAACAATTCCAGGCAATACATTGCTGTTCCGGCATTGGGGGCAGATATCGGCCTCGTCTACAACCTCATGCGTGGTTTCGGTCTGGCTGTCGAAAGCAGATGGATCCTCACATCGTCGAAGGAGGCGATCGTCAATAAGGCTGACTTTCCCCTCACACAATATGCGTATATCAACATTGGTGTGCATTTTTCACTTCCCTGGCAGTCGGAGGAATCGGTGTTCTCGGACGCGCAAGTTGAATACGAGAAGATGAATACGCTGTGTGACGAGACGCGCTGGGAGCTCAAGAAGAGAATCCATGAAATCGATTCACTCAATTCCGAGAATTCGGAGTTGAAGAAAGACATGGCCAGCATGACTGTCCGTGTGCGAGTCGATACGATAAAGGTGCTCGAGGACCTCGATAGGTATGATCCGGCGAAAAAGACGGAGTCACCCGACTATGTCTTCACGAAGGACCCGTTTAAATGGGGCAACCTCATGAACGACGGATATCTGAAGAACGTGCTTATCGACATTCTCGATGAAGAGTACGTCTGGCAGGTAAGTACGCGGGGCGCGCGGAAGAGCGACGCGGAGAGGATCAGGAACTTCTTCGTGGCGTATAATCGCGCTCTGGGAAGAAGGATTGCGATCAGTCTGGACGAGAGTGTGAGCACATTTAAGTTGACATGTCTGGGGAAGGTGAAGGGCATGGCAGCCGAAATTAAAAAAAATTAGATCGTACTTATGTCGAAACTGTTTATCGACCTCTTCGCGGAGAAACACATCGGTCGCGATCAGGGGAAAAAAGAGGTATGTTATTTCTGTGCGTCGCCCGGGACGAATCCCAAGATGTCACCGGACATCCTTGCCGTGCTCAGCGTTGCCGATGGGATGGGTGGTTCGAATGCAGACGTTGGGGCAAGTACGATCGTCACCGAGTACCTGGCGTACTTATTCATGAAGGGCGGGTACCACGCCATCGCGAAGCCGCACGGGATGCCAGGTGTCGAATATCCGGCTTTCATCAAAGAAACATTCCGCATCCTCAATGTGAAGGTCCGCGATCGCGCTTCGATACTCCAGCGCGCGGAAATTGCGGGAACGACATGCGTGTTCGGCATTATCGCCTACCATCCCCATGAAGACAAAACATATCTCCACGTGGGGAATGTGGGCAACAGCCGATGTAGCATCGTGCGCAACGGCGAGAGTTTTCATGCGACAGAAAATGATACGCTGGCTTGGCAGCTCTACAAGACGGGGAAGATCACATATGCAGAAATGCTTGTCCATCCCTTGCATCAGAAGAGCGCGGCTGTCGGCGCGAAGGAGACGATCGAGTCGCAGGTGCATAGCATCGAACTGTTGCAGAATGATATTCTCATTTTTTCGACAAACGGACTCCACGAGATCGTCGACGACACGGAGATCGAATATATTCTCAATAGATCATCCAATACGGCGGAAGCGGTGAAGGGCCTCGTTGCTGCGGCGAAGGCGGCGCATGGCGTGGAAGGCTTTGCCGTCGCACTCGCAATTTGTTCTCAGACTCCGGTGGAGGTCAATTCGGCATGGACGGCGGGCTGGCGCTTCATGGGCATCTCGAAGCGCACAAAAAAGAATATTGGCATTTGGGCGGGTATCATCGTATTCATGCTGGCAGCCGTGAGCGCGTATTTCATTCTGTCGAAAAGTCAGATACATCGGGAAACAGTCCAATCGACATTTGTGTCGGCTGCTGTTCCGGAACCGAAGGATACGGCGCTGGATCAGAGAGGAGCGGTTTCATTGTCTGCGGCATCCGCAAAGAGGGTTGCTTCCGCTCCCATCACTGTTGCATCGCCGTCACCGAAGCAGATAGCAGTGCAGGGGGCGCCACAGAAAACAACAGCAACCTTCCCTTCGATGACTGTGGAATGGATCGCCGAAACAAAGCGGTTCAGGATCCAGGTGAATGAGGCATCTGTCGTGCCTGTCTCTGTGTCTTACGATGGCACATCCTATGATGTCGCTCCGGTGAAGAGTATTCCGAATCTGTTCAGGACGACAACACCGACAGAGGTGGAGACATCAATGAAACATATGATCACAGTCCGCCTGAAAGCTCCCGAAAGGAGGGCAGGAGTCGTCGCTTTCACGATCATCGATTAACTTCTCCTGCCACACCTTCCTGTAAACCGTTTCATCCTTGCATGACTAGCATCATGTTCTTGAAACGCGCATTTCCAGAGTTTTTAAATTGGACTATTCTGATATAATGGTTATCTTCTGGTGAGAGTTCGAATGCTTCGTCTGATCGCGGTGCGACTGTTGCCGCTAACAGTGTCGATGGCGATGCGCACTTTCGAAACGTTTCGGGTTGATTTCATAGTCATATTTTTTCGTGAAAGCGCGTTGCTTCAGGAGAAAGCTGTGAGACCCCAACAATCATCACTTCACCCATTCCGCCCGGCCCGAGATCATCCCGACAATGAGAAGCGATCCTCTGTACCGATACGAACTCAGTCGAATCCGCACACGAAGAATCTAACATTCAATGAGAGCGCTGCGAACCAGACTTTCCGGCAATGCGGGAAGAGGGATTCGTATGGCAATGAAAAGCTTTCGTATCAGAAAAATTCAGAAGGCACTATCGATGATGGGCGGAGCTTCTGCGTTTTTACTGCCCATCGTAAATATGGGATCAAGGAGATCGATGCATGACCGATGAAACAGACAATGCCGGTCCGGAACAAAACGCCAGTGAACGAATCGATGAACTCGTGAAGGCCAATCAGCGTCTTCAACAGGAAATTGCCGACCTCAGGCAGGTCGAGAAGACGTTGCGCCTTCGAGTGGAACAGTACAAACGGATTACGGAAAATGCCAAAGATATGATCTATCGCATGTCGATTCCGGATGGGAAATACGAATATATGAGCGCCGCTGCCGCGGAGATGACCGGCTACTCTCCTGATGAGTGGTATGCGGATTCGCAGCTCATCAAAAAAGTCATTCATCCGGAGTCGCATCACTATTTTGAAACACAATGGGGAGAGCTTGTGCAGGGGCAGGTGCCGCCCTCGTACGAATTTCAGATCGTTCGTAAATCTGGCGAGGTGAGATGGATCAATCAGAGAAATGTGCTCATCCGCAACGAACAAGGAGCTCCGGTCGCCATCGAAGGCATCGCCACAGACATCACCGATCGCAAGAGAATGGAACAAGCGCTCGAGCAGCGTCTTCTCGCTCTGACGAGACCGCTTGAAAGCACGGCCGACATCAAATTCGAAGACTTGTTCAACCTCGATGAAATTCAAAAAATACAAGACGCCTTCGCCGATGCGACCGGTGTGGCCTCCATCATCACCACTGCAGACGGGCAGCCAATCACCAGACAGAGTAATTTCTGCCACCTGTGTCAGAACATCATTCGGCAAACTGAAAAAGGATTGGCGAATTGCTATCATTCGGATGCAATCATCGGCCGCATGAATCTCAACGGTCCTGTGATTCAACCATGCTTAAGCGGCGGATTATGGGACGGCGGCGCGAGCATCAGAGCCGGTGACCGGCATATCGCCAATTGGCTGATCGGTCAGGTGTTGGATGATACGGATCATCCTGAAAGGATGATGGCCTATGCCAAAGAAATCGGGGCGAATGAAGAGGAGTATCGTGAAGCCCTGAAACGTGTACCGCGCATGCCGAAGGAACAATTCACCAAAGTGTGCGGGGCTCTTTTCCTGATCGCCGAGCAATTATCGAGACTCGCCCTGCAGAATGTTCAGCAGGCGCGATACATCACCGAACGCAAGGCGATGGAGGGAGAGATTCAACAATTGAACCGCAGTCTCGAGCAGCGTGTCGCCGATCGTACTGCACAACTGGAGGCGGCAAACAAGGAACTGGAGGCGTTCGCTTATTCGGTGTCGCATGACCTCCGCGCGCCTCTCCGGCACATCGACGGTTTTCTTGAACTGCTCCAAAAGCGGATCGGAACGGTGGAAGATTTGGAGAGCAGGCATTATATGGATACCATTTCGGGCTCCGCAAAACGCATGGGAGTACTCATCGACGATCTTCTTAACTTTTCGCGAATCGGACGTTCGGAAATGTTCCGCACATCGGTCGACATGCAGGCGCTGGTGCGCGATGTCATTGAAGAAATCTCGCCGGACACCTCAGGACGAATCATCACTTGGCACATCGGAGACCTGCCGACAATAAGAGGAGACCACGCGATGCTGCGGGCGGTTCTTGCCAATCTCATTACGAACGCGGTGAAGTTCACCCGTCCGCGGGCGCAGACAGAAATCGACATCACCTGTCGCTCGACGCCGGAGGCGCATGTCTTCAGCATCCGCGACAACGGCGTCGGATTCGACCCGGCACATAGCGCGAAATTGTTCAATGTCTTTCAACGACTCCATCGCGCGGATGAATTTGAAGGCACCGGCATCGGCCTGGCGAACGTGCGACGGATCATCGATCGACACGGGGGACGAACATGGGCTGAAGGAACCGTCAATAACGGAGCGACGATATTTTTTTCACTGCCGACATTTACCCAGGGAGACACGTGATGGAAAAGCTAAAACGTATTCTGTTGGTTGAAGACGATCCGAAGGATCTCGAGCTGACACTCAGTGCTCTTGGTGAAAATAACCTTGCCAATGAAACAGCGATTGCCCGCGACGGTGTCGAGGCATTGGATTATCTGTATCGTCGGGGAGCGTACGCATCGCGGCCCGATGGCGATCCTGTCGTGATACTTTTGGACCTCAAGATGCCGAAGATGGATGGCATAGAGGTTCTTCGGGAGCTCAAAGCGGTCGAGCAGATGCGTCTCATCCCGGTCGTGATCCTCACATCCTCGCGTGAAGACCGCGATCTCCAGGAATGTTACAATCTCGGTGTCAACGCTTACGTCGTCAAACCGGTGCGATTCTCTGAGTTTGTCGATTCCGTCAAACACCTCGGTGTGTTCTGGGCGATGATCAATGAAGCTCCGCAGAAACAGTTGAAGTGACGGCAGGTGTAGGACGATAGGGAAGGCAAGCATGAAGGTAGCGCAACACATATGGAAGATTGTCTTCATCGGGTTGTGGCTCACAGCCGCCATGGCTGTCGCCGCTCCCGATGAGGCGCCACTCCGCCTTGGTGTGCTGGCCTATCGTCCAAAACCGCAGACGAGAGAGCAATGGCAGCCGGTTGCCACGTATCTGGAATCAATGCTCAAGAAACACATCCAACTCGATGTGTACGATAACGAAGAACTGAACGCCGCCGCATCGCGGCACGCAGTTGATGTCGTGATCACAACGGCGTATCATTACATTCTTCTTCGGCACACATGCGGACTTTCAACACCACTTGCGACACTGAACTCGCGTGAAAGGGAATTCACACTCAATGCCTATGGCGGTGTGATCTTCACACGCGCCGATCATCGTGAAATTACATCGCTCACAGATCTCGCAGGGAAACGCATTGCCGCTGTCTCCAAAGATGCGTTCGGCGGTTACCAGATGCAATCGCTCGAGTTTGCGGAAGCGGGCGTACCGCTTCCCGCCGGTGACAAGCTGCTGCTTACCGGCCAACCACACGATCGTGTCATCGAGGCAGTTATTGCCGGCCGCGCAGATGCGGGCTTCATTCGCACAGGAGTGCTCGAATCCCTGATTCATTCGGGAAAAATCGATTCCGGTGCCGTCAGGATCATCAATCCGCGGAACAGTCCGACATATCCATTTGCGGTATCCACGCGCCTCTATCCCGAGTGGCCGGTGTCGGTGATGCCGCAGATCGACAAGGAACTCGCCGCCCGCCTTGCAGCAGCCCTCTACCTTCTGCCCCACGACAGTTTTAAAGGTCCGGCGTCCGTCATACACGGTTTTGAGATTCCCGCTAATTACGATGGCGCCGAAAATCTTCTCCGCGTGCTGCATCTTCCTCCATTCGATCGCACACCGGAAGTTTCGCTGGCGGATCTGTGGCGCACGTATCGCTACTGGATCGTTGCATTAATCGGGTCATTGCTGCTCCTTGCGGGAAGCAGCACCGGACTTGTGTTCATGTATCGCAAGTCCAGGCAGTCGCTCCGCGACGTGGAGCGGCTCTCCATCGAGCGCAAGTATGCTGAAGAACAGATCCGCCAGTTCAATCAGGAACTCGAGCAGCGTGTGGCTGACCGCACGGCGCAGCTTGAAGCGGCCAATAAGGAGCTTGAGGCGTTCGCCTACTCGATCTCGCATAACCTGCGCGCGCCGCTGCGTCACATCGACGGTTACATCGAGATCCTGCGACAGAATACTCAAATGTCGCTCGAAGAGCCGGCACAGCATTACATGCGCCTTGTCTGTGAATCGGCGGAATACATGGGAATGCTCATCGACGATCTGTTGTCATTCGCGCGCATGAACCGCATCAAACTTGGCGCTGCATCGGTGAATTCCTGCGTCCTTGTGAATGAAGTGATCGATTCATTACATGCTGAAAGAAGCAACAGAGATATTGAATGGCGTATTGGCATGTTGCCGGTCATCTCCGGAGACGAGGCGATGCTTCGAACCGTCTTCATTAACCTCATTTCGAATGCGCTGAAATTTACGCGCTGCCGGACACATCCAGTCATCGAGATCGGCAGTACCGATAGCGTGAACGAAGTGACCTTCTTCATCAGGGACAATGGGGTCGGATTCGATATGCAATATGCGCCAAAACTGTTCGGAGTGTTCCAGCGGCTGCACAGAGCGGATGAATTCGAAGGCACGGGCATTGGACTTGCCAAAGTCCATCGGATCATCGAGCGACACGGGGGCAGAACATGGGCGGATGGGAAGATCGACGAAGGAGCGACATTTTATTTTTCGGTGCCGAAACACTCCTGATTTCAAAGGCGCGGCAGAGTTCTCACGATCGCTCAGCCCTGCCGAATATGGGACACTGAGTCTTTCGCAATGGAAAGGATAGACAACCGATGAGCAAGACGATTACAATGATCCACTTGGAAGATGATCCGGCCGATGCCGAACTCGTTCAGGCGATGATCAAATCAGCAGGATTGGACACAAGCATCATTCGCGTTCAAACGCGCGCCGAAATGGAAGAGGCCGTTGGTCGGCATTGCTTCGATCTCATCCTTGCCGATTACAATCTGCCGGGATACGATGGGATTTCGGCGCTGCAACTCGCAAAAGAGAAATGTCCGGACATTCCGTTCATTTTCGTATCGGGAACCATCGGCGAGGATGCGGCGATCGAAGGGTTGGTGATGGGAGCCACGGATTACGTGCTCAAGCAGAGACTGACGCGGCTCGCGCCAGCGATCAAACGGGCAATGAACGAAGCGGAGAATCGCCGCGAACGCATGCGTGCGGAAGAAGCATCGCGCCGGATGAATCGTGAATTGCGCGCAATCAGCGACTGCAACCAGACGCTCATGCGGGCGGTCGACGAGGAGTCGCTGCTCAATGATATCTGTCGTATCATCTGTGAAGAGGCGGGATATCGTCTGGTTTGGGTGGGTTTTGCAGAACACGATGAGAATAAGACCGTAAAGCCGGTGGCGTGGGCGGGAATCGATGGCGCGATTGTCGCGGACGCCAAAATTTCGTGGGCGGACGAACCGGGATCGCGATACGGGCTGGTGGGATCGGTCATTCGTAATGCTGAGATCATCTATGTCCAGGATTTTTCAACCGACTCGCGGACAGAGTCGTTTCATGACGTGATGGAGCGGTACGGCTATCGCTCAGGCATCGCCCTGCCGCTCAAGGATGAGCATGCGCAGGTGTTCGGCGCGCTCATAATTTTTTCCGGCGAAGCGAACGCATTTACGCCGGACGAAATCCGGCTGCTTGACGAATTGGCGGGAGATCTGGCATTCGGTATCATCACATTGCGCACGCGCACTGAACGCAAGCGGGCCGAGGAGGAACTGCGTGTGAGCGAGCAGCGCTTTTCCATCGCGTTTGCCTCCAGTCCGATTGCAAGCGCGATCTTTCGCGAGGCCGACGGGCGCATTATTGATGTGAATGATGTCTTCGTGAAATCAACCGGCTACAGCCGCGAAGAGATCATCGGACATACAACACAGGAGCTGAACGTCTACGTCGATCCGTCTGACCGAGATGTAATACTGCGAACGATCCGCGAACGTGGTTCAGTGGAGAATTTCGAATTCAGGATGCGGAAGAAATCGGGAGAGATCGGGATCGGCCTGAACTCGACGGTCCTGATCGAAATCGGCGGGGAAAGACATCTGCTCGCAACGATCCTCGATATCACGGAGCGCAAACGGGGAGAGGAGAAGCTGCGAGAGATGGAAGAACGGCGACATCAGCTGGAGTTGGAGCTCATCCAGTCTCAAAAGCTGGAGAGTCTCGGCACATTGGCGAGCGGCATTGCGCATGATTTCAACAACATCCTCTCCATTATTTTGGGCTATTCATCTCTCGGAGAACAATGTTATGCAAATTCGGCACAGGCGCTGAAGAATTTCAGCACGATTACGAAGGCCGCCGATCGGGGAGCGTCGCTCGTCAAGCAACTCCTGACGTTGGCACGCAAGACGGAGACTATGTTACATGCGGTCGATATCAACACCGTCATTGCCGAGATCACGGGCCTGATCAGCGAAACATTCCCGAAGACGATTCTTATCCTCACGCATCTGCAAAAAAACCTGCCGCCGATCACCGCCGATTCCACACAGCTCCATCAGGTGTTCGTGAATCTCTGCGTCAATGCGCGGGATGCGATGCCGCAGGGAGGATCGCTGACCATCGCCACATCGATGGTTCCGAACGCCGCGCTGGTGACTCGATTTCCAAAGGCGACCGCGCAGCAGTACGCGCTGATCAGCGTGACGGATACCGGCATAGGAATGGATGAGAGGACGATGAAGAAAATATTCGATCCGTTCTTTTCAACCAAAGGCCCGGGTAAGGGGACGGGATTGGGACTCGCGCTGGTCTATTCAATTGTGACCAATCATCATGGAATGATCGAGGTGGACAGCAAGCCGGGCCAGGGTACGACGTTTCACGTCTATTTCCCGAGCGAAGAGACGCATGCCGACATCGCGCCGCAGTCGCTGGCCGACGTGACCGAGTTGGCGGGCGGAACGGAGACCGTGCTTGTCATCGAGGATGAAGAGATGCTTGTGGATATGCTGCATACGGTGCTGACGAATAAAGGCTACACCGTATTTTCAGCGCAGGACGGGGAAGAAGGAATCGGGCTTTTCGTCCGGCATCGGGCGGAGGTCGCTGTTGTGCTGACGGACCTTGGTTTGCCGAAAGTCCGCGGCGACGAAGTGGTCATGCGTCTCAAAGAGATCGATCCTCATGCAAAAATCATCCTTGCCAGCGGATTTATCGAACCCGAGATCAAGGCGGCGGCGGTGCAAATGGGCATCAGCCGGTTCATTCAAAAGCCCTATTCCTACACGGATGTGATACAAACCGTGAGGGAGGTGATCGATATACCTGCCTGAGGCGCGGAAACAATCCACACGTGGAAATGATTGATCCATGTGTTGAAATGAATCGTGTGTTGAGCAGCGTAAGCAATGGTCGATAATGTACAGACATGAGTCGCAAGTATTTGGGATATGAGTGAATGGAATTGGGACAGGATCGAACGCGACGTCCTTTGTTATCTGTTAATTTATGGTATATTGAATTTTCCCTCACTAATAATCCGATTGCCTGAGGAGCAACAGTAAAAATTAACAGGAACCAGGATGAAACACTCTTTCAGGATTTCTTTCGCCTTCGTGCTTCTTCACGTATTGATGCTCTCACATAACGTATTTGCGCAATATGCAATTCCCGATAAAATGAAATGGTGGTATGAGGACCGGTTTGGCATGTTCATTCATTTCGGTTCGTATTCATACCTGGCGCATGGTGAATGGGCCTTTGCCGTTGAAAAATGGAGCAAGAGCAATTATCAAACACAGGTCTCTTCGAACTTCAATCCTGTTGCATTCGATGCCGGTGCGATCGCGCGGCTTGCGCGAAATGCAGGAATGAAATACATCGTCATTACCGCCAAGCATCACGAGGGATTTTGCATGTGGGATACGCAGGTTGAAAGCTTTAAGGATGTGACAGGCACAAAAGCGTACGATCTGCCCGGCTTCACACGGTTTGGCTCGCGAGATATTCTTAAAGAGTTGAAGGATTCGTGCGATGCGAATGGCGTCAAGTTCTGTGTGTATTATTCCATTCTCGACTGGAATCACTCTTCACAGACGATCTATAATCAGAACTATTCTACCATGGCATCGGACAGCGCGCGAGCAAGTTACATCCAGGATATGAAAGCACAGCTGCGCGAACTGATTGAACGCTATCATCCGGCAATTATGTGGTTCGATGGCGATTGGACGTATAATGCCGGCGCGCCGACTCCTTCATCCTGGTGGACAAAAACCGATGGCATCGATCTTTATAACTATCTTATCGCGCTTGATCCGAACCTGGTCGTGAATGAACGTGTGATACGAGGGTATGGGCTTGGTGATTATGAGTGCCCTGAACAGCAAATTCCGGCTTCGCCAAGGGCACGACCGTGGGAAACGTGTCAAACCATGAACAATTCCTGGGGCTACAATCAGTGGGATAACAGCTACAAATCACTCAAGGAGCTGATCAATCAATTGGCCACGGTTGCGTCAAGGGATGGAAACTATTTGCTGAACATTGGCCCGAAA
The DNA here is from genome assembly GCA_035298825.1 of Bacteroidota bacterium. Taxonomy (GTDB): domain Bacteria; phylum Bacteroidota; class Ignavibacteria; order UBA10030; family UBA8401; genus CAISDA01. The sequence goes on from DATGXR010000455.1 coordinate 16,268, forward strand.
GGAGATGGTACTGTTCCCTCACAGACTGTTGCGCAATTGACGGATTTCGGGAAATGGATGGATGTGAACGGAGAAAGTATTTACGGGACAACAAGGAGTCCGTTTAAAACCGAACCCGACTGGGGAGTGTTCACAAAAAAAGATGGGAAGCTGTTTGCACATATCCTGACCTGGCCCACCGACGGATATCTACGAGTGTCTTCGTTGACAACTCCGGTACGCAAGGTGTCATTCATGAATGATCCGGCGACACCGATCCAATTTATCGACACCACCGGAGTGATCACCATTCATTTGCCGGCAGTTGCTCCCGATGTCAATAATTCTGTTCTTGCCTTCGACGTGACGGGCGTTCCCGCCGCTTCGAAAAGTTACTTTAAAGTGACGCGCATTGTCGTGAAAAGCATACGGGGAACAACCAGCATCAGCGTCGGGGACACGCTTCGGCTAACGACAGCAATTTCTCCGAGTAACGCCAGTTTAAAAACTGTCTCCTGGATTTCTTCCGATACCACAAAAGCGATCGTGTCACAAGAGGGAATCGTCACGGCAAAGGGATCGGGCAGTGTGAAGGCGATCGCGATCGCAAATGACGGCACATACCTCCGGGGCGAACTTCCTCTTACGATCGTATCGGCAACGGGAGTCAAGGATGAATCACACGCCATTCCCGGAACTCCGATGCTTCACCAAAATTATCCTAATCCGTTTAATCCGGTGACAACGATATCATTTACTCTGCCAGAAAAATCCTATGTCACGATGAAGGTCTACAACACGTTCGGCGCTGAAATATCAACATTGACATCAGGAGAAATGCCGGCGGGACAGTATTCGACGCAATGGGATGCGTCGGGATTGTCGAGCGGAATTTATTATTGCAGATTACAAGGGAATTATTTTACAGCAACAAAGAAACTCATTTTGATGAAATGACACGAGTCGGGCGGGCGCGCAGCCCGCTCGATCCCTGCGCGCTTTAATTGCATTCCTGAAAGAGCGCTCTGTCCCACGACACGAATACCATTCCGTGCACCGAACGTCGCACAGTGCGTCAGTGCTCGTTCTATTTCCTTCGTGACCTCTGGCGTTCCCTGTTTGATCTGCGATAAACAGTCAGTAAAAGGTTGGTTGCATAAATCAAAATATTTACACACATTTCCCCCCTGAAAGAGGAGTGCGGATGATGCAGTGAGCGGCCCGGGAGTCGACCAAATAATTTGTCCTCAACACATGATGAAACCATCAGTCTTTTTCCTTCCGTTTCTTATCGTCGGGATGTTCCATGCAGGCCTCGCACAGCACCCGAGCGATATTTATTCAATTCCAATGGATTCGCTGTGGAACATGAAAGTGAGCGGCGTCAGCCGATTCAATCAATCGACGGACAAAACGCCGAACAGCGTGATTGTGATCACCGAACAGCAAATCGAATCCCGCGGGTATCAGGATCTGTCGGATGTTTTAAAAGATATGCCCGGATTCGATATTACCGACAATGCCTCGCGCTTTGGTGAATTCTATACGCTGAGGGGCATTCAGGGAAATGAGCGGATGTTGGTGCTGATTGACGGGCACAAGATCAACCCGCCCACCGGCACGTTGCTTTCTGTCGGGAATTCAATTTCGATTCGATTCGCCAAACAGATCGAGATCATTTACGGTCCGGCATCGGCAATGTATGGCGCCGACGCATATTCCGGAATTATCAATATTATTTCAAAAGACAACGATCGAAGCGATTATAATCTCATTTCGGCGGTTTCCGATGGCTCCAATTCAACCGTTGATGCGATGCTTGAAAGCCGCATCAAAGTCGATGACGATCTGTCGTTCACTGTGTTCGGCCGCATGTTTCATTCCGCCGGATTTAATGAAGTGGGTTTCGACACACTCTTCAACATCATCAGCAGATATCAGCCGCCGTTAACGCCCGAGTGCGAACAGCCGATCAATGATTATTCGTTTTTCTCACGTGTCAACTATAAAAAAATATCATTTGGATACTTCCGGCAAATGTTTGATGAAGGAAATGCGAGCATTGAAAGTCCCTTGCGAAATGTCTATAACTCAATGGATCGTTGGAAAATAAGCACCGACAATCTCTGGCTTGCCTATAAAAACGACTTTGAAAATCTTGGAACACTCAATTCGGAAGTCAGTGTTGTCTCTTTCCGCATCGACAACAACTCGCAATTTACAAAATGGGCAAGGGCGAATGATCCAAGCGCCTACATCAGTCAATATTCTATGGGATCGGACCTCGCTGTCAAGGGCAATACAAATCTGCACAAGGTCTTTTCAGATGAGGTTCAACTCATCGGCGGCATCGATTATGAGCACATCCGAAGCATTCCCTCGTATGCGAGCGACCAATTATTCGGGAAAGCATATAAATATGAAGGGTGGGTGGCTGACAGTATCAACGAAAAAATGGTGTCAACTGAAAATCGTATCGCCGGATTCGGTCAGCTCATGTGGTCGCCGTTCCAATCGCTTGACCTTGTCATCGGCGGAAGGTATGATTATTCTTCGCAATATAAGGGAACGTTCAATCCGCGGGTCGGATTTACGTACAGCCCGTTTACTAAAACTCGTTTAAAATTTATCTACGGTACGGCGTTCCAGGCGCCATCATTATTTTATCAGTATGAACAGTTTGGCACACCAACCAACGTGATGTTGTCTTCAATTGAAGTGCGAGAGCGGATGGACCCGAATTGGAAGCTGAAAAATCAACTGGTCAGTTCTTACGAATTAAGTTTGGTTCAACAATCTTTCAACTCGTTACAGATAAAAGTGTCGGGGTTTTATAATCATCTGACCGATATCATCGAACGGGTGACATACGATACTGAAAACAAGACATATAACAAATATTTCAACACCTATTCGATCGGCATTCGCAATGAAAATATCGGCGTTCAAAATATCAAAGGAGTGACGACAGAACTCAATTACGGCATTTCCGATCACTTCGAATCGTATTTCTATTACTGCTATACCGATGGAATCGAGGAAAGTGCTTCGGGAGATGTAGGCATCCCCCGAATTTCACGGCACAAGATTTGGTTCGGCGCCACCGCGAATAATGTATTCGAAAGAATCACAATCTCTCCCCGTGTCAGATGGATCGGTGACATGAACAATGCAAATAAAACGGCTTTCCCTTCAGGGAAGCAGGAAGGGTACACTTCACTCGATCTTTCACTGTCTGTCAACCGAATTTTTAACGTGATGAAGTTGTACGTCCTGTGTAATAACCTGTTGGATCGGAAAATTTATCATGGCGGATTATTCGAGCAGGCCGGCGGGCATCTGGCGGCGATCCCGGAGGAGGGATTCCGTTTTCAGTGTGGAATACAGGTCACTGTTGCCGATTGATGGCCGACACATCCGGAG
>DATGXR010000456.1:0-2328 GCA_035298825.1 Bacteroidota bacterium
TGGCGAGCATTTCTTCCATCGCTTCGATCTTCGTCAGCGTGCCCTGATACACGTCGGTGATGCGCAGTTTTTTGGCTCTGTTCGTGACAATGGTAGTGTTCTCGCTCGTGATGATCGCAAGCCTGAAACCGGCGTTGCGCAGAAGCGAAAGTCCAAGCCCGTCGCGCGTATTGAATTTTTTCAGTTCAACTCCGTCCGAGGCGTAATACATCCCGGCGTCCGTAAGGACGCCGTCGACATCAGTGGCGAGAAGTTTGATTCTGAGCAGGCGGTCCAACAAAGTATGATCCATATCGTCGTGTGCAGTGTGAAGATGAGCCGACTGTTACTTCGTCTTGGCGGAATCTGTTTTTGTCTTTTTGAACGGATCGAAGTTTTTAATCTTGTTCCCGATGTTTTCTTTGGCGCGGTTGAGTTTTTCTGCTCCCGAACTCACTAGTGTGTCTTTTGCTGCCTTTGCCTCATCGACTTTCGATTTTGCATAGTCTTTAAGCGAAGGGCTGGAGGCCGTATCAGTTGTGGTTGCCGCTGCTTTGACCGTATCGGCCGCGGTCTTTGCGGACGTCTTTGTTGTGTCGGCCGATTTCGTCGCAGCGGTCTTCGATGTTTTTGACTTCGTCGTTGTCTTTGCCGCTGCCTTCTTCGTCGAGGCCGCTTTTTTCGCCGGAGCTGTCGTTGTTTTTTTTGCCGTCGTTGCTTTTTTCGTTGCAGCCGGTGCGGTTGTCTTTTTTGTCTGCGCCTGTATGTCTGCTGAACCTGCCGCAAACAGCAGCACCAGTACCGCAATGCCGATTGATTTCATCATTGGTATGTTCCTCCGAAGTGATATAAATGTTCGCCGAATGAATGCAGAAGCGGTGTAATGAATCGATGCATACAATTCGATTTACAGTTGCATTCCTTTTGCGTAACTCTATCGTGTGCCTCAATATAGGGAAATATTGTTACAATTACTTCTGCAGCACCATTTTCCTTGTCGCCTGGTACGAACCGGCGTTGATGCGGCAGTAATAAACTCCGCTCGGTTCGTCGACCCCGTTCCATCCCGTCGTATACACACCTGGCATCATCGTTTCGTTGACAAGCGTTGCCACTTCGCGTCCCACGCTGTCGAAGACCTTGATCGACACAAACTGCAGACTCGCTACCGAAAATTGAAAATGCGTCGTCGGATTGAAGGGATTCGGATAATTCTGAGACATCGTGAACGATAAAGGGATCACAGTGTTTGGCGCGACGCCGGTTGTCGTATTGATCAAGGGAAGCGTCGGGAACGTATTCAACATCACCGACATCAACTCGTCGTCCGGCACATTGAACCAATTCTTCAGGATCGTCGAATAGACCGCACGGAAATCCTGCTGCATCGGAATATTGTCGTTCACCGTGGCCGAAGCAGGAAGAATCGGATTTGCGCCGACGATGCCCGGTGTGACCCGCTTGCCGAAGACAAACAACGGCGCTGCTGCGCCATGATCCGTGCCGCCGTTCGCGTTCGATTTAATTCTCCGTCCGAATTCCGAAAACGTCATGCCCACCACCCGGTCTTCTGCGCCGAGAAATTTCAAGTCGTCCTGGAACGCCTTGATTGCGGCAGATAGTTGCGACAAGAGCGTCTGCTGCCTGTTGATCTGATTGTCGTGCGTGTCGAAGCCGCCGAGGTTCGTCACATAGAGTCTTGTTTTGAGTCCGCCTCCGATCAGCTGCGCGACGATCTTCAACTGGCTCGCAAGTGAATTGCCTGGGGGATATGCGCTCTGCGTTGTCACCTTCGCGGCGGCTGTTTTGATGGACACTGCATACATCTGCGTCTGCTGCGCCACTTCGCGTATGAATGTGAGTTCGTGTCCGGCCGGCGTATCGGGCGCCGGATCGACGGCGCCGGTAAGGAACTGATAGAATGAAGTGGGACTCGTGATCGCCATCCCCATGCCGACTGTCGGTCCCTGTATTGAAGTCGAGAGGATGGAGCCGATTTGTATCGCCAAGGGATCGGGATTTGTGGCATTCGGATAACCGTCGGGGTATGCCGGATATTCCTTGTCGAGATATCTGCCAAGCCATCCGCTCGTGAGCGTCTCATTGTAATTCGATCCGGTAAGCCAGATGTCGGTAGACCTGAAATGTGAAAAGTTCTGATTCGGATATCCCACGCCCTGCACGACGGCGAGTTTTCCCTGCGTGTACAGATCCATCAATCCCGTCATCGAAGGATGAAGTCCCGTCTTGTCTGAAAGCCTGAGCACCGTCGCTTCGTCGATCAGGATGTTCGAACGGGCATTCGACAGCGCCGAATACTGATCGATGGGGATGACCATATTGAGTCCG
>DATGXR010000457.1:0-3625 GCA_035298825.1 Bacteroidota bacterium
GCAATTTGATCTCTTCAGTTGTCATGGTAGTATGGAATTGACCAATTTTTCAGTGCATGATGAAATCACTCTTCGGACGTAAATTAACGATACATCCATTCAAATACAAGATTTCATCATGGGGAAGAACCGCGGTGATCAGTCCCAGCTTTCTCTCTCTGGTGTGCACGCCTTCAGTATGGCACTGAACTCATGCAGGAGTGTGAAGTCGTGAATGAAGATGGACAGGATACATCCAGGCAGAAATGCGGGACGGCTCGTCAGTGTCTGAGCCGTCCCTTTCGCACTGCATCAATTGAGCAATTTACCACTGCTGTATGTTAATTTTCTGGCGTGATCTTCACGGCGGAGTCCGGCGCCTGTCCCTTTGTCGATGATGAATTGTGCAAGGAGCTCCTGCAAGTTCGATGTGAGCTTGTTAAGATCCTCGGCTGCCCGTGCGATCTGCTGAGTGCCCGCCGCCGATTGCGCCGTGACGCTCGAGATCGCCTCGATGTTCCTGCTGATCTGTTCGCTCGCTGTCGCCTGCTCCTCGCTTGCCGCAGCAACCTGATTGACGATATCGACCACCTTTCCCGATCCGTCGATGATCTCTTTCAATGACTCGCTTGATTTCTCCGCGAGCGTTCGTCCTTTCTCCACTTCATCGGTACCGAGGTTCATCGATTCGACGGCACCCGCCGTATCCCGTTGAATCTGTTTGATCATCCCAGCGATCTCTTTCGTTGCCTTTGTCGTGCGCTCGGCAAGCTTCCTCACTTCATCGGCCACAACGGCAAAGCCGCGGCCCTGCTCGCCTGCACGGGCGGCTTCGATCGCCGCATTGAGGGCAAGAAGATTCGTCTGATCTGCGATGTCGTCGATCACCTGAATGATCTCCCCGATCTGATCGCTGCTCTTGCCGAGTTCCTGCACCGTTGCTGCCGACTGCTTCACGACCTCCGCGATCCGCTTCATTCCTTCCATCGTTTCGATGACAACACGACCGCCGTCTTGCGCTTTCGCACCCGAGTGTTTTGCTGTGGCTGCGGCCAGAGATGCATTTTTCGTCGTTTCAATGATCGTCTTGCTCATTTCTTCAACCGCTCCTGCCACTTCCGTCGTCTGCTGGGTTTGTTCGTGAGCCCCCGCGGCCATTTCTTCTGTGCTCGAGGAGATCTGATTACTCGCACTTGCTGTCGCAGAGACCGCTTCACTGACCTGCAGCATCATCTCACAAAGCGATTCGCCGAGCGAGTTGACGCTGTCCTTGATTTGTTGATAGTCACCTTTGTAATCTCCTCTCATGCGAACGGTCAGATCTTTCTTTGACATTTCCGCCAGTACCGCCGCACTCTCGTTGATGGGTTCGACGATCGCCGCAAGGGTATCGTTAAATCCTGCCACGAGTTCCTTGTACACACCATCGAACTTCGCCACCTCGCCGCGTGTTTTCAAATTTCCCTTTTTCGCATTGAGAATCAATCCGTCGATTTCACCGAGGACATTGGCCAATTTCTCACGTGATTTTTCAAACGATGCGACGCTCTTTCGCGTTTGCGTGATGATCCCATCGATATCGCGTGAGAGATCCCCGATTTCATCTTTTGTGTCCATGTTAAGATGCGGAGTGCCGGTGACGACATTGTATTTTATATCTCCTGCCGCCAGCGCATCCAATCCGCTTCCAAGATTTGTGATGCAGAGACCGTTCAACTGCTTCACCCGTTCCGATATCAACACAACCGGCCTGCTGATGAGGCGCGAAATCCAAAAGCCGACGACTATTGCGAACACAATTCCCACCACACAGATCACTGCCATCACTGACTGTGCTGTGTTTGCCTCGTCGATGCTCTCCTTTTGCTTCTGGTGCGCCGTTTCCACCTTCATACTGAAGAGTTTTTCGATGGACGCCATTTCACGTTTGGCTGTTTTCCCCATGTCGCCCCGCAATAGCGCTGCTGCATCTTTTTGATTGTGCGCCGCGGCCAATGCCTGCAATTGATCGAGATGCGAGCCGTATTCAACGCGCGCCTGCTTGAACTCTTCAAATTCCTTCCGAACAACGTCCGAGAGAATCGTCTTTTCGAATTCATTCGACAACGCCGATACTTTTTCACGACATGTGGCAATATCATCCGCACATGCACGGTACTCCTCCGGCGTCTCGGCAAGCAGCAGATCACGCGTATCGACACGAACACGCTGGAAGTATGTTGAAATCTCTCCCATTTGTTGGAGCGGGAGCGTCACATTTTGATACATGACCGTGGTGTTCTCCCCGACCGATGTAAAGCCACGATACCCGACAATCCCGATCACTGCGGAAATCATCGTGAGCACTCCAAATGACAGTGCCAGTTTTGTTGCGATCCGTAAATCCATGAACCACTTCATCGTTCACCCTCTGCATTTTATGGTTGATTGGAAATTTTCCTTGAGCATAGAGTCTGCCAATTCTATGCCAAGTTCAGTGTCAGGGGAACCAATCAAATAGGGAGGAAAATGCGGGAAGAATAAATTGCGAACGAGGGGGTGGTATCACAAATAGATACAATTGATACACCCCTGTCAGGAAGGCATGAGAAATGCCGGAGGATCAACTACCGGAGGATGCGACGCCTCATGATTTGATAATCAACTACCGGAGGATGCGCCGACTCAGGGATGGCGCATCAAACGCCGCTGCCAACGTTCACTCCGGAGTTTTTTCAAGCTCATTCAATCTTCGAATGACTGTAATACGCGCGACGCCGATCAGGTCCGCGGCCTGTGTTTTATTCCCATTGGTTCTCCGAAATGCTTCTTTGATCAGCATGAGTTCCAATTCTTTTGCCGTTGGAAGTGTTGTTGAAAACCTGACGCTCTTGTCGAATGCCGTCATCGCGCTCGTGATCTCATCTGGCCTTCCGGGAGCTTCGTTCCGGAGCTCTTTGAGTTTTGTTTTTAAGTACGCCAACGACAATGTATCGGTCCGGTTTCTTGAGACCGCATCGAACAGGAGTCCTTTCAGTTCGCGGATATTCCCGGGCCATGAATATGTGGACAGGAGCGGAAAGAGCTCGGGATTGATATGCGGACGCGGTTTATTAAATTCCCGGCTTGCTTCGTCGACAAACGCATGAGCAAGCAATTTGATATCGTCAAGCCGCTCGCGCAACGGGGGCAACGTTATTTCATGCGCCTGAAGCCGATAATACAAATCGTTTCTGAACGCACCCGTCTTCATCAGCGTCTTCAAATCCCGATTGGTGGCGAACACGAAACGCGCCGACGAAGAAACGATTGCATCGGAACCGAGAGGACGAAACGTTTTTTCCTGCAGCAGCCGAAGCAGTCGTGTCTGCGACTCGGGCTTCAAATCGCCGATCTCGTCAAGAAAAAGCGTGCCGAGTGCCGCCTCCTCGATCAGCCCTTTTCTGCTCTGATCAGCCCCGGTGTATGCGCCGCGAAGATGGCCGAATAATGTGTCACTCAACACGGCGTCGTCGATGCTTGCGACATTGATATCGATAAATTTTCCCGATCGGCCGGAGAGCGTATGGATGGCCTTTGCCATCAATTCCTTTCCTGTCCCTGTTTCTCCAGTAATCAGTACCGGAACGTCAGTCCCTGCAATCGCCTCCGCATATTTAAACAGATT
>DATGXR010000458.1:0-2485 GCA_035298825.1 Bacteroidota bacterium
AATACATGATCTGTGAACGCGTCGACTTGATAAAGCGGGATATTCATAAGCAAGGCCATCCGTGTTGTTGAGTGTAAAAGAGCGCGTAACAAAATTACGCTATTGTCCCAATTTTATTGATTGGCTCGTTAATAATTTTATGCACTTTAAAACAATTGTAGGGCGAACCTTGCGATTCGCCCTACAATATACTCAATTTATTAAAAAATCGCCCCCTCTATCATTCAGTGGCAAATCAGCGGCTCATCACAGGCCCATCACTCTATGGCCTCTGCATGCCGCCTCTGCTTTCGGCGCGCTGCTTGAGAAATTTTTCGTATTGCTCGGCGCTGAGCACTTTCTTCAACTCTGCGTCGGTTTCTTCGCGCACTTTCATCATGGCCGGACGCATGGCTTCGAAATCGCCCTCGTGCTCATCGCGGATTTTTTTCATCTCTCCCTGTGACTTCGTGAAGATATCCAGCACCTTCGCCTGTTGCTTCTTTGTGAGCGAAAGATCCTTTGTCAGCTTGTCCGTGCGCTCCTGCGGGGTCATGCGCATGGGTTGGGCCGCAAGCATAAATGATACGACTGCCGTTGCGGCGATCATTCCGAACATCCGGGCTGTGAATCGTTTCATCGATAGATCTCCTTAAATAATTGTGTGGAATACTTTGACACACGTGCGACCGCATAAGTTTAAAGAACCTATGCTGTAACGCAACAGAAAATTGCCGAATAGTACGGTCCTGACATTTCTATTGGATTACAACAACGACTATTACGGTCACGGAGACTTACGGTCGAAGGCGCTTGCTGCGAGAAATTTCCTGGCCCTGCTACGCGCCTTGAATGTAGACATAGACACCAACCAGAATGGGATCTTTCTGATGATGCGCGTGGATATTGAGAATGATCTTTTCGGTGAGCACCGTGCCGGCTGAAAGCAGCTTCTTGCCGGAACAGGTAAACACATCGTGGGCGGTCACCATACCCGCGATCAGATCTCCCACCGTCAACTGAAGCACATGGTCGGGTATGAAACCTTGAGTTTCAGAGCGCAAATAATCGATAATCAGTTGAAGCATGCGGGGATCGTAATAGATTCCCTGTTTTTCAATGAGCGCCGCTTCGAGCGCCTGCAGGTCGCCTTTGGGCGACAACGCATGCGCGGCTTCGATCCCGGCGATCACACGGAGAATGCGCGATCCAAGAGGAATCTCCTCCCTGTTGAGTCGATCTGGATACCCTGTGCCGTCATAATTTTCCATCTGATGTCGCAGGATGCGCGCCACAGATTTCAGCACGGGGATTTCGCGCATCAGCAATTGTCCGCGTATCGGGAAATTGCCCAGCTCGCGTCGGTCCTCTTCGGACAGATCACGCGGATTTTTCGCAACGAGGTGGTCGGGCATCGAAATCTTTCCGATCTCATGCAGGCGGGCTGCATAATGAAGATCCGACGCCTCGCGGTCCGTGAGCGCGAGTTTCGTGCTGATATGAGAGATGATTTTTTCGGCCCGCGCAGCGCGCAGCGATGCGTTGGGCACGCGCAGTTCCATCAGATCGCACAAAAGCGTGACGATGCCGCGGAAGCTTTCCTCGAGTTCGGCGTTAAGGCTTTCGAGCTGTAGATTGTCCTCGTCGACGGTGTCCTGCAGTTTCTTGATGCGAAGGAACGCGTTCACACGCGAACGTACCTCTTCCGGATGGTTCGGCTTCGTGATGTAATCGTCGGCGCCCGTATCGAGTCCCTCGACGATCTTTTCCACCTCATTCATGCCGGTCAGCAGAATGAAGAACACTTTGCGCAGCGCGGGATCGCGTTTGACCTTCGCGCAAAATTCGAATCCGTTTTCGCCGGGCATCGAGTAATCGCTGATGATGATATCGGGCGTCGTGCGTGCGCAGATCTCGAGGGCTTCCTCGGCTGAGAGCGCCTGATGAATCACAAAATCGGATTTTTGTTGAAGCGCCTGCGCCAGATGCAGGAGTTCCATCGGTTCATCTTCCGCAATCACGATGACGGGTTTCTTGTTCACGCTTTTCCTGCTCCTTTGTTCACTGGTTCTTCGCATTCACGAGAGTGAAAACATCGCATCCATTTCATTTTTTTTCCGCGCCTACATATTGCACAATGATGCTGATACGCCGATTCGTGACATCGTACGGGTCCTTTGCATTTCGCAAGCGCTTGTTTGCGTATCCGCGAACATGTTCGATATTGTCATCGGAGACACCGTTCTTCAGGAGTACGCGCCGTGCAGCGTTGGCACGGTCGGCGCTCAGTTCATAGTTCGTGTATCCGTCCGTTGAGGCATAGGGACGACTGTCCGTATGCCCTTCGATGATGATATGATTCGGCAATTTTCCGATTTCCGAGGCAAGGAGGATAAGGATTTCCTCGGCCTCCGGCTTCAGCTTCGCCGTGCCGATATCGAAGAAGAACGCCTCTGACGACTCCATGAGCTCGATGCGCATTCCCTCATTCACGAGCTCGATGACG
>DATGXR010000459.1:0-1723 GCA_035298825.1 Bacteroidota bacterium
CGTCTCCCTGCGTTGGTCTTCACTTCGCACATCGACAAGTGTGACGCTTCCGCTTAAGACATCCTGAGCCAGGAGCTCGCCCGGCATCAGATACGAAAAAAATTCTTTCCGATCGCGTGCGAAGCGTCCAAGCACAGAAACGAACGAGCGTGCCTCCTGCTCGGTATTGAACCGGCCAAAGCTGATGCGGAACGAAGAGCGAATATCGTCGTCACTCACGCCAAGGGCGGCAAGCACATGCGAGACCTCGCTTGATCCCGCCACACAGGCCGATCCGACAGAGACAGCGATATTATAGAAATCAAGATACGCCAGAATTTCAGCATTGGGAATCCCGGACAGCGTCATATTGAGCGTCGTGTGAAGCGAATGGTCTGTCGATCCGTTGATGCGCATTTCAGGAAATACCTGACGCATGCCGTCGATCACTATCGATTTGATGGGCGCCGATTGGTTCCGAAGCACAATTGGATCGATCGACGAGAGCACATCGCATGCTTTGCCAAATCCCGCAATCGCTCCCACAGCTTCCGTCCCCGCCCGCAGGAGCCGCTCCTGATGGCCCCCTTCAAGCAAAGGATTCAATCTGACGCCTTGCCGCATAAAAATCGCGCCTGCACCCTTGGGTCCGTTAATCTTATGCGCCGAGCATGTCAGGAAATCGATCGGCAGTGTGCGGATGTCGATCGGCAGTTTCCCGAACGATTGCACACAGTCGCTATGAAACGGGATCCCGCGTGATGCACAACGTTTGGCAATTTCAGCGATCGGCTGTATTGTACCAAGTTCATTATTGACGTGCATAATTGACACAAGCAGCGTCGTGATTCGAAGGGCCGATTCAAGTTCGCTTACACTGACGCACCCGTGTGCATCGACACTAAGATAGGTGACATCGAATCCGCGGGCTTCAAGTCTGCGGAATGTTTCGAGCACTGAAGGATGTTCGATGCGTGATGTGATGAAATGAGCGCGCGCCTGAGTGTTGCCAACGGCCGATGCGCCTGCGGCAGCGGACTTGATCACGGTTGTATTTGCTTCCGTGCCGCCGCTTGTAAAAATAATTTCCGAAGGCTCGGCATTGATTACGCGCGCAACACTCCGACGTGCCTCTTCGACCACCTCCCGGGCGGCAGATCCGAACATGTGAAGAGAAGACGCGTTGCCAAAAATATGTTTCTGCACACGGGCCATGCGCTTCTGCACAATCGGATCGATGGGCGTCGTGGCGTTCGTGTCGAAATAAATCGGGCGGCGAAATTGCGACGACAGATTTTCGCGGATCTGTCTGAAAAGCGCGAGTGTTCGTCTCATTTAATCATCTCTAAAAATCTTTCAAAGCGCACGTTCCAATTCATCTGATGATCTCTGAAAACCTAAAAAGCACACGTCTCCGTCATCATTCAATGATCTCTGAAATCACAGCGACGTCCTTGCGGGGCGGAGCCAAGGGTGATGCAAGACGTCTGCCCACGGGAATGATCGCCGAGAGTTCGAACGGCACACGCACATCGAGAATCGTTCGTATCGCATCGGAGGCAAGAAGCGGACCAGTCATACAGCAGCTGCCCAATCCGAGCGCATGGGCCGCCAACTGCAGATTCTGAATCGCCATCGACACGCTCATCAATTCCGCCTGTCCTGTGCCGATTGGAAGATCCATCCCCGTCTCGCGCGAAATTGTTTCAAGAAAGGACGGCGAGCGTTTCGAAAGCGCCGCAAT
>DATGXR010000460.1:0-2464 GCA_035298825.1 Bacteroidota bacterium
ATCAAAGCGATCACCGATCCGCAAGAGATCACCAATCCGAATATCGTCAAGGTGGTGGTGGATGCATCGATGCATGCGCTGTATTTTTCGCGCTCTCCCATCCCCTATGTGCGCGATGTCGATCCACAGGATGATTATTCGGCGTGGCTTCGCCGGACCGCGTTCTATAAACATTTCGGCATCTACGTCTACACAAGCGAATGTTTGCGCCGTTTCACGCGCTGGAATCCCGGCGTGCTTGAACAAGCCGAGAAGCTCGAGCAATTGCGCATCCTTGAGCACGGCTATAAAATCAAATGCGCGCTCACGACAGCCGAGTCGATCGCCGTCGACACGCAGGAGGACCTTGAGCGCGTCCGCCGGGCAATCGCCGCACAGAATCGCAGCCGGTAACAAAAATATATTCGGAACAGTACTACTTTTTTTATTCAAAATATCATCAATAAGGAATCAACAACCGTGGCCCTTCCTCATGTCAAATATGTCTTCATCACGGGCGGTGTCGTTTCATCGCTCGGCAAGGGAATTTCGGCCGCGTCGCTGGCCGTGCTTCTGAAATCGCGCGGACTGCGCGTGACGATACAAAAATTCGATCCGTATATCAACGTCGATCCCGGCACGATGAATCCGTTTCAGCATGGCGAAGTGTATGTGACGGATGACGGCGCCGAGACGGATCTCGATTTAGGCCACTACGAGCGGTTTCTGGATGTGAGCACATCCCGGATGAACAACTCGACAACGGGCCAGATTTATTATGAAGTAATCTCGAAGGAGCGCCGCGGCGATTATCTCGGCGCCACAGTCCAGGTCATTCCCCACATCACGGACGAGATCAAGCGCCGCATCTGCCAGCTGGGCAACACGGGCAAATACGATGTCATCATTACGGAAGTCGGCGGCACCGTCGGCGATATCGAAAGCCTACCGTTTCTCGAGGCCATCCGACAACTCATGCTCTCGATGGGCAAACGCAATGCGCTCTCGATCCATGTAACGCTTGTGCCGTACATCAAATCGGCCGGCGAACTTAAGACCAAGCCCACGCAGCACTCTGTGAAGATGCTTCAGGAAATCGGCGTGCAGCCCGACATTCTCATCTGCCGCTCGGAGAAGAAACTGTCGCAGGAGATGCGCGAGAAGATCGGACTCTTCTGTAATGTCGAGCCCGCGGCCGTGATCGAGGGACGCGACGCCGAGACGATTTATGAGATCCCGCTCTTGTTCGAAAAAGAGGGCTTGGACCGCATCGTGCTCGAAAAGCTGAATCTCAAAGTGGGACATCCCGATCTTCGCAAATGGACCAGACTCGTGCACAAGATCAAGGATCCGAGAGACCGGATTACGATCGGCGTGGTTGGAAAATACACGGACCTGGCCGATGCCTATAAGAGCATCAACGAGTCGTTCATCCACGCCGGCGCCGAGAATGAAGTCGCTGTGGATATTCAGTGGATACGCGCTGAGGATTTGAGCCGCGACAACGCCGAAGACATGCTTGCCGAAATTTCGGGATTGCTTGTGCCGGGCGGATTCGGCGAGCGGGGCGTCGAAGGGAAGATCAACGCCATCGAGTATGTGCGAGAAAACGGAATTCCGTTTTTCGGCATCTGCCTTGGCATGCAGTGCGCGATCATCGAATATGCGCGCAATGTCTGCGGGATGCGCGGGGCGAACTCGACTGAATTCACGAAAACAAAATATCCGGTGATCGATCTGATGATCGACCAGCGCGGCGTGAAGAACCTGGGCGGCACCATGCGCCTGGGCGCCTACCCGTGCTCCGTCACCAAGGGCACGAAAGCCTATACGGCCTACAAGAAGGAACTCATCTACGAACGCCATCGTCACCGCTACGAAGTCAATAACAAGTTCCGCAAGCAGCTCGGCGAACAGGGCATGATTTTTTCCGGCACGGCGCCGGATAATTCGCTCGTCGAAATCATCGAGCTTCCGAATCATCCGTGGTTTGTCGGCGGACAGTTCCATCCCGAATTGAAATCGCGCGCGCTCACGCCGCATCCGCTCTTCAGGGAATTCGTGAGAGCCGCGGCAAAATATCACAAGGACAATAAAAAGTAACCGTTGGCTGCTTAGGCGGGTAAAGAGATACGCCCCGTGCACACGCGCACAGAGATAATCCGCTGTCGTGCGAGCCGTCGGGGCGTTTTCTTTTTGTGTCTTGAAGATCTCCGAATCAATGAAGCGACACGAGGCTACTGGTGCTCGATGTCTCGGCCTGCAATAATGATTTTCATCATGACAATTCGGCCTTCTCCATCTTTACGGGCACTTCCACGTGTGTGAAGCCTTTCTCTTTCAGACCAGCTGCAAATTTTTGCGACTGGTCCTCGTCGCCGTGCACAAGATAAATATCCTTGAGCCTGCCGCGGTCGAAGTGATCGAAATAGTCCATCAGTTCGATCCTGTCCGCATGCGCCGAAAACGAGTTCATCACCTCCAC
>DATGXR010000461.1:0-10450 GCA_035298825.1 Bacteroidota bacterium
ACGATCAATATCGGATCGATCTACTGAACGGGGCGCATCAACGATGCGCCCCGATGCATGACGAGCAGATTTTTTTTATTGATTCCCCCAGGCTTCATTCGGCGCCGGTCCCATCACAAATTTCAATGTTCCGCCTTTGAACACATCGGAGACGGATAGGAACGGCAACATCAATTTCCGGCCGTTGATTGTCGCCGACTGAATGTAGATGTTCACGGGCGAAAGATTCTCCGCCGTTATCGTGAACGTCCTTCCATTCGAAAGGTTCAGCACGGCGCGCTTCAGCGCCGGACTGCCAATTGCATATTGACCGCTTGCCGGAGCCACGGGATAAAATCCGAGCGCATTGAAAATGTACCATGCAGACATCTGTCCGCAGTCGTCGTTGCCGCAGAGCGAATTGGGCTTGTTCCCATACTGCGTTGTCATGATTTGGTGCACGCGCTGTTGCGTCTTCCATGGCTGGCCCGCATAATCATAGAGAAAGATAATATGGTGGCTCGGCTCGTTGCCATGCCAGTACTCTCCGATATTGCCCTGTATGTCGCCCGGCTCCTGGAAATTTCCTTCTCCCTTGCCGATGAAGAGCGAATCGAGTTTTTTTGTAAACGCATTCTTCGATCCGAAGAGCGAAATGAGTCCGGGCACATCGTGCGGCACGTACCACGAATACTGCCAGTTCGTCCCTTCTGTGATATCGCCTTTCTCGACGTACTGATGAGGGTCGAAGGGTGTGCGCCAGCGTCCCTGTGAATCCCTGCCGCGCATCAACTGCCATTCGGGATCGAACAGATTCTTATACGCTCCGGCGCGTTTCATGAAATATTCATAGTCCGATTTTTTCCCCAGCTTCAGCGCCATCTGCGCGATCGTATAATCGTCGTACGCATACTCGAGCGTTTTCGAAACTGATTCGTTCTCCTTGTCGAAGGGCACCCACCCGAGCGCGGCGTATGTGGCCACATTGTCGTACTCCGGATTCATCGCCGTGCGCCTAACGGCTTCATAGGCCCGCACGGGATCGAATCCACGCACGCCGTTGATGAACGCATCGGCAATGACCGGCACCGCGTGATATCCGATCATGCACCAGGTCTCGTTGCCCTGCAGCGACCAGACCGGCAGCAGATGGTCCACGCTCTGGTCATAATGAGCGAGCATTGCATTGATCATATCTGCATCGCGTTTGGCCTGTATGAGCGTGAAGAGCGGATGCGTTGCCCGGTACGTATCCCAGAGCGAAAACACCGCATAGTTCGTAAAGCTTTTCGCCTTGTGGATATTCTGGTCGAGTCCCCGATACTCTCCCGTCACATCCTGATAGATGTTCGGCGCAAGGAACGCATGGTACATCGACGTATAGAAGACTTCCTTTTCCTCCTGCGTGCCGTCGATGTCGATCGCGTTTAATTCATGATCCCAGGCGGCTTCGGTCTGCGCCACGACCGACTCGAAATTCCAGCCTGGAATTTCGGCATCGAGATTTGCCAGCGCGTTCGACGCGCTCACGGCGGAGATGCCGATCTTGACTTGAATTGTTTCGTGTTCGTGCGTCGAGTAGCGTGCGAAAAACTGGAGATTCTTTCCGGCCGCTTCGCGGCTGCTCCTGAAGCGGTATGTATTATAAACGACAGGCTTGCCGTCGCTCACGATCCACGAGCTTTCGAAGGGACGCGAATACCGCGCCGCAAAATACAGGTGGCGTTCTTTGGCCCAGCCTTTGACGAGATGATAGCCCGTGACAAGCGAATCGTTTTCGAGGCGGAGATTCGAATATTGCACATCCCACCGCAGCACATGTTTCAGATCCGTCATGATGATGGCCGAATCCGATTTCGGAAACGTGAGGCGCATCATCCCGGCGCGTTCGCGCGCCGTGAGCTCGACGTTGACGCCCGACTTTTCGAGGCGCACGCGATAATACCCTGCGCGCGCTTCTTCATTTGCATGCGAGTAACGCGAGCGATAGCCTGAATCGGGCCAGGCCTTCGGCCCCGGAATGAATTTCGGCGTCCCGACTTGCGGCATGAACAAAAAATCGCCGAGATCCGGAATTCCCGTGCCGTTGAGATGTGTGAGCGAGAAGCCGATGATCGAGCTGTCGGAATATTCATATCCAGACGCGGTTTCCCAGAGTTCCATTTCGGTATCGGGAGAGAACTGCACGAAGCCGAAGGGCGCCGATGCGCCGGGGAATGTGTTGCCTTCGCCCTGTGTGCCCACAAACGGACGGATGTACCGTGCGAATCGTGACTGTGCGTTTGAGTGCTTCGCGGTCCCGGCGTGCACGAAACTGGTGAGACCGACTGCGGCGAGCGTACTCACCGCGATGAGCATGAGACGGACCAACCGTGTCTTATTCATTCCAGTCACCAGATTGTTTTGTTGTCATGGATTCTATTGTGAGTTTCAGAAGCAGGA
The DNA here is from genome assembly GCA_035298825.1 of Bacteroidota bacterium. Classification (GTDB taxonomy): domain Bacteria; phylum Bacteroidota; class Ignavibacteria; order UBA10030; family UBA8401; genus CAISDA01. The sequence goes on from DATGXR010000461.1 coordinate 2,422, forward strand.
TCGAGCGGACTTGATTCGTCGTGTACTGAAGCGATCCCTCAATCTTTTCTTCGCATGGATCATGCCTGTGCCGGCATCAGACGGCGGATTATCGTTTGATATAGTCCTCGAAGACGAATCCGTCGTGCGGCTCGCGCGAAGCGAGTGTGAAGCGGGTGTGAAGGATCTCTTCGAACGGAGGAAAGTATGTATCGCCTTCGGTATCATTCCCGACGCGCGTGAGAAGAATCTCGTCGGCCAGTGCAAGAGTCTGCGCGTAGATCTGGCCTCCGCCGATGACGAACACTTTTTCTTCATGCTTCAGTTTGTCAAGCGCTTCGTCAATCGATGCATAGGTTACCACATCGGGAATCGGCGTCGATGTGAGCACGACATTGCGCCGCCTGGGCAGCTGGCGGCCGAGCGATTCGTACGTCTTGCGGCCCATCAGCACCGTGTGTCCCGTTGTGAGCGCCTTGAAGCGCTTCAGATCCTCGGAGAGATGCCAGGGCATGGCGCCCTTGAGCCCGATCACACGTTTCGTATTCACCGCTGCGATGATGATGAGTTTCATAGCGTTAGACCGCCACGTCGAATTTGATTGCTGGATCGGGATTGTAGTTCACAAGCTCGAAATCTTCGAACCTGAGCGCATCGATCGGCTTGTGCGCGATGCGGAGTTCGGGAAGCGGTTTCGGTGTGCGTTTCAATTGCTCCTTCAGTCCGTCGATATGGTTCACATAGATGTGCGCATCGATGATCGTATGGCTGAATGCTCCCGGCACATAACCGGCATCCTGCGCGATGGCCTGCGTGAGCAGCGCGTACGCCGCGATATTGAACGGAATGCCGAGCGCGATATCGCCCGAGCGTTGTGTGAGATGGCAATTGAGCGCGTTGCCAAAGACATTAAACGCGAACGTGTAGTGGCATGGCGGCAGCTTGCTGAAGAGCGCATTACCCGGTTCCCAGGCCGAGATGACCATGCGGCGCGAATCGGGCTGGGTCTTGAGGATGCGCATCACTTCGGCGATCTGGTCGATTTCCCTGACAACGTATGCTCCTGTTACGGGATCGATCTTCGCACTCGGGAAACGGCGCCAGAAGCGGCCGTAGGCGGTTTCAAGATTGCCGTTCTCATCGGCCCATGCGTCCCAGATCTTCGTGTGCGTGCGGAGATTCCTGATATGATCCTCGCCGGAAAGATACCACAGCACTTCGTGCAGGAGCGATTTGAAATTCACTTTCTTTGTCGTGACGAGAGGAAAGCCTTTCGTGAGATCGATCGTGTAATGTTCTGCGAAACACGAGATCGTATCGACGCCCGTGCGATTATGTTTTCGAATGCCGTGCGTCAAGACACGGTCGACAAGATCGAGATATTCTTTCATACTGTTTCGTCGACTCCCACAATGTAAAACGCCGTCGTCGTGAAAAAATCGCGCAGATACGGAATGGAGCGAAGCACAGCGGGCTGTTCGCGCGGCGTCAGATTGAATTTAATTTGATAATTCGGATTGATCAGATACAGCAGGCGCGAGATGATGATCATGCGCGAGGCGCGCAGGATGCGCTCGAAGCGCGCAAGCGAGATGCGCGTCGAATAAATGTTTTCGAGTTCATCGATGATCGTCGGATCTTCCTTGGCCAGTTTCAGGATGCCCCTGTAGAGCGGGAGCGGCAGTAAATGGAAATACGGAATCATCGAAAGCCATTTCCGGCTGCACATCTGCTGATGGCCGCCGAAGGGCATGCACCAGGGCGGAAACGCGAAGAAGATCACGCCTCGCGGCGCCAGATATTCCCGAAGAAGCGGAATGAGCTGTTCCTGATCCGGAATATGCTCGAGCGTGTCTTTGAGCACGATCAGGTCGAACATTCCCTTGAACTCGCGGCGACATTCGTCATCGTAGATGCTCTTTGTCACGAACTGCGCGCGGCCCGCTTCGACATCCTCTTTCATAAACTCGATCGCAAGGTCGACGCGGTATTTATGCGGATCGACGCCGGTACCGATGCAGCCGAATTCGACGAACGGCTTCAGCACGCCGCCTTCGCCACAGCCAACTTCGAGCACGTGCATTCCCGGCTTGAGCGCAAACGAACGCTGGATGTACGGAATCACGTACTGCTTCGTATTTTGCTGCTGCTGCTCGTAATAAAGGATCCGGTCGTTATGAAAATCGAACATGCACTCTCTGTGAAGTAATTAATTTGAATACGGTAATATACTAAAAATCCCTTAAAAAAATCGGCAGGAAAAATGCGGGCAAGGGAAATGCGGGCGATCTGTGTTGCACAACGCAGGTCAGAAAAGGTTGATGATGCGGCAGAAACAAGACCGTCGCTTGGATGTTGTACAGCGCAGCGCAAGGTGATTGATGAGCGGCAGAAACAAAGCACACGCATGAATGTTGCACAGTGCAGGACAAGAAGGCCGATCATATAACAATCGCGCAGATTCATGATGCGAGCGATCATGAATCTGCGCGACGTGCGTGAAAGACACCGGCGAAAAATATTTCACATCGAAATTATTTTTGCAGCAGGAGTTTTTTTGTGGCCGAGAACTCACCCGCTTCAAGCCTGAAGAAATACACGCCGCTTGGATATTGGGACGCATTCCACTCCGTCGTATGTGCTCCGGCTTCGATCATCCGATCGATAAGCACAGCAGTTTCACGTCCGAGCACATCGTAGACGACAAGGCGCACGCGCGATGCAACAGGAAGCGAGAACCGGAACATTGTCGCAGGATTAAAGGGATTAGGATAATTCTGCGCCATCGAAAACACCGCCGGTACTCCTTCCGCCTGAACATCTCGCTCCGCGCTGTAACAGAAATGTCCGTCGCGATCGATCTGCTTGAGCCGGTACGACAACAATCCCGTCGAAGGAGCGTGATCGGTGAACACATAGTCGTGCGCGCTCGAGGTGGTGCCGTTTCCCGGCGCAAATCCGATCTTCTCCCAAACAGCTTTCGACTGTCCGGCTGAAGAGCGCTGCTTGCGTTCGATCTCGAATCCGTAATTATTCGTTTCGGTGGCCGTGCGCCAGGCAAGCACCACCGACCCCTTTTGCGTGTGCGATGTGAACGAGGCGAGTTCCACTGGCAGCGCGGGATCGTTGATCGCCGTATTGATATCAAGCTTGCCTGCCCCCCAGGTGGAATTCGGCACGGCTCCTGTATTGGCGTCGGCAGAGGCAGCAAGCGATATCGCGTCATAGATTTGTTGCGGCGTCGCCGAGGGCGTATGCTGCACGAGCAGTGCGGCGCATCCTGCTGCAACAGGAGACGCCATACTCGTTCCCTGCATCGCATAATAATTGGCGTCACCTCCGGCTACTCCATCATTGTCGATCCAATAATACATATCCGGCACTGTGTACACATCCCGATCACGGATCGAAACGAGCTCACTTCCCGGAGCGGCAATATTGGGTTTCTGCAATCCGTCGATACGCGGCCCGCGATTCGAAAACGGAGCAATCGCTCCATTCGTATATCCGTAATTCCATGTATCTCCCGTATACGATGTCCATGAACTCCGTGATACGTATGCGGCAACGGCAAAGGCGTGATCGGCATGCGCAGGCGATGCAACCGTGTATCCGGGATCGGGTGACGCGAACTGGACAACGCCGGTTCCCCAATCGTCATAAATATGGAATGTTTGAGCCGAGGCCGATGGATTTTTTACTCGCAAATAATATGTTCCCGATCCCGGGGAGAGAAAACGGTTATAGAGCGAGTATTTCGATTCTGTTCCACGCGGACTTTGTGTTGTCGCGTCCTGTATGATATTGCCCATGAGATTGTGCGAAGCATCATAGTACGACAGCGAAAGGTTATTTCTCGCCGCACCGTCGGCCCACACGAGGTTGAACCAGAGTGCTGTATTGTTGGTTCCGGCGCCGGAAACGTTGATCTGTATGAAATCTGTGGAATCATTGGCGTTGACCGTTCCCGAGTAATGGCGGCCATCCGCCGCATTGTTGCCCGCGGCGTAAAAACATGCGACTCCCTTTCCGTACGCATAATCCGTCGCCTGCGCTTCCGCATTCGATCCGTCGTGGTATGCGTCCCAGCCGCCATAGCTCATATTGATGACGCGCACATGGAACGTATCAACTGCCGACTTGATTGCCGCCACCATCGCCGCGCTTGTGGCGCTGCTCGTGGTCACTCTTCCAATCTTCAGGAAAACCAGTTTCGCATCGGGCGCCATACCCTTATACGCTCCCCCACCGTTGCCTGTGTTCAACACGGGTGATGTCGAATACCCTCCCTTGCCCAGCACCGTACCCGTGACGTGTGTGCCGTGACCGGTTTTCGTATTCGAGATCGTGTTATTGATTGAATCGGGATAGAAAGCATAATTGCGATACCACATGCTGTCGGGCAGCTCCGTTTTCGGCAGCGTGTAATCGAGTCCCGAATCGAGCACAGCAACTTTCACTCCCGAGCCCGTCCATCCGCTGGCCCAGGCAAGCGTGGCCTTGGCCGCAATGGCCGCCGTGTTGTTCATGGGGACGGATTCTTCTTCGGCCGAGTCCATCTTCATGACGGAAGCAAGCGAGAGCACATCGGCGATTTTATCGACAGGCACTTTGGCGATGAAAAATCCGAGCGGATGATTCTCCAGCGGCGGGATCCACGATTCGGGCACGCAACGCACGCCGAGACGTTCCAGATTCGCAAGATCGCCGATGGAGGGATAGTGTTCCTGGTAGACCGCGACTGCCAACGATGACTGAATGCCCGCATCGGCGACACCCTGAATCTGCACCGCTGACTGCTTTTTTAATGCATGTTGGAATAACAGTCCGCTTCCGACTTTTTGCTGCTGCGCCAAACTCAGTGTCGGAGCGATTGAAGTAAGAATCGGATGCTGTGGTGATGACGCGATGGAACGTTGCGGTTGGGCATGAAGAGAAATGAATGAAGCAAGAACTAACGTGCAAACAAGAGTACTACCAAGAGATTTCACGGCGGCCTCCATTACTGCGTGAAATGTTTCCATTGCATAATCCTGATATCACGTTTTTTTCCAGCCAAAAAGTACAGGATTTCCAGAATAGATAATAGTTAGAAATTTCTAATATATTTATTTTTTAAGCAACAGCTTTCTGACAGCCGAGAACCTCCCCGCCTCGATCCTGTAGAAATACACACCGCTCGAGGCGCTATACGCATCCCATCGGGTTGTATACAATCCCAGCTCGAGTCTCCCATTGACAAGCTCGGCCATCTGTCGTCCGAGCACATCGAAGACAGTCAGACGCACCAGACAGTCCTCTGCAATTGAAAACCGGATCGTCGTCGACGGATTGAATGGATTGGGATAATTCTGCCAAAGCTCGTCGGCAATAGGCAATAGAGCGTCTGCCGTTATCTCGAGCACACGGCTGTATTCAAAGCGTCCGTCGCGGTCAATCTGCCTGAGTCTGTAGCAGGTCCGACCCGAACCAGGAAAACAATCTGTGAATGCATAGTCGTTCGGACTGTGGCTTGTTCCATGCCCAGGAAGGAATCCGATTTTCATCCACGCATCCGGCCGGATTTCAGGCGAACCAGAACTGGGCACGTATTCGAACACACGTTTGCGTTCGATTTCGAATCCGTAATTATTTGTTTCGGTGGCCGTGCGCCAGGCAAGCACAACTGACCCCTTTTGCATGTGCGATGTGAACGAGGCAAGTTCTACTGGCAGCGCAGGATCGTTGATCGCCGTATTCACATCGATCTTGCCTGCGCCCCAGGTGGAATTCGGCACTGCTCCAGTATAATCGTCGGCAGAGGCCGTAAGCGAGATCGCATCATAGATCTGTTGCGGCGTTGCCGAGGGCGTATGCTGCACAAGCAGCGCGGCACATCCCGCCGCAACTGGAGACGCCATGCTGGTGCCCTGCATCACGTAATAATTGGCATCGCCTCCGTTTACTCCATCATTGTCGATCCATGAACTGTTTGCTGTTGTCAGCACATCCCGGTCGCGAAGGGAGATCACAGCCGAACCGGGAGCGCAGATATTCGGTTTCTGAAGACCATCGATACGCGGTCCCTGGCTAGAAAACGGCGCGATGTCGTTGAGCGCATATCCGGTTTTGACCTCTTCGCCGGTAACTCCGATCCACGCCGTGCGCGTCGTATATGCGCCCACCGCGAATGCATGATCGGCCAGCGCCGGAGAGCTGATTGTGTAGTTCGGATCGGGCGAGGCGAATTTCACGCCGCCACTGTTCCATGCTTCGTAGATATGATAGGATTGGGATGATGCTGATAGATTTCGGACACGAAGGTAGTATGCGGCAGATCCGGCGGGCAGGTAGCGATTGTACATTGAATACTTGGACTCGGTGCCGCGCGGACTCTGTGTAGTTGAATAATGCACCATATCGTTAAGCAACTCGAATGCGGAGTTGTAGAACAGCAGTCCCAGATCTCTTCGCGCGCCGCCGTCGGCCCACACAAGATTAAACTCCAGCACAGTCGATCCGGTTGAGACAGTGTTGACCTGGATAAATCCCGTGGTCTCCTGTGCCGCAATCGTTCCTGAATAATGACGCGCAGCAGCGCCGTCGTTGCCCGCCGCAAAAAAACAAGCGACATTTTTCGAAAAGGCATAATCGGCCGCCTGCGACAACGCTCCGGATCCGTCGTGATACGTATCCCACGCTCCGTAGCTCATATTGGCAACACGCACATGGAATGTGTCGGCTGCGGATTTCAGGGCTGCGATCATTGCGGCTTCGGTAGCGCCGCTTGACCGGATCTGACCGATCTTCAGAAAGACAAGCTGCGCGTCCGGCGCCATGCCTTTATATGGACTGCTGCCATTCCCGGTATTCATCAACGGCGAAGCCGAATATCCGCCTTTTGCGCATACGATGCCCGTCACATGCGTGCCGTGTCCGGTCGCCGTGTTGCGTATATTCGTATCGATGAGATCGGGATAGAATGCATAATTGCGATACCACATGCTGTCCGGGAGTTCGGTTTTCGGAAGCAAATAATCGAGTCCCGAATCGATCACCGCAACTTTCACGCCCGAGCCCGTCCACCCATTGGCCCAGGCAACAGTGGCTTTCACAGAAAGCGCCGCCGCATTGTTCATCGGTAGCGATTCGCTTTCGGCCGAGTCCATCTTCACGACGGAAGAAAGCGAAAGCACATCGGCGATTTTGTCGACGGGCACTTTGGCGATGAAAAATCCGAGCGGATGATTCTCCAGCGGCGGGATCCATGATCCTTGCACGCAGCGTACGCCGAGACGGTCAAACTCCGCCAGTTCGGCGATTAAAGGATCGTGCGATGCGTAGATCGCAACGACGATCGATTGTGGACTGTTGTCGGGCTGAACGCCCTGAATGGAGGCGAAATTTTTTTTTCGTTCGGCATGCTGCAGAAGCAGCGCGCTGCCGATTTTTCGAAGATGCGCGGAGTCGAGAGACGGACCGAGAGAAGCAGCGATGGGAGTCCGGAGTGAAGCCGGGGCGTGTTGACTCTGAAGCAGATCCGTTGACACAAGAACGAACATGATGATCCATCCGGACCATTTCATGGCTGCCTCCCTCTCTCTTCGTGAGCAACTCCTCAACACGCAGCGATCCGACAATTACGTCGACGTTGTATAGAGAAGCTACCTCATTCGAGAGAGAGTCGCCAGTTAGAAAGTTCTAACAGAGAAAAATTTATTTCTGGAGCGTGAGTTTTTTTGTTTCCGTGAACGATCCGGCCGCAAGCCTGTAGACATAGACGCCGCTTGAAAGCGCAGAGGCGTTCCATTGCACCGTGTGCGTGCCGGCTTCCATCATCCGATCGACGACGGTCGCAACTTCGCGTCCGAGCAGATCGTAGACGATGAGCCTGACCGGCGTTGCCGAGGGAACGGTGAATCGGAATGCGGTCGAGGGATTGAAGGGATTTGGATAATTCTGCGCCAGCGCAAATTCTTTCGGCTCAGCGGCTGCATGCGCTTCGATCTCGTGTGTATATGTGAAGCGTCCGTCGCGATCGATTTGTCTCAGTCGATAGGTGGCAGCTGAC
>DATGXR010000462.1:0-4981 GCA_035298825.1 Bacteroidota bacterium
AGAAACGACACCGTCACGACGAAAAACCACAGCGCCATTTGCGTACGCGACAGGCTGTACGGCTTTCGGCCCGTTGCGGGATCCAGTCCCCCATCCCGTAACAGATCGCTCTTATATGCGACGATATGGAACAGCAGCAACAGCAGCACCGCGAGCACCGCGCAGAAGAAAAAGAGCGGACGTCGTATGAGGACCAGAGAAAAGTTCGGCGTCTGTGCAGGCATCGAGGCACTGAACTTACCATTCTCGAGTCCCACTGTTACGGCGACATCCTGCGTGAAGAAGTGATCCCGACCGCGTATCGAGAGATATTTCGTCCATAATTCGCGCGCGGGACCCGAAGCAAGCAGTGTGAATGCGATTTCGTCCTGCTCCCTCACGATCGCAGACGGACTGATTCCCTTGAGCGGCATGCCGTCGACATACACGACAAGAGCAGAGCGTTCCTTCGCGGCATGGTCGATCAGTGTTCCAAGATTGCGTATTCGAAACACGATGGCTTCGCCGAGTGCCGCGGCATCCTTTCGCGAATCATTGCCCGAGGAAACGGACATGACTTCGCAGACCGAATCAACCGGGACGGGAAGCGCGCCGCCCTTGCCTGCGATAAACAATCCCGCGCGACGCACCTGCGCATCGAATCCGATTTTGACTCTAGTGCTTTTCGCGGTGCCATTTCGCGTTGTCACCGGTGCCGCACTAATTTCGGCTGCGGCATTCCGTGTTTGAACAGTTGCCGCTCTCATTTCGGCTTGAGCGATTTTTGTGTATTGTCGGCTCAGCTCCATCAACAATGAAAACTCGCCAAGCAGCATACAGACGATGAATAACAGGAATCTCATCACATCCCCCCGGATACAATGTGTACGATCGATGAATGAGTTTTGGTGATGCTACGACAGCGTGAATTTATGAAGCATGTTGTTCTTTGCCGCAGGATGTTCCATGAATTGTTCCGTTTCGATCCATTCCTGTTTCAGGATGCACCACCAGTCGTCCGCCAGTCCGGCGATCACATATTCGTACGGCAGCCAACCATATCCTTTCTCTCCCCACGAGCCTCCCCATGAATTGCGAATAAGGAATGCTCCCTTTGTTTCAATCGATCCCGCGGTTGAGTTCTGAATTTTCATGCCATCGTCGAATCCGAATGCTCCCACAGCGTGCCCTCCCGCGACCTTTTCGCCTTTGCCCGGAAATGGAATGCGGCCGGTCCCGGCGGCCTGTTCGATCGAATCATAAACGGTAAATCCAAACATTGCAGGCACGCCGCCCGCGATCGCCGATTTGATGAGCGTGAGGATTTCGGCTCGTGTCGACGCGGGCTGGTCGAGTCTGCAGTATTTTATCGTGTGAAAATTTTGTGCGAACGCATAACAGAACGACGATGGTTCCTTGTCGAACTTCTCTTCGGAATAAACCATGTATTCTTCGGGCGGCACTCCGAAGAGCACCAGCGCGCCGAGCGTTGTCCGCAGGAAGGCGCCCGTATCGCCGGTCCAATGGAGCATGTTGCGTGTCGTCTTATAGAGGAACAAACGCGATGCATCGAGATGTTTGCCGAATGCCTTGCGTTCGGAATATTCGAGCACACCGATCGCCGCATGGGCCGTGCAGGAACCGAGCCCGCCCTGATCTTCGACGGGTGAACACCAATCGCGCAGGTCGACTGTCGAAGGCAGCTTCGTTCGGTCACCGGATGAAATTTTCGCGTGTTTGAAAACAGGTTTGATGAGCGCGTGGTCGCATGTATAATCGCGGAAGTCGGGATAGTCGCGCAGCCATCCCATACCGTGCAATGCGGTTTGAGACACCATTGATTCCCCCCGTGGAATTGATGATGCGGAAAAATTCTTCAACGCGGAAAATACAACCCCCTCCCCCACAACAGGAGTGTAAAAAGAAATTGTCGCAATGTCAATATCACGAGTCTGTGTTGCACAAACGTGGAATTTTTTCTTGCCTCAAAAAAAAATTAGTCGTATATTGATATACTGTTTTCCACGGCGGGGTAGCTCAGCTGGTTAGAGCGTCGGAATCATAATCCGTAGGTCGTGGGTTCGAGTCCCTCCCCCGCTACACGTAAAAAAAACCTTGTAATCGTCTCCGGTTACAAGGTTTTTTTTTGAGCTACCGAAGCAGGTTCAGGCACTGTCCGATTGCAAACGATATTATTAAAATAATACTGCCTGAGTGTCACCCGTAATTGATTACCACGCGCGCTTTTTATGGCCGTACAGTTGGAATACTATCCGGATTCGTGAAATGGAGATAAGCAGTGCTCCAAGAACGCTGCCGATCGTGTTACTCAGGACATCCATGATACTTGTATATCTGGCGGGCATGAGCATCTGCAGCGATTCGATCATAATTGTAAGCATAAACCCAGCCGCAACAGTGATAAAGAAGCTAACGTAATAACGGTTTGTCTGCTTTTCGATCAGGAGCCTGAAGAGAAAACCGAACGGCACAAAAAATAACACATTGAGGAAGAAATCCTTAGCATCAAAACTCTTTTTTTCCACAAAATTCATGAGACTCACTATCAATCCTTTTCCCGGTGGATTAAATTTCTCCGGAATGACAATCGATGGAACTGAACTTCCTTTCTGCTGATCTTCCAATTGAATCCGATCGGCTCGGTTGGGGAGACTGATCAGCGGGGACAATCGCCTCTTCGTCCGCTCGAGTTCTTGTCGTGTAGAAATTGTGACAACGCTGTCGAAGAAATCATACGAATAGATACTCCCGGACCAGGGATTCATGCCATCGCCCCTGTTCGCGAAAACGAATGGGTAGGAATTATTCCAGCGCGAGAAGTCAAGCTTTCCCGTGTTGAGTACATTCTGCACCGATCCATTTTTCACGAATGACAGCTTGTCTCCATCATAAATTATTTCGATCCAGACAGAACTGTCATTCTCAAATATCCGTTTTGCAAAGAGGTCATAAGTAGCGCCGTCGACGTACATGCTAAATGAAGCATTTTTCTGCACCTGCACCATGAGGAAGTTCTGATCATCATAGTCGATACAACTGCCGAAGATGATGCCATCGAAATTAATCGATGTCATTTCAGACTTCATCTCCATAACGATGGAGAAGTTGTGAAGTGTCCGAAGTTTCGGAGGGACCTGCCGTAGATAGGCAACCGAAGGAGACTCGAAATGGAGACCTCCTTCGGGTGTTGAAGTGACACCATTCTTCGGCCAAATGTTGAACGGTGAAAGAGTCAGTATGACAGCGCCGATAAGCCACACGATGATCATCACTAATAAAAAGAATTTTTCCGATCTCTGTGCTTTCGTCATTTCTTCTTTCCCGATTGGGCCGCCCGTTCCGATTTCAGATCTTTTAGAATCGTTCCCAGTTTGTTGAGCTCCTCGCCATACTTCGCCCAATCGCCCTGCCGCTGCGCCTGGATCATCCGATCGTACGTTTCCCTCGCCTGCGATAAATGATTATTCCCTGCAGGCGCGGCCGTCTCCTCCGTTCCCGGCTTTTGCCGGCCCTGCGTTTCAGTCTTTATCTCAGCCAATTCCCCCTGAAAGATCTTGTCGATCGCGGCCTCCAAAGATTCTTCCATCGCGATCTTGTTTTCATACGCAACCACAACACGTTTCAATTCCGGAATCTTGCCGCTTTCCGCGCGCAGATACAGCGGCCGGATGTAGAGCAGCGCCTCTTCGATCGGGATGATGAGCAGATTCCCCAGATTGACCTGTGAGCCATGCTGATCCCAGAGCGAGATCTGCCGGGATATCTCCGCATCCTGATTGATCCTCGCCCCGATCTGTCGAGGCCCGTAGACAAGCTTTTGTTTGGGGAATCGATACACCACGAGACGTCCATACTTGTCCCCGTCGTTCCGCGCCGCCATCCACGCCGAGAGATTGTCCTTCCGGTTCGGCGTGAACGGCAGCATGAGAATAAACTCTTCTTGCTTCTCCTGAGGCAGACGCATGATCGTGTAATAGGGGGACATGGGATTCTCGTCGCCATTCCCTCCAATTTTCGGGATCTGCCACAGATCTTCCTTGTTATAAAAACTCTGCGGAGTCCGCATGTGATACTCGGTATAGAGGCCGGTCTGTATCCTAAAAATCTCTTCCGGATATCGCAAATGACGTCGAAGGTCGGCGGGAATTTCGGAGAGCGGACGGAAAACATCCGGATAGATCTGTTGATAGACCTGGATCATCGGATCGTTCGGATCGGCGATGTACATATCAACGGTGCCGTTATAGGCGTCGACCACCATCTTCACGGAATTCCGAATATAATTCCCGTCGTCGCCCAGCATTGCTTTTGAGTACGGATAACGGTCCGATACCGTATAGGCATCCTGGATCCAAAAGAGCCTGCCTTCGGAGATGACAAGATAGGGATCTTGATCGAGCACTAAAAATGGCGCCAGCCGGCTCAGGCGGTCTTTGATCTCGCGATGATACAGAAACCGGCTTTCGTTGGTCACCATGGGAGAAAGCACGATATTGATATCCTTGAAATACATGGCGAACATGAGCTTTCGGAAAAACGAATTGACGGGAACGCCGCCCGTTCCCTCATACATGGCGTAGACATTCGCTTCACCCGACGGATAATCGAACTCCTTCTGTCCGGTCTTCGCGATCGCGTATCCCCGCGTCAGTTCGCCAAAATAAATTTCCGGCCGGGTGATCTTAAAGATAGGACGTTCGGAGGTGGGCGGAATGTTTTCGACTGCAAGGACCGGCAATCCCTCGGAGGTCATTTGATTGACCGGGCCGAGCGCAAGTCCGTATCCATGTGTGTAGCTCAGATGGTCGTTGATCCAATTCCGTTCCGGCAGACCGGCGGAATTCAATTCGCGGGGGGACAGCATGAATTGCTGCAGTTCGCCGTTGGAATAATAGCGATCGTTATCAACGGAAACAAAATCGTAGTAGGTTCTGATCTCCTGAATTTGCTTCAATGCATCGAGAAGCGGTTCGTGGTCCCA
>DATGXR010000463.1:0-34753 GCA_035298825.1 Bacteroidota bacterium
CGGGGCGAGTGGGTGATCTTTCTCGATGCCGACGAACGGCTTGAGAAGGCCTCTGTGCCAACGCTTCGGCGTCTCCTTCGTGATCCGTCAGTCTCGGCCTATGAAGTGTGTGTGGTGAGCCGCGCGGTTGACGAACGGAAAAATCTCGCGTCGGTCTACGGATACAATCCCCGCCTCTTTCGACGCGCGGATCATATCCGGTTCCAGTACCGCATCCATGAAAGCATCCTGCCGTCGGTCCTGAGGGCGAACGGCCGCGTTGCGCGGGCCGATGTGACGATCGATCATATCGGGTACGCGGGAAGCGATCGGGATATGCAGGAAAAATTCCGGCGCAATCTCACGCCGCTGCGGCTTGATGCGGCGGACTTTCCGGACGATCTCTTCGTGCTCGAAAAACTGTCGCAGACAGAAATGATCCTCAGGCATGACGCGGAAGCCGAATCGTATCTGCACCGCATCCTTCAGCTGCTCGATCAGGGAGCAGCGGGCGATGCATACGCCATCAAGGCCGCTCATACATGCAATCTGCTGTCGGAGCTTTGTCTGTGGAACAACCGGCTGACGGACGCCGAAGTCCACGCGAAATCTTCACTTCGGATCGCTCCCCGACAATATCAGGCGCATGCGCTGCTTTCACGCATTTATGAAAAGCAGGACCGCATTGACGATGCGCTTGCGGAAACGTCACAACTGCTCGCGCTTTCGATGGCACAACCTGTATTCGAGTCGGATGTGGAAGGCGATTGCAATGTGCTGACTGAGGACATTCTCTATAAACAGTCGCTGTTATTCAGGAAGCAGGGCAGGGAAGTACATCTCATCACACAAACGCTCGAAGCGGCGCTTCACGCCAATGCCAATCACCGGCCGGCGCAGGCCGATTTATCCGTGATCTATGCGAACATCGGTGACATCGACGGGATCCTCAGGATCCTTGCGGCTGTGCCGCGAACGGAGCAGCAGTCTGCCGCGCTTCTCTATTTACGAGCGCAGGCACAGGCAAAATCGGGCAGCGCGAGTCGCGCCATCGACGATCTCTGGGCCGCATTCGCGCATGGACTGCGTTCCGACGATCTCATTTTTCTTCTTGTGCGCCTGTTGAATGAACAGCAGCGCGAAGCCGAATCGGTGCCGCTGTACGAGGAATACCTGGGCCGTCATCCCCAGGCGGATGATGCGCGCATGCTGCTGCTACAGTTATTGCAGCGTCTCAATCGGGCTGATGAGGCAAAGCGCTTCGCAGCCGCATCGATCGGATCGATCGTGTCTGCAGAGATGAAAGCTGAATTTTCCCGCGTTGCTGCCGCATCTGTACCCGCCACAATTTCTTCTAAAAGCCTGTGACAGGCAAGAGTGAAAAATAACTCAAAAAAAATCTAAAGTTTTGATTTACGCCGCCGATAATTGACACAAGAGCAGTAACGCTCAACGGGCACGGAAGCCCACTAAATACACACACATACTTACACGGAGGTTGTTATGGCAGTAGGACAGGGTGCACGGATCAACACCAATATCGGCGCAATGAATGCACTGAATGCATTGAACGGCGTGAACAAGAATCTTGGTGTGTCACAGCTGCGTCTTGCGACAGGCAAGCGCATTAACTCTGCGTCCGATGATGCGTCAGGATACGTGATGTCGAAGAAAATGACAGGACGTATTTCTTCACTGAACGCGGCGTTGGACAATATCGGCGATGCGCAGAACGTCCTTTCAATCGCGGAAGGCGCGTATGCAAAAATCGGCGATATCGTTACACAGGTGAAAGAGAAACAAGCGCGTTTCCAGAACGGCGGCTTGAGCACGGCGGAGCAGGATGCCATCACATCTGAAATCAAACAGATGGCGACGGAAATCGACAACATCGTGGCCCAGACGAAGTTCAACGGAAAAGCGTTAATCGACGGTTCGTTCTCCGCCGGCGTCGCCAATGCCGGTACGGGTACATTCGCTGTCGGCGATGTTGCCGCTGCGACGGGCACAGTAACCTCGATCGATGTTTCGGGCGCGAAAGCTAGCGAAACATACACGCTGTCTTCGACGGCTCCGGGAAAACTGACGTTGACCCGCGCCAGCGATTCAGTGAGCCAGGAAATCTCGATCTCGGCTTCGGCTATCGGAACAGAGCAGTCGTACACCTTCTCCGATCTCGGCGTCTCCTTCAAGATGATGGGAACAGCCGTCGCCACATCGATCGTCGCTTCGGCGGCCCTTGTCGGCGCAGGCACGACGATCATCACGGGCGCTGCGACCTCCGCATCATTCCAGGTCGGTGACACGGGCGAAAATTTCAGCCTTTCGTTCGCGCAGATCAATACGGCAGTTGCGGGTAACATGAGCGCCTCTGAAGAACTTCTTGGAACCGCGGCAGCAAACATCACGAACACCACGGTGTCGACGATGGGTGCACAGATCGATGTCGGTCTCAGCCACGTTCTCGGAAAGATCGGCGATATCGGCGCGCAGATGAATCGTCTCTCCGCCAAGGAAGAGAACCTTACGAATGCCGTTGTCAATACGGAAGCCGCACGCAGCCGTATATTGGATGCCGACATCGCGAAGGAACAGATCAGCGCATCGAAGCTCCAGATCCTGCAACAGACGGCAACTGCGTCATTGGCGCAGGCGAACCAGAGCGGTCAGGCGTTCTTAAGCTTGTTCCGTTGATAGATTCAAAGTGAGCTCCTCGGTTCTCTGAGCGATCCTCATGGGACTATAAACGGGAGGCCCGGTCAATCCCGGCCTCCCGTTCACTATCACACTGAATTATTCATCTTTCTATCTGGTTGAGCCATCTATGTATGCATCAAGCGCGACAATTCGTCAGGTTGCACCGCCGCCGAAAAATGTGGCGACTGCATATCAAAAAGAATCCGCCTTAAATCTTTCACCTTCACAAGTCGTCCTGCGACTCTATGATTTCTCGATCCTTCACTGCAAGAAACGCGACAAACTGAAGGCCCGCGATGGCGTCAATGCGTTGATCACAGGATTGAATTTCGAAATTCCCATGGCAACCGATCTCTATAAACTGTATGATTATGCGAAGCGTTGCCTGAGGAAAGATGATTTTGAAAATGCGTTGCTTGTGCTTGAAGAACTTCGTTCGGCGTGGGCGGAAGCATTCAAACTGAATTAAATAAAAAATTGAGGCTGTCCCTATGTAGAAACACACAGAGTGCCGAATGAGAACGGTGACTGCTCTGTGTGTTTATTTTTTTGAGGGCTGAAAGGAAGTATCGCCATGGCGCTAACATCGATTCAACAGCAGATTGTTTCGGCGGGCAACGACTATCGGACATCGATTTCGAAACCGTTGACTGCGCTCCAGACGCAGAAAACCCAGGTGACGGCGCGCTCGACAACGCTTTCAACGCTTCTGACCAAGATGCAGGCCCTCGGCACAAGCGCCACGGCGCTGGCAGCCACAGATACGACTTCCAAATTCCTTGTCTACACAACTGCATCGTCGAATACGGCAGTTGCCACAGCAACGGTTTCAAACGGCGACTCCATTGGCGACCACTCGTTGCTTGTGACGCAGCTTGCAAAAACAGACCGGATCGTGTCCTCGCAACTCACAAGTACCGCCACCGACGCAAGCGTCGCGGCCGGCGCCGGTGTGAAGGCGATCAAGATCAATGTGAACGGCGTCGATACGACAGTCAATGTCACGGTCGCAGACGGCGATACGAACAACGCGCTCATGGCGAAGATCGCCGCCGCTGTGAACGGTTCAACGACAGCCGGCATCACGGCTTCCGTCGTTACCGATACATCGACAACAAGCAAGCTTGTCTTCACTTCAAAACAGACGGGATCGGCCAATGCAATCACGCTCACGGACGTCGATCCGGCAACCGGACTTCCCGGCGGAACACTGCTTGATTCGATCGGGCTGGGCGATGCCGTGATTGCGGGACGCACGGCATCGACCGCAACGACAGGCGGGTATATGTACGCAGCGAGTGCGCTCGATGCGAAATTCACACTCGACGGAATCGATATCGTCCGGTCCACGAACTCTGTCTCCGATGCGCTCTCGGGTGTCGTGCTCCAATTGAAATCGACGCAGCAACTGACAGACGCGCCGATTACGCTTTCTACAGGGATTGACAAGGATGCGATCCGATCGAACGTTTCTAACTTCCTGTCGAAGTTTAACGAGGTCAATACATACATCCGTTCGCAGACGGATGTGAATCCCGATACGCAAACGCGCCAGATTCTTGCCGGCGATTTCGCCTACAGGAGCCTGCGCTCGAGTCTGCCGGCGATGCTCGGCGCCGTGGTCGATACGGTGAGTCCTGGAAATCCGAACTCGCTTGCGGCACTGGGAATTTCGGCCGATAAAACCGGCAATCTTTCGATCACGGATACTGCGAAATTCAATGCGGCCATTGACACATCCAGCCAAAAAGTGTCGGATGTGTTTAATTCGGCAAACGGCATCGCAAAGAAAATGGCCGATTTGATGACGACGTTCACCAAGGAAAACGGAATTCTCCCGTCTGCCATCGACAGCGCTTCAGACCGGACGAAGTACCTCGATAATCGCATCAAGGCGATGCAGGACCGTATCACCGTGAAAGTCAACAAGTATATGAACGACCTGGCCAAGGCGCAATCGACGATCAGCGCGCTCACGGCGCAGTATTCGCAGGTTGCATCATACAATTCGTCGCTCTTTAGCGGATCATATTAATGCGGGAAATAAACACATCCCCGGAGACTCAAGAAATGGAACGATGTGCCGATAATCAGAGTAGCAGTTCAGGTGTGGAAGCCTTCTATCTCGACTATATCGCGAGATCGGAAGAGCTGCAGGCAGCCATCCGCCGGCGAGAGTGGGGTGAGATCAATCACTTTATCGCCTGGCGCGAGCAGAAGTTGTCGCAACTGGGCACGCTTCCCAGCTCGACGGATGAGGAACGGCGTGTGCACAAGGAATACCTGAGCAGGATCATGGTATTGGAACTCGATCAAATAAATTCTCTCAACAATATTATACAGTCGATTAAGTCGTCGATACGCGAAAGCCAGGAACAGGTGCAGTTGCTGCGCTATTCTGAACATGCGTAAGGATGAATGTGAATCCTGAAGGAGGGTCTTATGGCAGCAGTGGCAATGGCTTCATCAATTGCATCAACCGACGCGGGCATACAGCATCTCGAGGGGGTCTATTCGGTGAAGGCCGCAGTTGCTCCGGTGGATCAGGATGTCTCGCGACAGACGGAGCACCAGCAACCTGAAGAGAAGACGACGCCCAAAGAACGCGAAGCGATGGTGCTTCAGCTCAACAAAGCGCTCGAAGCATTCGATACACACGTGAGCCTGTCGGTCGATGAGAAATCGCAACAAAAAGTGATCAAAGTCATCGACAATCAGTCGGGGAAAACCATTCGTCAAATCCCCAGCGAGCAGCTGCTGCGAATCTCGCAGCGGATCAACGAGCTGCTCGGTGTGATCTACGACGAAAAGATGTAAGCGAAACGAATTTCCCCCATGGGCAGGCAGAAGAAAAGGATGGTACTTATGGAACTAAAACATATCGGCATGGTAAGCAGCGTTCAAACGGCGACCGTTGACGACCTCAGAGTGAAAAAGGATAAGGCCGCGGCGGACGATAAAAAAGACCAGCTCGAACTCTCGGGCGAAGCGAAGGAACTTATGCAGACGCGAAAAAATGCAAAAATCGAGCTGATGAAGGCCCGCGTTGAAAGCGGATACTACTTCAGCGACGAAGTGACGGAGAAAACCGCCGAGAAGATCCTGAAGTCGCTCTGAGCGAGCGAGAGCATCGGCGGCACGCGCCGCTTTGTTGAACACGTACGTGAAAGAGTAAGAAGCCTGGCATCTGGCTTTTTACTCTTTTTTTTTGTTACATTATCCTTGTCCTCGCATTTGCTTCCATTCATCATTGACAGTTGTTCTTGTTTCCCATGGCAAAGATCCGTTCGCAACGCACATTGCGGCCTCAACGAAGGTCCGCATCCGGCCGCAGTCCCATTCGCATCCTCGTGGCGGACGATCAGGCGATTGTACGGAGCGGAATCGCCTTACTTTTAAAATCGATCCCGGGATTCGACGTCGTCGGCGAAGCGGAGAACGGCCTGCAGGCCGTGGAGCTCTCGTGCACGCTCGAGCCCGACATCGTGCTGATGAACCTGACACTGGTGCGCCTCAACGGCATCCAGGCCGCATCGCTCATCAAATCGTCGCTCAAGAGTGTCCGGATCATTCTCCTCGCAGTGCACGACGGACAACATCTGGTGATGAAGACGATCGAATCGGGAGCGGACGGGTATCTGCTCAAGAATTCCACGCCCGGGGAACTCACAGATGCGGTGCGGGCAGTGGCCGGGGGGAAGGCCGGGTTCTACTGTCCGACAATTCCTCCCGAGACGATCGAAATGCTGCGCTATAAAATCGATCACACGGTCCGGAACAGGACGGACCTCACACCCCGCGAAAAGGAAGTGCTGCAGCTTGTCGCAGAAGGGCATTCGCACCAGGACATCGCACGGATGCTCGATCTGTCCATTCGCACGATCGATGCCCACCGGAACAACCTCATGCAAAAACTTGAATTGCACGATGGCGTGGCACTCGTGCGATACGCGATGAAAGAGGGACTGATCGGATTCGAGCCATAAAAAAAAGCGCCGTTTCGCTTCGCCATTGTTGCTCACCGATATGCGCGCGCGGCGGTGAGCGTCAAGCGTTCTCACTGTGGTGTAAATGCCACACGCCCCGGGCCCGGAAAAATTCCGAACGCGGGGCGTGTGATATAGATAACCAGTACAGGGAAAAAAATTACTTCTTTTCTTCCACTGCTTTTTTCAGATCAACTTTTTTTGCTTCTTTGACGGCCGCTTTCACTTCTTTCTTTGCATCTTCTTTTTTCACTTCCGCTTTCTTTACTTCTTTCTCGGCCGCTTCTTTTTTCACTTCGGCTTTTTTCACTTCTTTCACAGCCGCTTCTTTTTTCACTTCGGCTTTTTTCGCTTCTTTCACAGCCGCTTCTTTCTTCACTTCGGCTTTTTTCACTTCTTTTTCAGCCGCTTCTTTCTTCACTTCAGCCTTCTTCACTGCTTCTTTCACTTCTTTCTTGGCTTCCTGAGCGAACGTGGAGGTCGAGAACGAGACGGCAAGAAACAACGCCATCACAACTGCGAATGTCTTTTTCATGGTGATAATACTCCTCTTGAGTGGGAACAGATAGTAAAAGTGTTGATTGTGTGAGTATCCTGGAACAGCTTTTTACGGTATAAAAGTAGTCACAACGACCATGGAATGCAAGTTAATAAAATTTCATAAATGGTCGCCCTCGGCCGATGCCGAAGACGGGCTTGCCGGCTCTCCGGAGAGCGGTTCGGCATCAGGCATGAGTTCTGTCGTGCGCTCGACGATCGGCAGCAGCACGGTGAATGTGCTTCCTATGCCGATCTCGCTTTCAACGAGAATCTCGCCGCCGTGCGCCTCGGCCGCCCATTTGGCGATCGAGAGGCCGAGGCCCGTGCCGCCCATTTCGCGCGAGCGGCTCTTGTCGACGCGGTAGAACCGATCGAAGATTCTCGAAAGGTTCTCTTTCGGAATGCCGATGCCGGTGTCGGAGACCTGGATGATGGCAAAGCCGTCGTCCTGTGTGAGTGACAAGCGGACCTCGCCGTCTTCAGGCGTATATTTGATCGCATTGCTCACAAGGTTCAGCAGCATCTGATGCAGCCTGACGTCGTCGCCAAGCATCGAGATATCGTCAAGACGCTGCAGGATAACGCAGATATTCTTCGGCTCGGCCAGGATCGCGCTGTCCTCGTAGAGTTCCTTGATGATCGCCGAGAGCGAAAGCGGCTCCAGGTTGAGCGTATCCTGCCCGACATCCGCCTTGGCCAGCGTGAGCAGATTGTCGATGATCGAGCTCATGCGCATGATCTCATCGAGCGTGCTCGAGAGCACCAACCGGTACTCATCGCTTGTCTGCTGCGCGCGCAGCGCCATTTCGATTTCGCCGCGCATGATCGTCAGCGGGGTTCGCAGTTCATGCGATGCGTCGATCGAGAATTGCTGGATCTGATCGAACGAATGCTGCAGGCGTTCGATCATGTCGTTGAACGTCGACGCGAGTCTTCCAAGTTCGTCGTTCACGCCGCGATGAGGAATGCGCTGGTCGAGGTTCTGCGCCGTGATGTCGCGCGCCGTTTGCGTGATCACGTCGACCGGCTGCAGACTCGCCTTGGCAAGAAAGAATCCGCCCAGCACGGAGATCAACAGCGAGACCGGCACCATGATGATGAACAGCGAGAAGAGATTGCTCAGGACCTCGAACACCTCCGATTCCGGATAGGCCACGTAAATCTTCGCCACCGGCGACTGTGTCACGGCCAGGCGCAGAGGCTGCCCCTTCGCATTGTAGATCGTGACGACCTTGATCGTGCCATATGGGATGTCTTCGAAAAAAATCTCCTCCTTGCCCAGGCTGTACGAGCGGTAGAGGATTTCATCGTTGCGGTCGCGGATCTGTATGATCTGCTTTTTGGGCGAGAGCAGCGTGTGTTCGTAGATCTGGTTCCAGATCTCGTCGAACGCCGTTGAGTCGGTCTCCACGACTTCGACTGTGCGTTCGGCCGGCTGCTTTTTGCCATCCGTTTTTTTCTCGGCGGCTTTTCGTTCGGCCGGCGAGGCCGCCGGAGCTGCCGGGATGAGCACGGGCACTTTCACACGGCGACGCTTGAGCTTGACTTTCTTGGCCTGAGGCTCGATGAAGTCCTTGAGCCAGACGACCTCGTTGCGCAGCGAGTAATCGAGACTGGCAAACAGTTTTTCCTGCGTGAAGAAATACGACGCGACGCCGAATGCGAACAGTGTGGCCCCGACGATCAGCGTGAACCAGAACGTCAGCTTGAAACGGATCGATTGAAGGACCCTCGTCCGTATGAATTTGAGAATGTTCACACGCTTATGCTTCCTTCATGATGTACCCAACGCCGCGTATCGTATGCAGCAGCCTGTTTTCGCCCCCAGCGTCGATCTTTGCACGGAGGTGGTTGATGTACACGTCGATGATGTTTGTGCCGGTGTCGAAATTGTAATTCCAGATATGCTCGGAGATTGTCGTGCGCGTGAGAATCGTGTTCTTGTTGCGTATGAAGTACTCAAGCAGCATATATTCCTTCGCCGTCAGATCGATCTGGCGGGCGCCCCGGCGCGCTTTGTGCGAAACGAGATCGAGCGTGAGATCGGCGATCGTCAGTGTCGTGGCTTTCTCGCTCGTCTTGCGCCGAAGCAGCGAACGCACGCGCGCCAACAGTTCGGCGATCGCAAACGGTTTGACAAGATAATCGTCGGCGCCCGTATCGAGTCCCTTCACCTTGTCCTCGACCGATCCTTTTGCCGTGATCATCAGCACCGGCGTCGCATCCCCTTCGGAGCGGATTTCCTGCAGCACCGTGAGCCCGTCTTTTTTCGGCATCAGAATGTCCATGATCACAAGGTCGAAGCTCGAGGCCTGCATCATGACTTTTCCCTTTTCGCCGTCCGGGGCCGTTTCGACGCAGTAATTCTCCTCTTCAAGCCCTTTTTTGATGAATGCCGAGACTTTTTTTTCATCTTCCACAAGAAGAATGCGTGGTCTGCCGTCGTTCATAAGCGGATGTGCGGTTATGGGTGCGTGAAATAAATATCGAGTCAGCCAAAAAAAATGGCGCGGTAGCGCGAATTTTGTTGCGCGCCTTGCGCACATGTGTCTGTTTGAGCAGGCACATCGGGCGCGTTCATGCTCGCCGGAGGCCCCTTCGGTGTCTCCATAGAAAAAAATACTCCAATAATTGATGGAATGCAAGATGCGTTGCTTTTCACTCAAAATTTGCCGTAATTTGTGACGACTCTGAAGTCACCTAATCGCATTTTAACCATTCTCTGTACACGAAGAAGGAGTTCTCCTATGTTATATATCGAAGATGTGTGGGCTCGCGAAATCCTGGATTCACGTGGCAACCCGACTGTTGAAGTCGACATCGTCCTTGAAGACGGAACAATCGGCCGTGCGGCAGTTCCAAGCGGCGCCTCCACAGGCGAGCACGAAGCGGTCGAACTGCGCGACGGCGATGCCAAGCGCTACAATGGCAAAGGCGTCACAAAGGCGGTCGAGAACGTGAACGATATCATCGCCGATGAACTTATCGGATTCGAAGCCGACGATCAGGTCGGTATCGACAATCTGATGATCGAACTCGACGGCACACCCACAAAGAGCAAGCTCGGCGCCAACGCAATGCTTGCAGTCTCGCTCGCCTCGGCGAAAGCGGCGGCGAACTTCTTCGGCCAACCCCTCTATCGATACATCGGTGGTACGAACGCAAAGATCCTTCCGACGCCCATGATGAACATCATCAACGGCGGACGCCACGCCGATAACAACGTCGACTTCCAGGAATTCATGATCGTACCGGCGAACGCAGAAACATTCGCCGAAGCCCTCCGCATGGGCACAGAGGTCTTCCACTCGCTCAAAGGCGTGCTCCACAAAAAAGGTTACAACACGGCAGTCGGCGATGAAGGCGGATTTGCACCTAGCCTGAAATCGAACACGGAAGCGCTCGATGTGATCATGGAAGCGATCACGAAAGCCAATTACGTGCCGGGCAAGGATGTCTTCATCGCACTCGATCCGGCGGCGAGCGAAATGTACCAGGAAGACGGCACCTACTTGTTCTACAAATCGACGCAGGAAAAATTCAGCGCTGAAAAGATGGTCGAGTTCTGGAAGCAATGGGCCGACAACTATCCGATCGTCTCGATCGAAGACGGCATGGCCGAGAACGATTGGAACGGATGGAAATTGATGACACAGACGCTCGGCAACAAGATTCAGCTCGTGGGCGATGATCTGTTCGTGACGAACACTGAATTTTTAAGCAAGGGCATCGATCTCGGCGTGGCCAATTCGATTCTCATCAAGGTCAACCAGATCGGCACACTGACCGAAACGCTCGATGCGATCGAGATGGCAAAACGTGCGCATTACACGGCGGTCATCAGCCACCGCTCCGGCGAAACCGAAGATGCGACGATTGCCGATATCGCAGTGGCCACCAATGCCGGCCAGATCAAGACCGGATCGACAAGCCGCACGGACCGGATCGCAAAATACAATCAGCTCCTTCGCATCGAGGAAGAACTCGATACGAATGCGATCTATGCCGGCCTCGGCGCGTTCAATTTCAAGTTGTAAGCTTCCGCATGAATTGATGATCGCGTGTTTGAAGCGCGCCGCCGCAGCGATTAGTGAGCGCGCGCGCTTCAGATGCGGATCTGTTTTGCGTAGACGAAAAAGTACGATATACACACACACATTTCAACAATCCACAACGGACTTCCCACATGGCACAAATCAAATTCGGAACTGATGGTTGGCGCGCGGTCATTGCCGATGAATTCACGATCGCCAACGTCAGAAAAGTTGCGCTGGCAACGGCCCGGTACTTCGCCGGCCACAAGAAAGTCACAAACGGGATTGTCATCGGGTATGATGCGCGCTTCATGTCCAAAGAATTTGCGCATGCCTCGGCCCAGGTCATCGCAAGCGCCGGCGTCAAGGTGCTGCTTGCCGACAAGATCAGTTCCACGCCGATGACATCACTTGCCATAGTGAAGAAAAAGGCCGCGGGCGGCGTGGTGATCACCGCAAGCCACAATCCCGCGAAGTACAACGGATTCAAGATCAAGGGAGATTTCGGCGGACCGGCGCATCCTGAAATGGTCGATGCGGTCGAACTTGAACTTGCCCCGCTGCAGGACGTTGCCGAGCTGCCGATCGAGCTGAAGCCGTTCGACTCGCTCGTGAAAAGCAAGAAGATCCAGTTCCTGGATCTCACTAAAATTTATGTGGATGATCTCAAGAAGAAAATTGAATTCGATCTGATCCGCTCCACGAAGATCCGCATCATGTACGACGCCATGTACGGCGCCGGCATGGGCGTGCCTGAATTGCTGATGCCCAACATCGCCTCGATCCGCTCCGAATTCAATCCCTCGTTTGCAGGAGGTCATCCCGAGCCGCTGGCGCAGAATCTCGAGGAGCTCTCTGTCGAAGTGCGCGAAGGCAAATACCATATCGGTATCGCCACAGACGGCGATGCGGACCGCGTGGGCGCGATCGACGAGAAAGGCAACTTCGTCGACTCGCATCGCATCTTCGCCATCCTGTTGAAATATCTGATCGAGCGCAAACATCTCAAAGGCGCAGTGGCGAAGAGCCTCTCGGTCTCCGAGATCATCCCGAAAATGTGCGCGAAGTACGGCGTGAAACTCCACGAGACAAAAGTCGGTTTCAAGTATCTCTGCCGGTTGATGACCGAGGAGGATATCATGATCGCCGGTGAGGAATCGGGCGGACTCGGCGTCAAGGGACATCTGCCCGAGCGCGACGGCATCTACGTCGGATTTCTGCTTGCCGAAATCATGGCCGTGCGTCGCAAGAAACTCTCCGAGCTTGTCGCGGAGCTCTTCGCCGAATACGGCGAGTACCACTTCGGCCGCATCGATCTCCACGTCACGCCGGCACAGAAAGACAAGATCGCGCAATTCTATGCGAAGCTTCCGAAAAAGATCGGCACGTTCCCCATCGTGCGCACCGATACGACGGACGGCTACAAATTCTTCACCAAAGACGGATGGTTCCTCATTCGGGCATCGGGCACCGAACCCTTGTTCCGCGTCTACGCCGAGGCCAACACACCGGCCAAAGTGCAGGCAATGCTCAAAGCCGCAACAAAAATCCACTGACGGCGCTCTTCATTGCCGCAGAGAGAGAGACCGGACTCCCGAAGAGAGAGTCACTCCGCGCTCTTTACGCCTTTTTTTCCTTTCCCCGTGGATCCTATGAGACATTTTCTGTATGGGATCCAGGGGAGGGGATTTTTCATCATCTGCGGAGAAATAGCCATCTGGCCTGACCACGCTGGCAGGCAATTCGGCGTTTACAGAACTGCAATAACGAGAATCTTCTCTGGCATATATTTTGTTCATTATCATAGATGAGGCCGAATGAATGTTGGAAAGTTCTCTGTGGGACACGAGCCAATGATTGCACGAAACTACAGCTCTTATTATAATGTGATGCCTGACGGCACGGTCAAGCAGGTGAATCCTTTCACCGGGACCGAGGTCTGGTCGGTAGTCGGCCGCGGCAACAAGCCGATTTCAAACGGCCACGCGTCCGAACCCAAGCCGATCGAGTCGAAGCCGCGGCGCGAAAATTATTGCAGCTTCTGCGAGACGCGCTATTTTGAGACTCCTCCGGAAAAGGCACGGCTGATCAAACGCGACGGTGAGTACGAGATGGTCATGCATCTTGCGCCGGATCAATATGAAGACTCGGTGGCCGAGTTCCGTCGCACGGGCAATATGTTCGAGATCGTCACGGTCGACTACTGGAAGAAGAATTACGGGTATCGGCTCACGAACGCCGCCACCGCATGGCGCGACGCGTACATCGGCAACAACCGCGGCGCCGAGCACATCAACGCCATCATCAATTTCAAGCTTCGCCAGGCCGGCAAAACCGAAGAGCAGATTCGGCGCAAGTCGCAGTTCGACAAGCTGCATATGGCCGACGCGTTCTTCGGCGGATGCCATGAACTGATCATCGCCCGGAAGCATTATCTCGACAACGCCGAAACCGACAATCAGCTCTACTCATCGGGCGAGATGACGCGCGAAGAGCATTACCAGTATTTCAAATTTACGATCGACGCGATGCGTGACATCCTCGAATACAACCGATATGTCCGCTACATCAGCGTGTTTCAGAACTGGCTGCGGCCGGCCGGCGCATCGGTCGATCATCTTCACAAGCAGATCGTGGGACTCGATGAGTGGGGTGCGCTCATCTCGGACCAGATTCAAATGGTCCGCCAGGATCCGAACGTGTTTAATGAGTTGGGCACGAATTTCGCCGCACAGTACAATCTCGTATTCGCAGAGAACGATTATGCGATCGCCTTCGTCGGCATCGGACATCGTTTTCCGACGATCGAGATCTATTCGAAATCCTATTACTCGCGTCCGTACGAACACACGGAAGAAGAGCTGCGGGGATTCTCGAGCCTTGTGCATGCATGCCACTGCGCGATGGGAAGTCAGATCTCATGCAACGAGGAATGGTATTACACGCCGGTCGATGCGGTCTACAAGATCCCATGGCATGTCCTGTTGAAATGGCGCATCAACGTGCCGGCCGGATTCGAGGGCGGCACGAATATCTACATCAATCCGATCACACCGATCGACCTTCGCGACAAGATCGTGCCGCGCTTCTATCAGCTCAGAAGCGAGGGACGCATCGAGAATTTTCCGATCGCCGAAGAATGCAACCTCACGCCGAATCCGTTGAAATACTATCTGAAATAACCACGCGACAACCAGGCGCGCATCGCTTGTTATCGTACAAAAAAAAATCCTTTCCTCAGCCGAGACTTGCGTCATTGAGGAAAGGATTTTTCTCTTCAATCGGTGGCGCGCGCGTTTAGTGCGCGTGCTGTGTGCAATACTGCATTCCCTGCGCCGCTTTGCGCTTGCAGCGTGCGCCGGATTTTGTCACACCCTGGCACTGCCCGGTTGTCTTTTCCTTGCGCGCGCGCTTGATCGTTGTCGGCGCGGGCGCTTCGGGCATGCGTTCGGGATCTGAGATCATTTCCGCAATCGCCACATGAAGTCCCGGTTTGAGTTCAGTCGGAACGGGATCGATCGGCGATGGTGCCGCGGGAGCAAACGTGTTTGACATCGCGGCGGGTTCCTCGACGGGGGAAAACAATTCAGGTTCGATCGGCAGCATGACGGATGCGCGCTTCATGGGCGATTCGACGATGAAGGCGGAGACCGGCTGCGCTTTCGGCTGCACGGGCGCAGGCTTGAGTTTCGCTGTCTGCTCCAGGATGATCTCCGACGCTTCGACGATCGCTTTCTTCAGTGTGAAGAAGATCACAAGACTCAATGCGCCGATCGCCACGAGGGCAACGATCAACAGCGCGGTGCGCATATCGAGCGAGGTTTCAACCGAGTCGATGCGCGATGCCTGTTCGGTCTGCGCTTTCGAAAATGCCGAGAGTGAATCGTTCGTCTGGCGCGCCTGAGCCTGCACGGTGTTCAGGACTTGTTGCAGACTGTCGAACCGTGTCGCCAAAATGTTGTATGTCTGCTTCTGCGAGACCTGCGCGCGCTGGAGGGCCTTCACGGTGCTGTGAAGCTTGCGGAACTCCTGCTGAAGATCGGGAGAGTCCGCCGGAACCTGGGATTGTGCCGAAAGAAACGACACACACCCGGCGAGCAACAATGCTGTGAGGAGTTTTTTCATGTGTGTGAGGAATCCAATCTAACAGTGAGAAGCGGCGTTCAGCGAGTAATACGCAACCGACAATATACTTAAAAAGATTCATCAGGTGCAAGAAAAATGCACGCATTGGCAGGAATTTCCGCCCCCTCTCCGGGGTTATATCAGCAAAGACATCCTCATCGTCCACTATCATCAACACACACACAGCCGAATGGACAGACTCTATACGCTTGAGAAACTTTCACTGAACGACGTCGGGCCGGTGCGCATCGTGCAGCTCTATGCCGACGGATTCGAACATCTCGCCCTGAACGAAAAACTCTTCGTGTATTACCTGTCGCAGGCGGCGATCGCCGGACGCGATATTGCGATCGACCAGCGTCACAAAGACGGGCTGACGATCCGCGATCTGCTCGAGGCGGTCTGTACACATCCGGAAGGCGTCGATGAGCGCGTGGCGGACGCGCTTCGCGTGTACACGAAACTCTTCTGGGTCAATAACGGCATTCACGACGATATCACATCGCGCAAATTCATGCCCGATTGTTCGTTCGATGAATTCACGGCAGCTGTGCGCCGGGCAGTGTCGAACGGAGCCGCGATCGAATCAGTCGTTGAAGGGGAATCGCTCGATGCGCTGCTTGCCCGGCTCCGACCGGTGATGTTCGATCCCCGGATCGATCCGGTGAGAACCAACAAGACGCCGGGAGAGGACATGCTTGCCTCGAGCGCCAATAATCTCTACGAAGGCGCGACGTTCGCCGAAGTCGATGCGTGGGCGAAGTCGGGTCGCGAACACTACGGGCTCAATTCGAAACTTGTCAGACGCGACGGCGCGTTCGTCGAAGAGGTCTACCGCACCGGCACGCTGCATCTGGGAGGCGACGTCCCGCCCGGACGCTATGCGGCGGATCTTGAAGCGGTGATCGGATTTTTACTGCAGGCCCGCCCGTTCGCGGCGACGGACAATCAACAGCAGACGATTGACAGGCTCATCGAATTTTATCGTACGGGGGAAACGGACGCATGGCGCGCCTACACGATCAGCTGGCTTGCCGACACAGAGACGCGCGTCGATTTCATACACGGCTTCATCGAAGTCTATCTGGATGCCCGGGGCGTGAAGGGGCAATATGAGGCAATCGTGAATTTCGCCGATCCTGATCTGACCCGGATGATCCAGCGCATCGGTTCTTCGGCGCAGTACTTCGAGGACCGCATGCCGTGGGACGAACTCTATAAAAAAACAGATGTGCAGCCGCTTAAGGCAAGCGTCATTAACGTCGTTGTCGAAACGGGCGACGCCGGTCCGGTGAGCGCCATCGGCATCAATCTGCCGAACGAAGAGGACATTCGTGAGCGCTTCGGCAGCAAGAGCGTCTCGCTCAACAACATCGTCGATGCGTACGAAAAATCAGGCGGCAGGGACATCGTGCGCGAATTCTCGTTCGATGACGCAGAATATGAGCGCTTCCTTGCCTGCGGACGCAGAGCCGACAATCTTCATACGGCGCTGCATGAAATTCTCGGACACGGTTCGGGTCGGATGAATCCCGCTGTGTCAGCCGATCCGCACACGCTGCTGCCGGGATTGTATTCGACGCTGGAGGAGACGAGAGCCGATCTTGTGGCGCTGTGGCATATCTGGGATGAGAAATTGAAGGAGATCGGCGCCGTCGAAAACGACGAGATCGCGCGCGCGATGTACGACAAGGAAGTGCGCAATGCCTGGCTCATTCAATTGCAGCGCGTGCCCAAGGGTGCAGATCAGCTCGAGGAAGATCATATGAAGAACCGTCAGCTGATCGTGCATTGGCTCACGGCCAACACCGGAGCGATCGAACGCCTGGTGCGCGACGGAAAGACGTTCGTGCGCGTCACCGATTATCAGGAAATGAGATCGGGCGTGGGACGGCTTCTTGCTGAAGTCATGCGCATCAAGGCCGAAGGCGATTATCACGCGGCCGCGCAACTCATCAACACATATGGATTGAAGATCGACACGGCGCTCAGGGATGAAGTGCTCTTTCGCATGGAACACCTGGACCGCGCCGTCTACACGGGATTTGTCATGCCGCGCCTTGAGCCGGTCACAGACGAAACAGGGCGCATCCTGGATATCACCGTGAGTTATCCGTGCGATCTTGCACGGCAGATGCTGGACTATTCGGCATTCACGCGCGCCGAACGCGCACGGACGCGAAGCGCGTTTCGCGTGAGAACATCCGGCGTTTCTTGACATCCCTCGAAATTCTCACTATCTTTTCTATCTGTACGATTGAATTCCGGTGAACTTCGAAAGGCGAGCGGTGTCCGAAAAAAAGAAAAAAGAACAGGTGTCCGATTCCATTCCCGCGTCATTGCCCGTGCTGCCGTTGCGCGACGTGGTGATCTTCCCCCATATGATTTTTCCGGTGCTCGTGGGCCGCGATTCATCGCTCCGGGCGGCTGCGTACGCGCTCGATCATAACAAATATCTCTTTTTGACCGCACAGAAGGATCCCCTGATCGATGATCCGAAGCAGGGCGATCTCTACGAGGAAGGCACGATCGCGCGCATCGTGCAGATCCTGCGGCTTCCCAACAATCTGATGAAGATCCTTGTGGACGGAGTCGTGCAGGGCACGGTGACGCGTTACGTGGAGAACGACCAGTTCCTCCAGGCTGATATCGAACCGCAGACCGACGAGCCCGACCAGTCGACCGAGATGGACGCGCACGTCAGGCATGTGACTTCGCTCTTCGGCGAATATGTGCGCGCCAATCGCAATATTCCTCCCGAAGTGCTGGCCTCGCTCGACAATATCAAGGACATCAAGCGCCGGCTCTATTACATCGCCGCCAATATTCTGCAGACAGTCGAAGTGAAGCAAAAGATCCTGCGCCAGCAGACCGTGCGCGACCAGTATCTTGAAGTGATCCGCGTGCTGAACGGCGAAATCAATATCCTGAAGATCGAGCGCGAGATCGACACGAAGGTGCACGATAACATCCAGAAATCGCAGCGAAAATATTTTATCCAGGAGCAGATTAAGATTCTGCAGGACGAGCTGGGCGACGACGAGACGTCGCCCGAACTGGCGAAACTCAGGGAGTCGATCGAGAAGGCGAAACTGCCGAAGGACGCGCGAGAGAAAGCCATGGAGGAATTTGCGAAGCTTCGCAAAACGCCCACCATGTCGCCCGAGTTTACCGTGCTCAGGAATTATCTCGATTGGATTGTGAGCGTGCCCTGGCGCCAGCGAACGACCGACAAACTTGAGATCGAACATGTGAAAACGATCCTCGATGAGGATCATTACGGTCTCGAGAAGCCGAAGGAGCGCATCCTGGAGCACATTGCCGTGTTGAATCTGGTCAGGGAAATGAAGGGACAGATCCTGTGCCTGGTGGGACCTCCGGGCGTGGGAAAAACGTCGCTTGCCAAATCGATCGCGCGCGCGCTCGGACGAAAATTCGTCCGCATTTCGCTCGGCGGCGTGAGAGATGAGGCCGAGATCCGCGGACACCGCCGGACGTATATCGGCTCGATGCCCGGCAAGATCATCCAGTCGATGAAGAAGGCAGGCGTGATCAATCCCGTGCTGCTGATGGACGAGATCGACAAGATGAGCATGGACTTCAGGGGCGATCCGTCATCGGCGCTGCTTGAAGTGCTGGACCCCGAACAGAACAACACGTTCGCCGATCATTATCTCGAGGTCGAATACGATCTGTCGAAGGTGATGTTCATCACGACGGCCAATGTCAGGCATCAGATTCCGCTGCCGCTGCTTGACCGTATGGAAGTGATCGAACTCTCGAGCTATCTCGATTTCGAAAAGCTGGAGATCGCCCGCCGCCACATCATACCGAAACAAATCGCGGCGCACGGACTCACATCCGCGCAGCTTACGTTCCGCGATCCGGCCGTGATGAAGATCATTCAGGAGTATACGCGCGAATCGGGCGTGCGCAATCTCGAGCGCGACATCGCGTCGGTCTGCCGCAAGGCGGCCAAGGACGTGGTGGTTGCCGGGAATGCAAAGAAGAAAAAGCAGATGACGATCGACGTCACACCGGAAGTGATTGAGCGCTACCTCGGCGTGCCGAAATTTCGCCAACGCGACAACGAACTGCGTCCCCGCGTCGGATCCGTCACCGGTCTTGCGTGGACGAGCGTCGGAGGCGACATTCTCCATGTGGATGTCACGATCATGAAAGGCCATGAGCGGCTCGTGCTCACGGGACAACTGGGCGATGTGATGAAAGAATCCGCCCAGGCGGCGCTGTCGTATCTGCGCTCGAACGAGAAGAAATTCAAGCTGCCCGCGAATTTTTTCGCGAAGAAGGAGATCCATATCCATCTTCCCGAGGGCGCCATTCCAAAAGACGGGCCTTCGGCCGGCATCACACTTACGATGGCGCTATTATCGGCTGTCTCTGGCCGCGCAGCAAGAGGCGATGTGGCGATGACGGGCGAGATCACGCTCAGGGGCGAGGTGTTGGCAATCGGCGGACTCAATGAGAAGCTGCTGGCCGCCAAGCGCAACGGGATGAAAACGGTCCTCATTCCGAAAGAGAATGTGAAGGATTTGACGGAGATTCCCGTGTCGGTCAAAGAGGGACTGGTGATTGTTCCGATCGCGCTTGCCGAAGAAGCGCTGCCCTATGTGTTCGGTACAGCGAACGGTCAGAAGAAGAAAAAGTAACGGCGAAAAAAATTTCACACCGGGCAGGTCATAAAAAATAATCGTTACGCAGCTTCAGAGAAAGAAAAGAGACAGGTCTTATGTCGTATCAGGTCACAGCCCGCAAATGGCGCCCGATGGTCTTCGATGATGTCATCGGACAGACACATGTGTCAAACACGCTGCGCAATGCGCTGTCGTCGGGCCGGCTTGCCCATGCATTCATCTTCAGTGGCACCCGCGGCTGCGGCAAGACCACCACGGCGCGCATCCTCGCGCGGGCAGTGAATTGCCTGACGCCGAAGAACTACGAACCCTGCAACGAATGCGAGATCTGCCGCGAAATCATCGACGGCCGGTCGATGGACGTGATCGAGATCGACGGCGCCTCGAACCGCGGCGTTGAAGAAATACGCAACTTGCGCGAGTCGGTCCGCTATGCGCCCTCTCGCGGATCGAAAAAAGTGTACATCATCGATGAAGTGCACATGCTCACCAAAGAGGCGTTCAACGCGCTGCTGAAAACGCTCGAGGAACCGCCGTCGCATGTGCTGTTCATCTTCGCCACCACGGAGATTCACAAGGTGCCGGCGACGATCCTTTCGCGCTGCCAGCGCTATGATTTCAGACGCATCTCGGTCGATGAAATCATGGGCCGCTTGCGCTACATCGCCTCCCAGGAAGGCATCGCGATCGACGAAGAGTCGCTGTTGATGATCGCCAAGAAAGGCGACGGCTCGATGCGCGACGCGCAATCGATCTTCGACCAGGTCGTGTCGTTCTGCGGCACGGCAATCACCGGAGCACAGGTGGCTGAAGCGCTGAGTATCGTCGATGCTGAATTGTATTTCCGTGTGACGGACGCGATCACCGCCCGCGATACGAAAGCGGGATTGGCACTCGTGGACGATGTGGTGCAGACAGGCTACGATCTCAAAGAATTTCTCGCTGGTCTCACCGAGCATCTGCGCAATCTGTTGATTGTCAAGACAACCGGCGACGCGCGCCTGATTGAAGAAACGGAACTCGCCCGCACACGTTACACACACGCGGCCGAACGTTTCTCGGTGCACGATGTGCTGCGGCTCATGAAAACGGTCTCCGAACTCGAGGCGGAGATCCGCTACAGCGTGCAGCCGCGTTTCAAGGTTGAAATTGCCATCGTGCAGATGACGAAGATGGAAGAGTCGGTAAAGATAGATGAGCTGCTCGATCAGATCGAGGAGCTAAAAAAAAAATTCGCAACCGGTAATCTCGCACTCAGCGCTTCGGCGTTGACAACGCACGTACCCGTGACGCCTGTCGCCGCTCCGCGCGCTGTAACGCAATCGTCTGCATCAGCCGATGCCGGCGCGTTCGAGATTCCTGTTGCGTCGACCGCCGGTTCGCACGATCAGTACAAGACCGCGCCTTTTTCCGCCACTGTAAAAAAAAGCGGTCCTGGTGTCTCCGAAATAAAACCCCGCTACTCGATCTCAATGCCGATGCCCGGCACATCAGGGCAGTCATCGACTTCACCGCTTCGTACAGCCGAGCCCGGCGTGCCGATGAGACCGACGACGACGGCATCGGGCTCGCGCGCATCGACAGACGCCGAGACTGACGCGCAGCACGTGAATGCAGCTTCAGACGACGGTGCAATGCAGCCTGATGTCACTCAAGCGCCTGTGCGGTCCTCCGCACGCACGCAGGCTGAATTGGACCATCCGATCATCAAGATTCTATACCGCGATTTCGAGGCCGATCCGCTGTAAAAATTTCTTTTTTATTTTTTTCTTTCACTCCCTCTACTCTCGCGCGGCATCCGAGCCGCGCGTCGATGAGCAATCCCTCAAATTGAGCTGGTTTAGCCTGTTTTAATCCGTGCAAACCGGGCATAAAATGCACACGGCATTGCTCCCCGCCTAAAAATCCGCTAAAATACTTCAAAAACGTCAAAAATAAAAAAAGATCACATTTCGGGAACTCGATTTTGTTGTAGTATATAAGGGGTGCTGAGAATGGCTGGCAGTTAAAAAAAGCCCGGGCGGCCCGAATTACACAACAAGAAGGAATATCCCTTATGACATCGAACGAGCGTAAAACATACGACCGTCTCTTTCAACAGGAGATGGTTCCGCATATGGACCTGCTGTATCACTTCGCCCTTCGCACCACAGGCTCTGCAGATGATGCCAAGGATTTACTTCAGGAAACGTATCTGAAAGCCTATCGGTTTATCGACAAATACGAACAGGGGACCAATGCAAAAGCCTGGTTATTCCGGATCATGAAAAATTCGTTTATCAACAATTATCGCAAGAACTCGCGCACACCCGAGCAGGTTGATTACGATACGATCGAGGATTATTACGATCTGGTGCGCGACCAGACGGCAGATGGCAACGATATGCGCAAGCAATTCTACAACGATCTGCTTGAAGACGAGGTCGTGCAGGCGATGGATTCGATCACCGAGGAATTCAGAACGATCATCATTCTCTCCGATCTTGAAGGGCTCACATACGAGGAGATTTCAGAGATGCTC
This sequence comes from Bacteroidota bacterium, assembly GCA_035298825.1. Taxonomy (GTDB): domain Bacteria; phylum Bacteroidota; class Ignavibacteria; order UBA10030; family UBA8401; genus CAISDA01. The sequence continues at coordinate 22,538 of DATGXR010000463.1, forward strand.
GACATTCCTCTGGGCACAGTGCGCTCGCGACTGCACAGGGCGCGCAAAAACCTTCAGGGCAAGCTGAAAAAATTCGCACTCGCCAAAGGATATCTCTCGAAAGAACTGCGAGCCGCAGTTTCGGCTTCTTCGGAAGAAGAGGAAGAATCAAGCGTCTATTCGTTTGCTTAATCTAAACGGGTGTGCGACTGCTGCATGCGCACGAACTGATCGATATCCTTCACACACACACACGCCTCATGTGCCGAACGAACACATCGCGCATGAGGCGTGAATGTTTTTAAAAATAACCGACGAGCGCGACTCACCCCGGGCAGGGGCATGTGTATGTTGGAGAAGTCGGTTGAAAATCGTATGTTATAATTATGAAGACGATCCTCATCACAATAGCCTGCGTGTGTGCGATCGCAGGCGTTTCGCTCGCGCAGCAGAAGATCCTCATTCCGATGGATCTGCGCCAGACCAATCACCTGAAAGCCTACGGCGTCGCGTATTGGGCCCTCCAGAAGGGAATCGACGTCGAATGGATGTTGAATTACAGAGGCGGATCGTTTCTTGTGGACGACATTGCCTCGCTTGCAAACGAGTGCCGCGTGCGCGGCGTGTCGTTCGAATCGCTCTCGGGAGCCGAGGCGCAGCGGATCTTCGCCGAGGTCGCCAACGAGAATACGAACATGGACGTCGTGAAGCTCGAGAAGGCGCCGAAGATCGCGGTCTATGTGCCGCCGACATTCAAACCGTGGGACGACGCGGTCACCCTCACGCTTGAATATGCCGAAATCCCATACAAAAAAGTCTGGGACGACGAAGTCCTGTCAGGGGCCCTCTCTGAATACGACTGGCTTCATCTTCACCATGAGGATTTCACGGGACAGTACGGAAAATTCTACGCGACGCATCGAACCTCTCCCTGGTACATCGAACAGCAGCTCCTCTACGAGCGCAAAGCGAAGGAGCTCGGGTATTCGAAGGTCTCAGAGGAGAAGAAAGCCGTCGCGCGCGGCATACGCGACTTTGTGGCCAAGGGCGGATTCATGTTCGCGATGTGCTCGGCCACCGACAGTTACGATATCGCCCTGGCTGCGGAGAATGACGATATCTGCGACGCGGTCTTCGACGGCGACCCGCCGGATCCGGATGCGCAGAAGAAGCTGGATTTTTCGAAATGCTTCGCGTTTCAGAATTTTACGATCGACACGAATCCGATGCGCTACGAATATTCGGATATCGACATTCCGCAAAGCGATCCGGTGCCGCTTCGCGATCCGAACACCGATTATTTCACACTCTTCGAATTTTCAGCGAAGTACGATCCCGTTCCCACGATGCTCACACAGAATCATGTCAATGTGATCAAGGGATTCATGGGACAGACCACGGCGTTTAAAAAGGATTTGATCAAACCGAGTGTGATGATCCTGGCCGAGCGCGAGGGAACAGAGGAAGTGAAATATCTCCACGGCAATTTCGGTCGCGGCACGTTCACATTCTATGGCGGGCACGATCCGGAAGATTATCAGCATGCGGTGGGCGATCCGCCGACCGATCTCAATCTGCACAAGAATTCGCCGGGCTACCGGCTCATCCTCAACAATGTTCTCTTTCCGGCTGCGAAGAAAAAGCAGCAGAAGACCTGAACCGCTGTCCGTTCCTCACGCCTTGAAATGCAACAGGCGCACGCTGTTGAAGCGTGCGCCTGTTTGACAGAAATCGATCGCGCTTTCGTGTGTCACAAGAAAATGAACGGGAGATGCGCCAGCGCCCAGATGCTGTAGCGCAGAAATGTCTCGTTGCGTATCGATTTTGTCTGCAATTGGCCTCCGAAATACACTCCGGCCGCAATCGTGTTGCTCATCGTGGCCACGATGACAGCGGATACAGTGAGGCGTTCGATCGAGGGATTATTGATCAAGGAAAGGATGAACGGATTGATATCCGTCACGCCCACCAATCCGGAGAGCGCCAGCACGCCGGCGCTTCCGAATGCATCGCGGATGAGCATCGTGGCCACAGAAATCAGCACGAAAAAAACGGCGAAAGCCATGGCCGGTTTGATCTCGAACGGATTTTGCAGCGTTTCGACTTCGGCGATTTCCTTCGGCGTTGTCTCGCGTGTGAGAATGCGCGGAGCCATCACGATGCCGACTCCCGCAAGCAGCACGAGCTTCCACCAGAGATAGGTCACGTACACCGGATTTAAGAACCAGATGAGCGCAAGGATGCGCAGATGCATGACACTGCTTGCAAGCAGCGCCGCCTGCAATGCGCCGCCGCTGTGCTCGGGCGTCCGGCGCGCAATGCGTCCGGCCGACACGCTCACGGCGGTGCTCGAGACAATTCCTCCGAGCAGTCCCGAGAGCCACATGCCGCGCGACCCTCCGAACTTCTTCATCAAGAGATATCCCACAAACCCGAGCGACGAGACCAGGATGACGATCTTCCAGACTGTCGTCGGATTCAATTTGAACTGCGAATATTCATGATTCGGAAGCACGGGCAGGATGATCGCCGTGACGAGAATGAACTTGATGACTGCAAGAAACTCGGACTTGTTGAGCCGCTCCACGTAATTTTCAATTTCCGCTTTCTCAGACAGCAGCAGCGTGCTGATGATGGCAAGGGCCATCGATACCCAGATATCGGTCAGCAACGCAAGCGCGCCCACAAGAAATGTCAACAGCGCCGCCACCTCGCTCGTCCATCCGAGACGACCTCCGCGCAGCTTCGCGTAATACGACACGAGCACAAGCGCCGCGATGGAGATCATGCCCACAGGCAGCGCGAGCGCCACATTGATGTGATAGAGCCATCCGCACGCAAAGCCATAGAGGCTGATGAGCGAATATGTGCGCACGCCCGCAAACACTGTCGATTTGCGTTCGACGCCCGTGCTTTCACGCTCCAGGCCTACCAAAAATCCGAGCGCAAGCGCCACGGTGAACCGCAGTTCAAACGTCCATTCAAATGCATTCATCGTCAAAAAACATTTTCCATGTGAAAAAATGTGATGGTCTGCTTGTTTACTCCTCGTCGTGCTTCAGCAATTCACTGTCAACTTTATCGTATCCGGCCGGAACATCGAACGTCGCGGCGGGGATGGCCCGCTCTTCAAGCTTCGTCACAGTCGAGACGATCGAACCCATTATTGTTTCAAGCGGGAATCCTCCGACTTTCTTCATGCCTTCGGTCATTCCTTTGCCCAGACTGCCGGGCATCATGGCCGCCATGCGTGTGCTGAATTCATCCCAGTCGGCGCGGATCTTGTCGAAGCCTTTGACCATATTCGTGGCCCAGAGTGTTACGATCGTCTTATCGCCCTGCTGCACGTCCACTTTTCCGCACGCATAGCCCAGGATCGTCTTCTTCTCAGCGGAGCGCTTGACAACGATCGGACCGCTGCCGCCTGCAAGAGGCCCCATCAGGCCTTCCATCATCTTACGCTGCGCTTCAGGCATTTCCTTGAATTGTTTCTGCATCTGTTCCATCTTTGCTTCCATCTTCTTCATGTGCGCTTCAAGCTGCTCGAACGTGATCTCCGAATATTCCTCGTCGTCTCCATTGATCGTGATGATGAGCTTCTTGTCGAGATTCACGATCATCGCCGTCTTATCTTTGTCTTCCTGTTCGATCTTGAATATGCGCTGCGAAATGTAACTCTTCGAAATGCGATCTCCACCCGGAGCGCCTGTCACGGTTGTTTCCCAGTAAAATCCCTGGGCACAGACGAGTCCTGTGACAAGAAAGAGCATTGCAATGATTCGACCTCCGGTGCTGATTCGCGACGATTTCATACCGCCTCCTTAAAAAAAATTGAAAGTGTGTGTGTGATATGCAAACGGACACGCTGCGTGTGTGACAAGATCCGCCTGCGCGTTGCGTGACAGGATAAATCGCAAAGTGCAAATATAGATATTTTTTTTTGGAAAAGCATATAAGATCAAATTCTTTGAACACCTGTCGAATATTGTTCAGCTCCCAGTACCCGAGCCTTCAGATGCGGATGGACCGTTTGACATGAAAACAGTTGATTTGCTGTGTATTCGATTGCTTTTTCACAATCACGATAGAATGGCACGGCCTTTGAATGTGTATTGATTACAACAGGCAGCGTACATTTACGGGAGCGTCAATGTCACACATCATCTCAATTGTTTCAATGCTCGGCGGTCAGACACAGACGCGATCTGCAAACTCCTCGGCTCTTGCTTCAAACGCACTGGGGGGCATTCCACTTGCGATGCCGGATTCTTCGGGCAATGAGCAAACGGCCGGTGCTGCCGAGTCGAACTCTTCGAACTTTCAGCTGCTGCTGAGCGCCTTGCTTCCTCAATCAGCGGCTTCACAAAATGCCGCTGTCTCAGCCGCCGTCGGACAATCGACAGCTGCAGCGCTGGCAACCGATGATGAGGAAGCATCGATTGCGCTTCCGTTTCCTCCCACAGATAATGATCTTCCGATCCCGGCTGAGAATTCGTCGGTTTCGGGAGTTATGCCATTTACTCCGTTTATTATTTCATCCGCTCTCCAGATACAGGAAAGCGCTCCAGTTTCCGAAGCACTTGCAGACAGCACTTCAACTATTGGCGCAGCCGGAACACAGACTCAGCCGACGGTGAAAGAAGTTGGCAATCAAACATTCCGACTTGTTGATACTGTGCCTTCGATGCCTCAGGTAAGAGAATCATATTTTGCAGCCGCCGGGACTCTTGCGGCGCAGAGCGGGCCGACCGCGCAATCTGCAGTGGCTCAGCAGACGACTTCACAAAGCGAATCTCAAGCAGGCAAGATCGTCGCAGAACAAATGCCAGCGAAGGAAATACAAGTACCACTTGAAACACTTGCTCCTGGTGCAGAGACCACGCCGAAAGAACAATCAACCGTCAGCGGCGTCCGGACACAGCAAATCGATGCGATCACTCCCGGCAGCGTGACTCGATCTGATGCCACACAGAAAAATTTCCTGGCGCAGATGCCTGAAGCACCGGCGCCTGCAGAAGGCCGGCGCATTGCCGATGCTCCAGAGCGTCGCACGTTTGTGACGAACACGGAGTCTGTACTGTCATCACGCGCAACAGATGTCAGCGAACAGATCCCGCCTTCTGTCCGTGTGAGTGGTGAGTCAAGTGTGAAAGATAATTCGGAGACAACACAATCACGCGCCGCGCTTTCTGCACTTCAGGCGGAAGCCGCCGCTGGTGATGTCACTCTCGACACACAACGCGAACCGGCCAATGTGCGTGCAGATGCCTCTATGATGTCGACGCGTGTCGCGTCATCGCGGCAGACAGGCAAACTCGATGTCGTTGCGTCAAATGCGTCCATCAGCACTGATGCAGATGCATCAGCGGACGAACGTGCCGCGGGCATCCAGGTAAAGAGTGCCGCAACCCAATCGACAGGCAAATCGGAATCTGCCGAGTTCACAAAGCCGATCCGATCAGCCGGTGAATTGCGGGCACAAAAAGAAAGTATGCAACCGTCCGAATCGTTGCCCGGACTTGTGCAAACAACAGAGCCGACGCAAAAAAATTCACAATCCGTTCGCGAACAAACATCCACTGTCACTTCCAATGCCTTCGTTCAGCTGCATGAGGCAATCGCCGCCGCAACGGGTTCCGAATCTGGAATGATCAAGCAGCCGCAAAAGTCAGGCGAGATCAAGACACCCAGTCGCACAAAGACTGTATCGTCCGAGACGGATCTTCCGATTGCCGCTTCTGTTCAGAGTGCGAAGCACGCGCACATTGATGTGAAAGAAGTATCTCAAATCCATGCGACTCAGACGGAACCTCTGCGCGCAGAGAGCGTCCCTGCGGCGCCGATCGACGAACAGCAGCAATCGGCATCAGCGCTTCAATCGAAACAGCAGCGCGCCGGTGATGCGACAATCGCCGCGCATGCGTCCGCAAGTACAAGCGATGCGCGCGCACCGAGATTCGAAACGCCGACCCAGCAGCATCCGGCGGCAGGCATTGCCACAACAGACGTGCAGCCGCGCACTGTGACAGCATCCGGACATGAATCGGCACAGCCGCTTTCGCCGCGCGTGAGAGAGGATGTCTTCGAACGCGTGTTCCGTGAAGTCTCATCCATCCGGCATACACCGGCTTCGGTCGACGTGACGCTTTCACCCGAGAGCCTGGGAAAAGTGACGGTCAATGTGGGAATGGACGAAGGCAAAATGTCGGCCCGCATCAATGTGCAGAACGCGGATGTCAAACAGATTCTTGATTCGGCGATGCCCAGACTGCAGGATGCGCTCCATGCGAGCGGTCTTGCGCTGGACTCGGTCGCGGTCTTCGTCAACAACGGTTCGTCGTTTGCAGAACGCAGGAACGACGCTCCGAAACGCAAGGCGGGCTCAGCCGCCGCCGAGTCCGACACCGGCGTCGAAGGACTCCAGTCGGTGAGCGAGGCGAAGCAGTTCGGCTACAGCACCGTAGAATACATCATGTAACGGAGATCTCTGATTATGTCAACAACATCGGCAATCGGCAGCACCGCCACAGCCGCAAGCGCAACGGCTGCCGCAAACAAGAACATTCTGGGCAAGGACGATTTCCTGAAGCTGCTCATTCAGCAGCTCAAGTATCAGGATCCGCTGAATCCGATGAACGGCGCCGAATACGCCGCGCAGCTTGCGCAGTTCAGTTCGGTCGAGCAGCTGTCGAACATCAATGATAGCCTCAAGGTGAGCATCGACGCCAACTATCTCTTGTCGCAGTCTGTCAACAACACGCTCTCAGCTTCGCTTATCGGCAAGGACGTGAAACTCTCTGCCAGTACATTCGCCTACGACGGCAAAACCGATGTGTCTCTCGGGTACACGCTCCCGGGCGCGGTCGGCAATGTCGCGGTCGATGTCTATAACGACAAAGGCGAAGTGGTGCGCGAACTCAAGGGCGGCGATCTCAGCGCGGGCGATCATGAAATGACGTGGGATGGCAAGAATGATGCGGGCGTGCAAATGACAGACGGCAAGTACACATTCAAAGTGAAAGCGGTCGACGACAAAGGATCGGCTGTCACTGCAAACCAGTTTATCTGGGGCACGATCGATTCAGTGCGCTTCACAACACAGGGAACGGTCGTCGTCATCAACAAGACTGAAATTCCGTTATCAAACATTCTCGAAGTAGGAGGGAAACGTGGCTGATATCAGCGGCATCTCGCTTCCATTTATGCCGATTGGCGGCGTTGACGGGCTTCCGGCCCGGCCGACTGCGCCTGTGGCGATCCCGGAAGAGAGATCATTCAACAAGGTGCTCGAGAAGGAACTGCAGGGCATTCAATTTTCGAAGCACGCGCAGAGCCGGTTGGATGCGCGCAACGTGTCGCTCGGCACCGAGGACATGGCGAAGCTTGAATCTGCGATGCAGAAAGCCGAAGCCAAAGGCGCCAACGATTCACTCGTGCTCCTGCGCGATATGGCGTTCATCGTCAATGTGCGCAACCGCACCGTCGTCACGACGATGACGAATGATTCGATGAAAGAGCATGTCTTCACGAAAATCGACAGCGCCATCATCGCAGGCTAAGAAGAAATTATTTCAGTACAGCAAGGCGGGCTGGACCTCTGTGAGGATGCCCGCGATCCGGTTGACCGACTGATACCGGATCAAAAAAAATCACACACACACTCATCCTTATAGGAGGTTACAATGGGTTTTCTGCGCGCATTATCATCGGGTGTTTCCGGCCTTCGTGGTCATCAGACAATGATGGATGTGATCGGCAACAACATCTCGAACATCAACACGATCGGTTTTAAATCCGGACGCGTTACATTCTCCGAAGCCTTCGCTCAAACGCTTCGCAACGCCAATCTTCCCCAGGCACAATTAGGCGGCACCAATCCCCAGCAGGTCGGCCTCGGTATCCAGGTCACGACGATCGACACGCAGTTCTCGCAAGGCAACATGGAAAACACAAGCAACGTGACAGATCTTGCGCTGCAGGGCAACGGCTTTTTCATCGTGAAACAGAACGGCAAACAACTCTACACACGCTCTGGCGCATTCTCGCTCGATGCCGACGGAAGACTTGTCAACGCCGGAAGCGGCGCCGTCGTTCAGGGCAAGATCGCCGATGCGAACGGTGTGCTTCCCTCGGGCAACAATCTCGCCGACATCGTCATTCCGACCGATATCAAATCGCCGGCGCAGGCGACGACTGAAATCAAGTGGAAAGGCAATTTAAATGCATCCGCGCCTCTGAATACAGATCTGGCAACGAACACTCCCGAAGGCTCGACGACCACGGGTTCAGCGATTGTCTATGATTCGCTAGGCAACAAATATACGGTGACATTGAAATTCGCAAAGACAGCCGACGTGCCGCAGACATGGGCATGGACAGCAACGCGCCCCGATCCGGCAAGCACGACATCGGCACCGCTTCCGGGAATCGAAGTCGGCACGGGCGCCGTAACATTTAATACAGACGGTTCGCTTGCATCGCCCGATCCGGCCACGCCGCCCCAGCTCACATTCGATCCGGCAAACGGAGCCAATCCGGTCACGGTGAACGTCACATTCGGCGAGATCGGAAAATTCTCGGGTCTCACGGCGAGCCAGGGACTCTCGACAATTTCAACCAAGGCCACAAACGGCTACGGACTCGGATCGCTCAACAATATTTCGGTCGAAACAGACGGCACGATACGCGGCATCTTTTCGAACGGCACACTGCAGACGCTCGGACAGGTGATGATCGCCGACTTCAACAATCCCGGCGGACTCCAGCGCGTGACCGGCAGCATGTACGATTTCTCGGGCAACTCGGGTGTGGCGCAAATCGGCGCGGCCGGTTCCGTGAATTCGTCACAGGTCCTGTCGAATTCACTCGAGCAGTCGAATGTTGATCTTGCCGAAGAGTTCACAAAGATGATCATCGCACAGCGCGGCTTCCAGGCCAATGCGAAAGTGATCACATCGAGCGATGAATTCATGCAGGAGATCGTCAACATCAAACGGTAATCTCCCGGCGTTAAGAGATGGCGTTGCGGAATGATGCGTGTCAGGCTTTCCTTCCCTTTCTTTTCCCAAGAGGAAAAAAAGGGAAGGGAAGCCTCTTCCGTGAAAAGAAACCTCCTCTTGATGAATACTCGTGCTAAATACACGAATTTACCGTCGATTGTAAATAAATCCCCCATCTGACTAATATTGGCCAGTTCCATTCCATCCCGCCTTCCCCAAAACACGAAAAAACCTCAATTTCAGTTGAAAAAAGCGGTTTTTAAGAGACTCTTCTGGCACAATTGTTGAATTTTAGTTTGTTGATCACTCCATGCGGTGCATTACTTGAATTGACTATCCGACTGAAAGAGCAAACACTATGGCAGCACCCGAAGAAGCGCCCCCCCAAGCAGGAGCAGCCCCTTCTCCCAAAAGCCTCTCACTTGTGATGATGATCGGCATCGGAGCAGCTGTGTTTCTGTTGCAAACGGTTGTCGTCTATCTGCTGATCGTCTTCGTGCTCGTGCCGAAGATGAGCGGCGGAGAGGGCGCTCATGAGAAGGGGGCAAAAACAGAACAGTCTGCCGAAGATGCTTCCTCCGCATCGGGCGCGACCGGCACGTACGTCTTCGTCGTCAAAGATCTCATCATTAATCCCGCGGGCACGGGCGGCACGCGCTTTTTGCTGACGACAGTCGGTGTCGAGACCGTGAACGAAGAAGAGCTCAAGAGCATCGAGAAGAAAGACGTGCTTGTGCGCGATGTGCTCAATACGATCCTTGCCTCGAAAACGGTAGAGACGCTCGACGATCAGACAAGGCGCGAAGCGCTTCGCCGGGAGATCCGCGACAGTCTTCAGAAATCGGTCCGCCCCGAAAAAATCTCGCAAGTGTATTTTTCAAAGTTCATCATCCAATAACGGAGTATTGCAGTGGCAGAGCTTCTTTCCCAGGCAGAAATAGACAGTCTCCTTTCCGGCATCGCGACAAGCGGCATCGGCATGGAAGACGTGTTGAAGGAACACGAGGCGAAAGAAAAAGAGGCGATCCCGTTCGACTTCCGCCTGCCGAATCGCATTTCAAAGAATCAGATCCGCACGCTGCAAACGGTGCATGAAAATTTCGGCGAAGCATTTTCCTCGTACCTCGTGACCAAGCTCCAGACGCAGGTCAATATCGATGTGACAAGCGTCGACCAGTTATTTTATTCCGAGTTCGTGTTGTCGATTTCCAATCCGAGTTCGCTCTTCGTGTTCCGCATACAGGAGTCGGATGGATTCGGCGTGCTCGAACTGAATCCGCAGCTGGTCTTCGGACTCGTGGAGCGGTTGTTGGGCGGCAGCGGAGACGGCGGCAAGAAGACGCGGCAGGTCACGCAGATCGAACAGAACGTCGTCAAGGGCATCGTGCAGCGCATGTTCGTCGATCTGCAAAAAGCCTGGCACACGATCACGAAGCTCACATTCGAGCTCGACAGGTATGAAAGCGAAGCCGACTTCGTGCAGATCACAAGCGCCAGCGAAATCGTGCTCGTGGTCTCGATCGAGATCACGATCAACAATCAGCAGTATCTGATGAACCTCTGCTATCCGACATTTGCGCTCGAGGATGTGCTCTCGCGTCTCAATGCAAAGCACATCGCCAACACGGTCGGCACGCGCAAACGCGATCCCTCGACGCCGCTCGTCCTGCAGCGCCATGTGGGCCGCTCCGAAACAATGGTGCGCGCCGAGCTCGGCACCGCGACGATTACAGTGCGCGATCTGATCGATCTGGCAGTCGGCGATGTGATCAAGCTCGATCAGAAACGCGATGCTGATTGCGTTGTGTATGTGGGCGGGCAGAAAAAATATTATGCGACACCGGGTGTTTTTGAAAGCACGAAGGCTGTGAAAATCTCAAGGCCCTTTACGGAAAATGATAAATTGAACGAGGAATGACCGCCATGTCAGACGAAGAAATGAAACCCGCGATGAGCGATGAAGAACGCGCCATCGAAGAAGAAATGCTCAAGCAGATGGATTTTCAGACGTTCGAATCGCCTGCAAACAGCGCGGCCGAGGAGCACGTGCTCGAGGTGCCCGATCCGGCGTTCGAACGCTCGAACCGAAAGCTTGACATGCTGCACGACATCTCGCTCTCGATCTCGATCGAACTGGGACGGCGCATGATGATGATCCGCGAGATCCTCGAGCTCGAGCGCGGATCGATCGTCGAATTTGACAAGCTCGCAAGCGAACCCGTGGATATCCTCATCAACGGAACAAAGATGGCCGAAGGCGAAGTTGTCGTGATCGACAAACATTTCGGCATCCGCATCACCACCATGCTCGATCCGGCCGACCGGATCAAAGGACTGAAAAAATAATGGATTGGCTTTGGCTACGCATGCTCGGCTCGCTCCTGTTGATCGTTGGCTTGATCATCGCAACGCTGTGGGTCCTCAAACGATTTATGACATTCGGCAAACCGGTGACCGGCTCCGGCGTCGCGCTCGAACTCGCCGGCGTGCTGCACCTGGCGCCGCGGCGCTCTGTCTACGCCGTCAAGGCGGGCGGACAGGTGATCCTGCTCGGCGTTGCCGACCACAGTGTTTCGTTCCTGACGCAGTTACCTGAATCGTCCTGCACACAGGCCTCAGACGCGACGATGCATCCGGGCACGGGACATCTCCCGGTCGCGATGACGCCGTTTCTGCGTCTGCTGAGCGAGCGCTTTCACAGCGTCTCGCCTGCGAGTGCGCCCGCTGCCGATGCCTCGGTCTCACCGTCCCTCGAAACAGTCCCTTCGCCTGCAGTGGAGATCGCCGCGGCGGAAGAGCAGACAGGGATTTCCCTTGATCCACTCACAGCAGCGGTGACTGTCAAAAAGACAAGAACGACTCCAGCCGCACCTCGAAAGAAAGCTCCAAAACAGCCATGAAAAAAGTTGCCGCCATTGCCTTGCTTCTGATCGCGTTGTGCACCGTCACGGGATCCGCGTACGCTCTTCAACAGCCGATCGCGCTCCCGAAAGTCGCCGTCGACATCGGGAAGTCCTCCAATCCGAGCGACGTCGCCGTCACGCTTCAGATCCTCGCCTTGATGACCGTGCTCTCGCTTGCGCCGGCGCTGTTGATCATGACAACAGCCTTCACGCGCATCATCATCGTCTTTCATTTCGTGAAGCAGGCGCTTGGCACGGCACAGATGCCCCCGAGCCAGATCATCGTCGGTCTTGCCATGTTCCTCACGTTCTTCGTGATGGCGCCGACCTGGAAC
>DATGXR010000464.1:0-9997 GCA_035298825.1 Bacteroidota bacterium
GTACTCTTGAACGTTTTGAATTCAAGGATGAGCACGGCGATGAAAAGAAAGATCGTGATGATGATGATCCCGCCGAACCCACCGAACGATTCCTCCCGCGACTTCAATTCGCCTCCCATTTCATATGTATATCCGGATGGTAAACGAAGTGAGTCCATGTGCCCGATGACGGCAGTGATCACCTTATCGTTCAAATATCCCTTCCGAACAAACGCGCTTACTGACACCGTTCTTACCTTATTCTCATGCTGGATCATCAGCGGTGATGATACCGTTTCGAGGGAAGCGATCTGCGACAGCGGCATCGCAGCTCCCGTGACAGACGGGATGTAGAGATTGTTGAAGACGGAGAGTGTCGTATTCAGCCCCTTTGCCGTCGTCATGTAAATCGGATAACTCTTTCCACGTACGTCGTTCATCACGCCCACGTCTGTTCCCGCCACGGCAAACCTTACCATCTTGTCGATCGCAATCGACGGGACTCCGGACAACTGGGCTTTTTCTTTGTTGACGACGATGTTGACGTCTGTTTTCAAATTCGCAATCGGATTGTGAACGTAGATCGTCCCTTCAGTCTCGTGCAGGAGATGCTCAACCAGCGCCGCGAGTGCCTTTAGCGTATCCAAATTCCCCCCGAACAGCCGCACCTCAACAGGAGCGAGGACGGGAGGTCCCTGCTCAAAATCCTTCACCGAAACAACGGCACCGGGATACTGATCCCACTTGGAGCGCAACTCCTCGATGAGTTCGACTTTTCGCTTCGCCGATATGTTCGGATGCAATTGCACGAACAGTTGCGCGAAGTCCGTCCGCTCATTCTCCTGGATCACATTATAATAGATCTGGGGATTCCCCTTCCCCACGTTTGCCGAAACATATTGCACATCTTGTTGTGCGAGAAGGTCCTGCTCGATGCACGAAGAAACACTGTCGGTGTAGTACAGATTTGATTGCGCCGCGGCGTTTATCTCGACGAGGAATTGCGGTTTTTCCGACGACGGAAACAGGCTGAATCCAATCGCAGGCACGAGGCAGAGTGATCCGATGAACAGACAAAGTGTGACGATGAGAACTCCGATTGGATATTTCAATCCCTTATCAAGTGAGCGGACATACACAGTATCGATAAATGCTTTGAAGTTTCGCATGAACGCATTGCCTTCGGAACCGGCCGTGTGATTTTTAAGGATGCGACTGGAGAGCAGCGGGATCACTGTCAACGAAACCGCCATCGATGCGAGCACGGTAAGCACAACGCTCATCGGCAGGCTGCGGATAAATTCGCCCGATGCCGCCGGAAGAAACAAGAGCGGAAGGAACGCAATGACGAGCATGGCTGTACAGCCAAGGACGGCGAGGCTGATTTGTCGCGTTCCCTTGATCGTCGCTTCCAGGCGTGAATGGCCTTCCCGCATCCATCTCTCGATGTTTTCAACGACGACGATGCTGTCGTCGACGAGTAGGCCGAGGGCGACGACAAGTCCGACGATGCTCAGTTGATTCAGCGTGTACCCGAAGGCACTGAGCAGGATGATTCCGATGGACAGAGAAAGCGGAATGGAGATCATGACGATGGACGATGCTCTTCCGCCAAGCGGAAGGAGCGTGATCCCCACCAGGGCAATAGCAAGAATAAAATCAACGCCCAATCCGGTGAGACGCTTGTTCACATTATCCGCCTGATCGAAATGGGCGATGCATGCGATGTTCTTCGGAAGGCCTGCTTTGAAATTGTCGAGCACGGATACATACTTATTCTGCACGCTCGAAATATTTTCGCCGGGCTTCAACGCTGCAACGACAAAGAGCGCGCGATGTCGGTTCAATCTCGTGATATGCGTTTCCTGTTCGTACTGAAACATCACATCCGCAATGTCCTTCACATAAATGTTCCTGCCATTGATCGAGGTGATAATGGTATTCCTTACCTCATCCGTGCTTGTGTAAGGACCGCTCGTTTGAACGTTGTAGCTCTTCGTGCCGGCGATGACACTGCCGCCGGGAATGTTCACGGCTTCGCTTTGTACAGCACCGACAACTGCCTCCAGCGGCACATTCATCTGACGCAGCTTATCGAGATGCACTTCAATACGGACCTTCTTTTCGGGCAGGCCGTGAATTTCGACATTCTTCAGTTCCGGAATTTTTTCAAGATCCTTTTTCAATGCCTCCGCCTGTACTTTCAGAGCATCCGTACTTGCATTGTCCGAGACGATTGCCGCCTGGATGACATTGACATCCGACGGATGCCATTTCAGAACGTCGATCCGGTAGATATCGGACGGAAGCGTCGGGCGCAACGCATTGACTTCGCGAACAACTTCCTGATACTTTTCGTCGACATTACTCCCGTGTTTGTAATCGACCGAGATGATTGCCAACCCGTCGGTGATCGTCGCGGAGACATTTTTGATGCGGTCGAATGTCGTCAGCTTTTTCTCCAACGGATTGACCACAAGTTCCTCCATGTCTTTCGGGCTCGTACCGGGATAAATGACGACGACTGTAAATTGAGGCGTCGTCATGTCCGGATCCTCGGCGCGCGGCATCGTCATGATTGTTGTGATGCCCAGGACTGCAACCATAAGGATAATGATGAGTGTGAACTGAGGATTTTTCACCGCATATTCTGAGATTTTCACGTCGAGGCTCCTTATTGAATGATTGAGATCAAAGAGTTCTCTTTCAGGTACGGCGTACCTATGACAATGACTGAAGGCACATTGTCAAGACCTTCGGAAACACAGACGCTGTTATCATTCATCGACGCGATGGTGATGAGAAGTTTCCGGACACGCGTCCCGTTTTCCGATGGCACGAAGACGTATCCTGTTTTCCCTGAACCTTCCATCACTGCCTCATGGGGAATGTTCCATCCGCGTGCGTGGCTCCGTGTCGCGATTGTCACCCTGCCGAACATCCCGCTGGCGAATGGGATATGAGAATGCGGGTTCACCTGGATGTCGACTGTGAACGTGCCCGAGGCTGGATCGACAGCCGTTGATTTTCCCGAGACACTGCCCGTCATTTCAAGATCTCCATATGCGCCGAGACACACAGCAGCCGAATCGCCGACCCTGATCGCCGCCCAATCTTCATCGCAAACGCCGGCCTTGATGATCCAATGTCCTCTCCCCGTGCCGTTCGTCTGCACAATCGGCATTCCAGGGCCTGCCATCTGCCCCTCCGTCGCCATTTTTTTCAAGACTGTTCCATCAGCCACCGCCCTGATCTCCGAATATCTCCTGTTATAGCAAGCGATCGTCAGTTCGTGTTCGGCAATATCGCATCCCGTGGCGGCATTCTGAAGTTGCTCGAGTGTGGCGACGCTGTCGGCGAAAAGCGCCTTCACACGATTGAGATCCCGTTTCGCTTTCGCATATCCGGCCTGAGCCTGCTGGACAATCGCTTCGATCTCGACAGTGTCAAGTGCGGCAAGAAGCTGGCCCTTCCTGATCACGTCGCCGTCTTTGACGAAGATCCGTTTAATGACACCGCCGGTTTTGAACGATAACAGCGTCTCGTTCTCTGTTGTCAGTGTGCCCGAGGAAACGACACTCCGCCGCGTCTCCGATTCTTGAATAGACAGTGTGCGGACGCGCACAGCATCCTGCTCCTGCGATTGGTTGTCGGTATGCGCGGGACCGCAGGCACTCAGTATGAGTCCCAGGCACATTGCACTGATAAATGATTGAATAGTCATTGCAGTTCCCTTCAGTAATTAATTGTCGAAGATGCCATCTCGCGTTCGTAGCGTGCCTGCGCCTGACAGACCTGATACTTTTTCATTGCCGATGAAAGCCGTGCGGTCGTCAATTGGCTGCGCGCATCGATCGTCTCGATAAATGAATTCACTCCCTGAGCGTACCCTTTGTCGATCAGCCGATGATACTGTTCGGCGGCCTTCACCTGCGCTGTGGCAGATGCGAAATGCTGTCGGGCTGTGGCCAGTTCTGTTGTGCGGATGCGCTGCATCATCGAGACCTGTTGCCGAGTCTGCTCGAATTCAAGCTCGACAGCCCGCGTGGAAAGCGTAGCCTCATCGATCGCGATGGCGGTGCGACACCCTTCGAAGAGCGGGAAGGACACCTGAACACCGAATTGATAATACCGCGAACCCCCAGTCATTGCCCAATCCTTATCCTGCATGCCGAGGTCGAGGAATGCCGACACCTTCGGCATCCACGCCAGACGTTTCATCGTCTCATTGGCTGAACTCATGACCAGCGCATGTTCGAGCATGCCCAATTCTTCGCGCGCTCCGGCCGAATCAGCGTCAGTGCGTCCGATCAGGTCCTCCCATTGAGCATCATCCAGTGTGTCGATCGCGCTGTCGAGTGTCCTGTTCAACAGGAAATTGAAGTACATGCGCGCGCTGTTGACTCCCCCTTCAGCCTCGAGCACATGCCCTTTCAGTGATTCAAGTTCAGTATCGGCACGGAGCACATACACGGATAATCCGGCGCCGTTCCGTACGAGCGATTCAGTGACACGCTTCGCCTCAACTGCAGTGCTGAGAGCCGATCGATAAATTTCCACTGCATCGCGGGCGCTCAAATAATTGAAGTATGCGATCTTGATTTCCATAACAAGCTCTCGCTTATACGCAGCGACCTCACACTCCTGCAGCTGCACATGCTCCGTCTCGATCTTCCTGTTCATGATGATATCAGTGTTGAGCAGCGGCATCGAAGTACGGATCCTTGCATCGTAAAAATTGTGCGGCAGAAAATCTTCCTTCACATTGGCGATCGTGGGAAACGCATCGCTGCCGGTAAGCAGATTCAACGTCTGATACACTGGATTGATGATGGTTCCCACCGGAATGGCGATCGAGCGTCCCCCCTCCCCGCTTGTATATGCCACCTCCGCCTCTGCGGTGGGAAGAAACAAACTTGACGCCGTTCGCAGCGCCAGCTGAGCCTTCTCTAACGAGATTGTTTTTTGTTGCAGAACGATATTTGACTGCAGTCCTTGTGTCACATAACGCTCAAGGATGGGACGTGCGGAGGCTGCGCCGCAGATGCATGCAAGAGAGAGAAGAAGAATAGACGTGTATCGCATGGAATGATCCCTTCGTTACAATGATGAACGACAATGCTTGGGTGTTCACAGATAGTATACGAAAGGAAGCGGATGGCAAAATTGACAATAGTCAAAACCGGCAGGATCACGGGGATCGACTGTCGAATTTGACATTTGTCAATTTTGGTTATTTTCCGGAGCGGATGCGACTGAGGGTTTCCTGCGAGATGCCGAGAAAGGAGGCAATATGCTTGAGTGATACGCGCTGTGAAAATTGCGGATAGCGTTCCAGCAAATGCTCATACCTGTCTGTTGCAGTCAGCGACTGCATGGCCAATGTGCGTTCTTCCAGTTCGATAAACGCCATCTCCACGAGCCGCCTGCCGATCACATTCGTCCGCGGATGTGTCGAGTAGATCGCAAGAAGATTATTATGACTGATAGAAATTAGCGTTGAGTCTTCGAGCAATTCGATATTTTCGTGCGAGGGGGTCTGGCTCACGAAACTCGCCATCGATGTGACAAAGCATCGATCGAACTCAAACCATAAGGAATAGTCCTTGTGTGAGCGTACAGAGTATCCCCGGACGGCTCCGCTAATGAAAAAGTACATCCGGCTGCACACCTGCCCCGCTTTGACAAGGTGCCTGCCTTTTTTATAATGATGGATCTCGGACAACCGGATATAATCAGCTTTCTCCGCGTCGGTGAGAGCAAGCATCTTCTCGAACGAGATGAACACAATATCATACAGATCTGGTACGCCTTTGGCCATATTTTTTTTGTTTCACAGAACGGAGGTGAAGTAACAGAATCATACACTATTTGATGAGTTTTGCGATTACAACGAAGATGATCACCAGACCGACCATCGTGAGAATTGATATTGGATTTGCGAAGTTGACAGTCAATCCCCAACCCCATCTCTTCGGAGGAAAGAGTCGCGTATCCTTCGGATTGTAATACAAGAATCCCAACTTCCAATTGGATGGGTCATCGTGCCATGCCTGGAGTGTTTCTTTTGTCGGTTCGCCGTTGCTTGTCATATTTGAAGACGCCTTTCATTAGAAATAAATCCTATGCGATCTCGGACACTCTGCGCGCAAATGTGCCAATATACCGTATGAATGTAACAGAATCAAGAAGTCCTAAAACATTAAAAGTGGCGATAAGGGCTAGCGCTGATTCATGACGACAATCGTATTTTCGCGACCACGAAGCGGAATGTCGTCCGACTCAGCCTTCGATGTTGTACCATTGAGCACATAGGATCTTCCGCGAAGACCTTCGAGATGAAGCGTAAAATTCCAATCCGCTTGTTTCGATGCGAGATGATATTCCGATCCAGCGGTGGATTTTTTCACTGTGAATGAAATAATCGTGCTGCCGACAGGCAGATCCGAGATACTGATTGAATTCCATGTTGAGGGCAGATGAGGCGACAACGTGATCGCATTCACATATGCATGAGGCTCGATGCCGAAGATATGCGTGACAAGCGGCACGGCGAGACCATAGATTGTCCATGCCTGCACCGGACATCCCATGTCGGGCATGACTTCGGCAATGGAACCGGGCATCAATCTGCCGAATGTCTGCACGATCCTGTCTATATACCACAGCGCTTCATCAGTCCGGCCGTAGCGCGCTTCGGCCATCGCCTGTACTCCGGTCGAGATCGTCATCATCGTTTGCTTTTCGAGACCAGAAAGATACGGGCCGTATTCTCCCGTGTGCTCATTGCGTACTTTGTTTAAAAGTCTGATTGCTTTGTCTTTGGGAGCGATGCCGGTTTCCATCGGCGTACTGATCACCCAATTGGCGTTTGTGATCCATCCCTTGCTCGTGCCTTCGGGGAATTTTTCAAAACGCCGGAGCAGCTCTTTGTACTGCGTAATCCTCTTTTCAGCTTCCAGCGAGTCTTCCCCATTCTTCATCCCCATCCTGATTTGTTCGATCGTTCCGTTCGTTGCGGAGATTGCCTGCTCTCGCGTGCCGTAAAAATCGCAATAGCTGCCTTCGGTCTCGTCCCAGAAGAGCGTATTGATTTTCTCTTTGAGCTGCACTGCTTTTTGCACGTAGTCCTTACTGACTTCAGGTTCGCCGAGGATTGCCGCCATCTTCGATGCCACTTCGAGATCCTGCTCTGTGTAGACTGCGACATCGATCAGTTCGGCATTTAATCCTTTCACTTCCATGATCCCGTAGCCTTCGGGGAACTTGTCGCCGTTTTGATCCTGTTCCGTCAGGAGCCAATGGATACCCTGCTTGATATACGGGTACATGTCCTTCAGAAATTTCACATCGCCGGTCCACTCGAAGACCTTCCAGACAGCGACGGCGAAGTGAGGCGTCTCCTGCGTGTTGCCCTTGTTGAAGACGAATCCGTTTGCAGACATTTCATGGATGATGCGGCCGTTGCCGTTTGCTTTTTCGGAAACCTCCTTGATTGTCCGCAGTGTGGATCTCGGCAAGTCCATGTCGCCCGTCGCAACGATGCCTTGTTCGGCATACGAGTTGTCGCAGCCGAAGAGCCAGGGATATTCAACGGCGCCCGCTCCCTCGAATCGGCCGATGCCGGGAAGATCGCTCACCAGCCATTCGGCGTTGATCTTTCCCCAGACGAATGCCTCTTTCAGTTTTTTGTCGGGAATGTTGATCATTGCACGTTTGATGATCGAAAGATAATACGCCTTCTTTTGACTCAGCATCCGATCATGATTTTGTGCAATTGCATCAAATGTGGTGAGAGCCGAATCGAGACTCTTATCGGAACCGGCGACGACGAAGACCACGCTTTTCGTTTTGCGGGGATTGATCGTCAGGCGATGAATCGTGGAAGCCGATTTGCCCATGCCGATTGTCGCAATGGGAGTCGGTACATCAATAGAGTGAGTGACGGCGGGAATGGTCGAACCCCAGACGGCAAACCATGGATTTTTCACATCCCGCGCCGTAAACACAGAGCGACGGGCGTTCCAGAAAATGGAATCCGCCGCATCGGAAATATTGTTCTCGTTCGAAAACCACACCGGACTGATGTCGGTTTTTACGGTGAACTCCAGATCGAGCGTGCGTCGCCTGCCGGTTTCGTTTGTGATTGCATATGTGATGACAACGCCCTCCTTGCCCTGCGGACAAAATTGAAATCGTTCGACACGGACGCCATCCAGGATCGGCTCATAAAGAAACTTGCTCCCAAACGGATAAACGATAAACTCTTTTGCACTATCCAGCCAGGTCGATACGCCGCTTTCGACATTCGTCACTCGCGCCCAGAAGCCGTCCAGGAGCTTGATCGGCCCCCTCCACACGCCTCCCATTTCCCCCTTCACATGCCAACCCAAATCGGGGAAATTGCCGTCCTGTGTTCCAACGATATATGTCCTGTCGCCCGGCGTCAGATATGGCTTATTCAGATTCGCGCCATGGTTCGAAAGCCCGTTCATCACATCGGCGCCGTACGAATCTTTATCTCTGGCCGAAGACATGCCCGCGGTGAGCAGCACGGCGATCACCGTTGTCAACAAGCGTTGATACGTGAAGTTCTTCATTGTCGTCGTTGTTTATCGAAAATGTGAAAAATTTACCCGATGTGTTAGTGATAAAATCATTCGGGATGGGTTTGGCATATAATATTCTCAAACAACCCTGTAACCCTGCCGGTACTCACTAAACAATAATCATCGAACTCCGATTCCTGCTTGCTATGTGCCAATTTTTATTTTAAGTTGTAACTACTTTATGCCCTTAGGAATATTTTATTCTTTAATAAAATATCAGGAGGAGTCATGAAACCGCAGCGTACCTTCTCGAACATTCTCTTCCTTTCTGCAACATCTTTAATGACTTGTTTCCACTGTTTGAATCCTCTTCAAGCGATGTGCAATTCAGATTCGCTAAAGAACCAATCCGGAACAGTCCACCATCTGGATGGAGCTCTTCTTCCTGTTGATGGCGGAAGAATCTGGTACAAAATTATCGGCGATGGCGGCAGGACACCAGTGATACTCATTCACGGTGGTCCGGGCGGTTCGAGTTATTATTTGAAACCATTCGAGGACATCGGTACTGATCGAAAAATTGTTCGTTACGATCAGCTTGGCGGAGGGAAATCGGATAAGTGTATGGACACTTCTCTATTTACAATAAACCATTTTGTGGATGAACTGGAAACTCTGAGACATCATCTTGGCAATGATCAGGTGTATCTGCTCGGCCATTCTTTTGGAAGCATTATCGCTGTGGAGTATTACCGCAAATACACAGGACATGTGAAAGGGCTGGTGCTCTCCGGCGCTGTGCTGGACATCCCTGCCTTGCAAAAAAATGCACGGGATCTTGTGGCGACACTTTCAGATTCAGCACAGACAGCGATTGTTGCTGCTGAAGCACAAAAAAAGTTCGATACGCCGGAATATATGCGCGCGTGCGGGGAGTTCTATGGAAAGTATGTGATGAGGAATCCGGTCATGACGGACTTGGACAGCATGATGCAGTCGACGAATTCTTTGATGTATGCGTATATGCAGGGTCCCAGTGAATTCTATTTTACGGGGACACTCAAAGACTACAATGCAAGACCATTATTGCCGGAGATAAAAACTCCAGTGTTATACACGGTTGGAGAATTTGATGAAGCCGGTCAAAAGCTGGTCGCTGGTTTTTCAAAAATGACCCCCCGCGCAAAATATGTCGTCTTCCCCGGCGCAGCACATATGACATCATGGGATGCCCGTGATGAAAATGTCCGCGTCGTCAGAGCATTCCTGAACGAAGTGGACGCGAAATAAAAGTATTTTCAGGTTAGGGATTCGACACTTAAACAAACACAGGATCATCAACCGAAATGTATTCCAATGTCCCCAGAGAAGAATTGCACTCACGAATGATTCGCTTTCGTTCACGCATGAACGCATTCGCCCCCGACTGGGAAATTGCAGTCATCTTCGGAAAGATCAATCAGTTCTAT
>DATGXR010000465.1:0-2827 GCA_035298825.1 Bacteroidota bacterium
GGATCGACAAGTGTGGTGATCTTGTTGTTCGAAAATCCGACGATGGCAATCTCCTCCGGGATCCGTAATCCCGCTTCCTTGATCCTTTGAAATGCGCCGATGGCCACGGGATCGTTGACGGCAAAGATCGCATCGGGAAGCGCGCCTTCATTCAACAAGGCGGACATCGACCGGTAGCCGTCCTCTTCATGCAATCCGCCCTGACGCACATGTTCCGGCAGAATGCTCACGCCGCGCGATTCGAGCGCGTCGCTGTATCCGCGCATCCTGTCGATGCAGATGCCGAGCTCCTTCGGTCCGGCAAAATGCGCGATCTTCGAATAGCCCTTGTTGATCAGATATGTCACGGCATCGAACGCGCTTTGATAGTCGTTGATCACGATGCTGCTTGCGCCGATTCCTTGAACGACGCGATCGAAAAAAACAAGCGGAATGTTCCGAGTGATCACATCCTGAAAATGAACGCTCGATTTCGTCTGCTGTGAAATTGAAGCGATCACTCCGGCCACGCGCTGTTTGATGAGGACATTCGTATTGATGACCTCCCGCTCATAACTTTCATTCGACTGGCACACGATGATCGTATAGCCGGCCTCATAGGCCACTTCCTCGATCCCGCTGATGGCCGATGAAAAAAAATCATGTTTGATCTCGGGAACAATCACACCGATCGTCGTTGAACGGCTGTTTTGCAGGCTGCGGGCAATCGGGTTGGGCAGATAATTCAATTCCTCGGCAACCTTCTTCACACGGTCCTTCGTTGCCTGCTTCACATCGGGATGATTGCTCAGCGCTCGTGAAACTGTCGAGGCGGAGATATCGAGTTTCTTTGCAATATCAATGATTGTGGATTGCCTGACCACTTCGTTGCCTTTTTCAGAAAAAGATAAACAGAAAAATCGCACAAATTGCTGCAAACGTTACCGCAAACGTTTGTAATATGCGATTTTCTACACTCTTTGTCAAGTCTTTTTCATATCCCCGCGCGCTAACCGCCTTACCGCAGCCTGGAAAATAACGCACGCACGCGATCCAGATTTTCCCTGTTCACAAGCACAAGCACCGTGTCGCCTTCCTGCAATATGGTGGCGCCGGTGGGAACAAGAAACCCATCGCCCCGGCCGATGAGCACAATGAGACTGTCCGATGGCATCGTGATCTCAAGCAACGATCGTCCCACTACCTGCGCATTGAAAGGAACAATCAGATCGACAAGTTCCGTATCGTTCCCCTCGACAGAGGCGGGCTCGATCGGATAGCGCGGCGTGCGCGACGGCGGAGCGGATACTTTCAGCAACCGCGCCGCAATCGGGATCGACCACCCTTGTATCATCGCCGAAGTAAGGACGATGAAAAACACGATATTGAAGATCGGATGCGCCTGCGGCACGCCGGCGATCAAAGGAAAGGTCGCAAGGATGATCGGCACTGAACCGCGCAGTCCCACCCATGCGATGAATGTTTTTTCGCGCCAATGAAGATGTGAAAAAAATAACGAGATGAACACGCTGAAGGGACGGGCAACCACCATCACGAATGCGGACACAAGCATCCCGCTGAGGATGACTGGCAGGATCTGCGACGGGAACACAAGCAGTCCGAGTGTGACGAACATCGCGATCTGACTGAGCCACGCCAGTCCGTCAAAAAACCGGAGCTGGCTGCGCTTATGCATGAAATTCGAATTGCCCGCGATCATGCCCGCAAGATAGACCGCAAGAAAACCACTTCCCCCGAGGCTCGCCGTCACGCCGTACACGAATGCAACAAACGCCAGCGACAATACGGGATAAATGCCTTCGTACTTCAGATGCAGATGGTTGAGCGTGAAGACAAGCGCTTTTCCCATCATCACACCGAAGATCCCGCCGATCATCATTTGCACGAAGAACAATTGGAGGATCGAACCGATGGACGATTGCGGAGCCGTGACAAACTGAATGAAGCCGATCGTGAGGAAGACCGCCATCGGATCGTTGGATCCCGATTCAAGCTCGAGCAGCGGCTGGAGCCGGTTGCGCAATCCAACATTCTTCGATCTCAGGACAGCAAATACGGCGGCCGCGTCCGTCGACGAGATAATCGCTCCCAACAGAAGTCCGTTAAGCAGCGAAAATTTTAAAACATATGCGGCAAAGAGTCCGATCGAAACGGCGGTAATCAGCACGCCGAGCGTGGCAAGACTCGCAGCCTGCCAGACAACAGGCCTGACCGCTTCCCACTGCGTGTCCAATCCGCCTGCAAACAGAATGATCACCAGTGCGACGACGCCGATCGACTGCGCCATCGAGGCATCGTCGAAATAGATGCCGCCCGGACCCTCCGAACCCGCAAGCATGCCAATGCCCAGAAACAGCAGAAGCGTCGGAATGCCGATCTTGTCGGACACTTTCGCAATGGCAATGCTTGCAAGTACAAGAATCGATCCGACGACAAGTAGATGTTCGATCGCGATCATTGCATGCCCGCTCTGTGCCTGCACGATGATGATGGTGAGCGTATGGCCGGCGAATCAGCGCACAGCCCCTATGCGCCATCTGCGTGCGTGAAAGGAAAAAGTAATCTGATGTTATTTAATGCCGAGCTCCTTGCACATCCGGTAAAAGTTCGACGGCGCCAGACCCAGCTTCTCGGCCGCATTCGAATCGTTGCTTGAAATCGAACGCACGTACTTGAAATATTTCGTGCGGAAGATTTTTTCCATTTCCTTGTACGGCATCACCGGCCCGCTGTAATGATCGGCGAAGACCGCGTCATCCTTCGGCGAAATCGTATTGCGCAGAATCATCGGATCCGACATTTCTTTCGCCGTGATCGTTCCCGTGGT
>DATGXR010000466.1:0-7351 GCA_035298825.1 Bacteroidota bacterium
CGGGCATAGATATTCTTGATGTCGTATTTGTAGACGTCGCGGATCTTTTCAAGAGCGTCTTCGAGCTCTCCCTTTTTGATCGCCGTATCGACACTGTGCAAGAGCGCGCTCACGCGAAGCTGCAGTTCTTTCTCATCAACCTTCTGATTATCCGCCATTATTGCTCCCGTCCATTATGTATGAGTTTCTTCCCATCCGTGTCGCCGACAACGCGTATCGATCGCTCTCATCCGCATCGGCAGTGCCGATCGTTACTGCATTGCGATGATCGTCGTGCCAAGGTTGAATGTCGCCCCGGGCTGAAGCGTCACCGCGTCGCCATAGGCGTTGACCGCCTCGACGCAAATCATCGTTTTGTATCCCTCGTCGGGCATATCTGAAATCTGCTTCGCCGTCTCTTTCCACGGATTCCACACAACCGTCACCCGGCTTCCCCGTTTTGCGACACGGATCGGTCCCGGCACCGCTGCATCATGAATCACGCAATCCGCCGAAGTCTCGATATAGCGCCGATTCTCCTCCTGCCGTATCTTAAGGTGTTCTTCCTGTTGAGGCTGGGAATCGGTTGCCGTTCCGAAATAGTACTCGGTTCCCTGGAGTCCGCTGATCTTCACATTGCCGATATCGCTGACCGCAAAATACGAATGCAGCGCATCGGTGTACGTGAATGCTTCAGTCCCGGTGTTCGTGCAACGCAGTGTGACGTCCAGGTCCGTCCCGACACGAATCACCACCTCAGCCGCAAAGGCGTACGGCCACAGCGCGTGCGTCTCTTCATTGTCGCTGAGCGACAGACGCAGCTCGACCGTACCGTCGGCATACACGGATGCACCCGCAACTGTCCACAGCTGCAGTCGTGCGAATCCATGTTGCGGCTTTTTCGGATCGGAGACATGCGGACCGAACCATGGGAAGCAGACGGGAATCCCGCCTCGGATCGGCTTGCCCTGCTGGAACTCGCTGTTGCCGCTCA
Organism: Bacteroidota bacterium; assembly: GCA_035298825.1. Lineage (GTDB taxonomy): Bacteria > Bacteroidota > Ignavibacteria > UBA10030 > UBA8401 > CAISDA01. The sequence continues at coordinate 974 of DATGXR010000466.1, forward strand.
TCCACAACAGGTCTCGCAGTCCCTTCGGACTGTAACTGAGTACCTGCGCTCCGTAAAGACACACAACCGCCTCTGCATGCGTCGAATGCAATATTGCTGTCGGCAGTCCGCCCCGTCCTTCAATGAATTCAACGGCGCCAGCAATGCCGTTGATGCGGTTAAGTTCCTGTAGATTCATTCGATTCGTCCGTTTCATCAATGATGTGAGAAAAAAATTCCCGCTTCTGTGGCGTGAAGATGCGCCGATCGCAAGAGTTGGCGTTGCGTTGTCTTCGTGATCGCGATTCGGACCGCTTGATTTGCGCAGCCGATGATCGTGGTCACACGATCATTTCAGGAAAAGAATCCTTCGCAATCGAACGGTTGACTGTTTGCCGATGCCGTCGTCTGCCGCAACTCGTATGAAATATGCGCCGCTGCTCACCGTGCGATTCCGGTCGTCGGTGCCGTTCCAGGAATATAATTTTCTTCCTTCAACCGCATCATGCGAGGCAAGCGTCTTCACGCGCTGACCGATGATGTTATAAATTCCGGCTTCAACAAACGAACGCTGTTTGAGTTCGATTACGATCGTCGTCTGGTTGTTGAACGGATTTGGATACGAGGAAAGCAGCAGCGAATCAGTCATGCCGGGTTCAATGCTGCGCGCAACGCCAAGCACGCTTTCATCGAGCGGATGCTTCATGTAATGGATCGTATCGTTCGGCTCCAATGCAAGCAGCGCCGTGAAATCGCACAGGAGACGGTACTTCACGGCCAGCTTCACGATCGAGGCCGTGTCTTTGTTCTGCTGATTGAACAAGTCGCGCAGTTTTTCAGTGCCCAGCATTGCCGGAAGGACCGATGCCGCGCTCGATGTATCATGGAAAATGAATGTCGAGGTGGATGCCGTCTTCGCATTCGATTGTCCTGCAAATCTGGCTCGCACATCGAATCGGATCTGATTCGCAAGCGACGCCGATCCGATATAAAACCGGGCTTTGTTCGCATCCGCCGGGATCGGATTGACCTCTCGTAGTTCCCTCAGCTGTCCCGCCCCGTTATCGACCGAAACAGAAACCGTCATCGAATCGGCTGTCGGATACGAATACGCATTCAGCGCCGAAAATAAATATGTCCAGTTGTCGATGTGCATCTCGATATGCCGTCCTTTGGTCGCGGCGGCGATCGTCTTCATGAGATATCCGCTTCCGTAGTACTGGATCTGATCTTCGGTCAGGGATGCAGGCAGATATCCCGCGCCGTCAAGAAGATTGACCGTTGTCACGACGGGCAGCGCCGAACCGAAGCCGCCGAGATACGCAGCCGACCAGGAAAAGACATCGGTCTTCTGGAAGAGAGAATCGGAGTTGCTGAGTACATACACGTTCTGAAACGGCGAGCGCTTATACTTCGACTGGATCTCGGCGAATAATCCCGTGAGTTGCTGGTTCTTTTTCACTTCATTCAACCCAAGCATCGGCGCGCCGAGCTGCGCCCTCAATGCGCCGTCGTCCTTGAACGACCAGATGCCCGAGACAACGATCAATCCATTGCCGATCTTCTTTGAGATCACGACGGGACGTCCGTCTTTATCCATCACTTCGATCGTGACTGACGGATCGGCCGTATACTGCAGGTAATCGAACCCGTAATGCACGAACGATTCGGGAAAATACCGGCCAACGGCGCCGTTCGGATTCCGATATAGCGTGGCTGATCCGTCGGGCCGGCGCGTTGTCGTAAGCCCTGGAATATAATGCGAACAAATCACTTCCCTGCCCACACGATTGTAATCGTAATACGAGAGAAAACGTCCGCCCTGTGTAAAAAATGTATCAAGCTTCGAAACGATCATCTCATAATTCGCCGAGGTCGACGACGCATTCTCAAAGCCCTGTGTGTACGCGGCAATGACATCGGCGCCTTGCATGTTCCGGAGCGTCTCACTTAAATCGCCGTAGACTTTAGTCGACGCCAATTGTTCGAGTCCCGGGAACTGCCAGCAGATCGCCGCGTAGGCGTCGGCATACAGCACCGCCGGCAGTTTTTCGAGCGCCACCTGCCTGCCCCACTCGCTCGATGCAAACCGGTCGATGGCAGTGTTGATGCTGTCGGTGTGTGCGATAGTCCAGACGGGATTCAGCGTCTCGATCTTTCCCGCTCCCGCCACGACAACCTGGATACTGTCATTGGGCCGCGCCGCCGAGCGCATGAGCTGCTTCACGTTTGGCATGAGTGTCACGAAATTTTTGCAGTGCACACCGCTCAGATCGAGCGCGAATAACAGATGCCGGGGAGACGGATCGATCTGAAGATTGAAGAGCGATCCCGGGTTGAATCCGAATTGAAAATACGTGCCGTCGTTGACCGCATCCTTTGTCGTGATGAAGAATCCGTCTGTAAAATTCGTCGTGAATCCCATCGTGAAGCTTGAAAGCGCACTGATGTCGTCGATGTTCGAATATCGGAATTTGTATCCGCTCGTATCGCGCATCCCCGTGAATGTCTGCAGCGGCAGCTCCGTGATCGTTGGCGTCCCCCAGATCGGCTGCGCCTCTCTGAACATCACCTGCAGCGGTTTTTTCAGCGCGTTGTTCGCCTTCAGCATCTTCAGCGGCAGTTCGGCAGCGCCTTCCGTTCCAAGCCACCTCGTTGGTGTGATGAAATTCAATCGTACTTTTCGATACGAGCCCGATGCGAGCGGATAAATATGAAGCTCGTACGTTGTGCCGGTCTTCGAAAGAAATGCGGGATCACGCTTCCTGTTCACGATGCTGTCGTAGATCGCGCGCGCTTTCCATGTATCCAGGATCACCGCCTGCATCACGCTGTCGCCGATCCATAACCACATGTCATTGACGACCGCATTTGCCGGCAGTTCGAATCGGTGCACGATCTCAACCTGCGAGGAAGGAAATTGGAAATGGTCGGAATACGAAAGGTAAAGCGATTGTTCGACGTACGCTCCGTGCGGCTCGACGACGAGCGTCGCTTTGTCGATGAATCCGGGTTTGGAACCATAGGAGTCGGAACGAACCGTCAACTGAGCAAAAGAAAGATCACACATCCACAACAGCATCGATGAAAGCGCGAAGATAAAAAAACGTCTCATTAATAACATCCTGTAAGAATATTAACCAGCCTGCATACCGAGATTTTCCGTTTCGGAGTCATCTCGCCTCTGCCTGTTTTCTGATTGTGCAACGAAAAATTAGCTATTCAAAAGACTAAAAGCAACCCATTTTTAGAAATACAGAAAATTTTCGCCGACTTGGACATTCGTGCGAGCTTGCCTTTTATATTCCCGCAATATTTTTCTTCCAATTTTCACTTTCTTTTTCAATATTAAAGGGGATTTCTTTTCCGCCCCCTTTTCTATCGATACACGGGCCGACTGCTGACCGCTTCGTGTTACTCATGTGCGTATGGAGACATCGGACATGCAAGCAAGACTCACCTTCGTCGGTGATATACTGATCGTAATTTTCTGCGTTGCCGGCTTCTATCATGTATTCGAGAAGGCCGGATTGCCAGTCGTATTCGTTCATAACAGCCTCATTGTCGAACAGGTCACGCAGGATTCGTCATGCTTCAACGTGAACGACAACCTGACGGCCATCGATGGAACGCCGCTTGCGTCCATCGACCAGGTTGAATTCTACCTCGATTCGAAATCGGTCGGCCAGCTCGTGACAGTTTCGCTCGAACGGAATCATCAGCCGCTCACCAGAACACTGCCTCTCGTCCGCTATTTTTCAGCGCGATATCTGGCAGTGCAACTCATCGTCGCATCGATATTTATTTTCCTCGCCCTGTTCGTCTCTGTGAAAAGGAAAGACGATCGTGCCGCACAGATCTTCAACTGGGTTACGATGAGCACGGCCCTGATCATCTCCGCGACGTGGGGGAAGATGACGATCGAGCCGAACGGTCTCGGCCACGTGGTACGAGCCGCGTTTCATCTCGCCTACGCTTCGGCCGGCGTCCTCTTTGTGCATTTCACGCTCGTGTTTCCCTCGGCGCGATATGTCAGGACGCTTCGTGCGCTGCGTGTGTGCTATGTGGCCGCGCTCGCATTCGCCGCCGCTGCAACGGTCCTGTTTCTTGAAGCCGCCCGGGACTTCAATGAAGCGAGGTTCGAACTGTACAACAACGTATTCAATCTGATGCGTCTCTTCTGCGTCGTCTGCATTGCAACCGGATTGTTCATCATCATCCATACCTATCTCACGGCGCAAGAGGAACCGGAACGCCGGAAGTTGCGGTGGATTCTGGCGGGACTTGCGCTTGGCCCGTTCAGCTTCATTGCGTTGTGGGTTATCCCGCAGATATTCACATCGCGCGGTTTGCTGAACGAGGAGTTCATCGTGCTGCTGATGCTCTCCGTGCCCGTCACGTTCGCCATCGCCATCGTGAAGTACCATATTCTGAACATCGACCAGATCTTCAAGCGCGGAACGGTGTACGTCATTGCCTTCTCCGCGGTGCTCGCGATCTATGTGGGAGTCGTCAGCCTCTCACCGCTCCTCATGGGCACACTCACAGTCACTTCATCGCTTGCTGTTTCGACAGTGGCGGCAGTGATCATCGCCGTCTTGTTTCAGCCGATTCGAAGCCGCACGCAGAATTTTGTCGATAAAGTTTTTTTCAATGTGCGCTACGATTATCGTGAAGCAGAAAAGAAATTCAATGAAGTTATCGCACAATGCTACGACGAATCGTCGATCGTGACGGCTCTCACATGCTCCATCGATACGCTTATTCCCAATTCCGAAACGCGTGTGCTGATGGAGAATGAGAAACTGACAGCGCTGCTGAACGGACATCGCGAGCCCGCCGCACTGAGTGAATCGATCGAATTTGGCGCAAAGTTTTTCGTCGTCGACAGATGGCAATTTAATGTACAGGATGCGGCAATCGCGTTCCGCATTCATTCCGAACGAAACGGAACGCTCGGGGTGCTGCTGCTCGGACCGAAAAAATCCGGTTTCAGATACACGCTCGAGGACATCGACCTGCTTGATTCGTTCTGCCGGCAGGTGGCTTCGGTACTCGACCGCGTGAGACTGCATCATACCTTGATCAACGAACAACTCGAGAAGGACCGTCTGAAGCAGCTCAACGAATTGAAATCATATTTCGTTTCCTCCGTCACGCACGAACTGAAAACCCCGCTCACTTCGATCAAATTGTTCACCGAACTGATTGAAGAGACGCCGAAACTGAAACCGGAACAACGAAGTGAATATCTGGGGATCATCAAAGGCGAATCCGAGCGGCTCACCCGTTTGATCGATAATGTGCTTGATATCTCGAAGATCGAAAAGGGCGTGAAGGAATACCGCTTCGCCCGCATCGCTCTCAATGATTGCGTGAAGGAAGCCCTCGCAACAATGCGCTTCCAACTCGCGCTTCACGGATTCGATTGCCGAACGAAACTCTCGACGAAAAAATTGATGATCTGCGCCGATAAGGATGCGGTGATGGAGATCGTGATCAATCTCATCTCGAACGCGATCAAATATTCGTCGCAGCGAAAACGAATCATCGTGACGACGAGCAAGTGCGACGGCGGCTGCAGACTCGATGTTCAGGATTTCGGCATCGGCATCGCTCCCGAAGACCGCGAACGGATCTTTGCACCATTTGAACGCGCCGGATCGGATATCGTGCGCCGGACCGCAGGCGCGGGACTCGGACTGGCGCTCGTCAAGCACATCACCGCGGCGCATCACGCAAGAGTGGATCTTGCAAGCAAGCCCGGTGCAGGCAGCACATTTACAGTCACCTTTCCATCGATCACATCATCTGCAGAGAAGCCATGAAAACAATTCTTATCGTCGAAGATGATCCCGCCATCCTCAAAGGCCTTGAAGCATCACTGTGCGCCGAACATTATACAGTAGTCACTGCCTGCGACGGTCTCGATGGATTTAAAAAAGCGAAATCCGCGAAACCCGATCTCATCATCCTCGATATCATGCTCCCCTCAAAAGACGGCATCGAGATCTGCCGCGATCTGCGGAACGCCCATGTCGGCACGCCGATTTTGATGCTCACAAGCAAGAAGGAAGAGATCGACAAAGTGCTCGGACTCGAGATCGGCGCGGACGATTACGTGACGAAGCCCTTCAGCATCCGCGAACTCCACGCACGCATCAAGGCCCTGCTCCGGCGGAGAACAAACAGCGCGGCTGAAATGGACGAGCTCGCATTCGGCAAAGTCCGCGTCGATTTCAAAAGATTCGAAGTAGAAAAGAATAAAAAGAAGATCGTCCTCACGACAATGGAATTGAACATCCTCAAGTACTTCGCCCAGCGTGAAGGCCAGGTCGTCACGCGCGAAATGCTGCTCGACGACGTCTGGGGATTCGAAAATTTCCCCACTACTCGCAC
>DATGXR010000467.1:0-3142 GCA_035298825.1 Bacteroidota bacterium
CACAGCGGACGCCGACGTGATCACGGTGCCCGCATTCACCGGCGCTCCGGAACAATTATGGCGCATCGACCAGTTGACCGATGGCACATACCGCATCATGCCGAAGGTCGTGCCCAATTCGAAAGAAGCGTTGGCGCTGACCGCAGTGGGCAACAGCACACCCACGCTCGCCAGGTTCGATCCCGCAAGCGACAAATCTCGTTGGAACTTTAAAACTCCGTAACAGTACAATTGCCAACCATCGAGCGGGACCGGACATCCAAACGGTCCCGCTCTTCTGGCGCCGCGCAATATGATGAACGGTGCATCCATCTCTCCATCGATGTGACAGGCATGTGAATTGGAAATAAAAAACCTCCGCGACATGATAATCTCTCGTCATGCCGCGGAGGTTTTTTTCGATACATCCGGATGATCTCTATATTAATGCTTGCGCGCGTATTGGTTCGGCGCGCCCGGGGTCGGAAGGTTGCTCGAGACCGGGCTGCCGGTTTCATGCGCCTTTGTCAGCGGCGACGCAAGCGTGAGACCGCTGCCTGACACCTGCGCCCCGATGTTGTGCTCGCGTGCAAGCGGCATCGTCAATGCGATCGAATCGACAGGCGGCGTCATGCGACTGCCCCAACGCGGACGTCCGGGTGTGATCGATGCGATGACGGCCGATTCCCTCGAGTCGCCATCATCGATTGTGATCGTCTGACCAACGCTCAATCCTTCCACACTTGCAACTGTCACCACTTTTGCGCCTGCCTGTGTTGCAGCGCTGAGTGTCGTTCCGCCCGATGTGCCAAGAAGTGCAATGACGGCTTCTTCGCTATTGGCGCCTGTGCCGACGATAATCTTCTGTCCGATTGAAAAATCAGCCACGCTTGCGACCTTGATATTGCCTGAGCCGGATGCCGATGCGGCCAAGAGATGTGTCGCATGTTGTACGAGAAAATCGTGACGGTTATTGTCGTTATCCGCTCCGTCTGGATACCGGCCCGCGCTCCGATCGCCCGGCTTTGCCGATGATGGCATCCACCATCTGAATCCTCTGCTTATCGCAGGGGAGGTCACACTGTTGCCATTTTCAGATGCGCCCGACGCGCCCTGATATCCTTCGGCTGCCCACGGGTCGACAAGTCCGCCGTAATTGAGACCATCAACCGTGCGGCCAGCGGCGTCGCGAAGCACAATCATTCCTGAATTTGAAGCGAGTGTCGGACCGCCAAACCAGTGATTCGGCGCGGTTGCTCCCTGATATCCCGCACTCACGACTTTTTGATCGCGCACGACGTCATGAATTGCATGGTTTTTTGCAAGAGGCCGATCGAGCGTCACGCCTGTTCCAAGCGGCAGCACGGGTTCATTGCTTGAGTGCGGAAACACGGTCGCTGGTTCGAATGTGATTCCCGTTCCTCTCGCGCTGAAAGGAATGTTGGATGCATGGTTAAACTTCAACGGTTCGACAAGATCGAGACCAGTACCGGGATCCTCATTTGCTTTCAACGGACCATCAAACGTGTTGCGCACAGATTGTGTCCCGACACGCTTCACAGTGACTGTTTCAATTCCATGTCCCTTGCTTGCGATATCGAGCCTGATCGTATCACCAACCGAAATATTGGCGACCGACGACACCTTGATGTTCGTATCACCGGCATTTGCATCCATCGAAAGGTACGCCTGCGTTCCGGGTTTGCCGACGGCAGTGACTGTCACGACTTCGTATTTCTCCATCGATCGGGAAACAGTCGGATATGTCGCTCCGTAGCCGAGCGCAATCTTCTGGCCGACTTCGAATCCGTCGACGCTCGTGAGAGGAACATTCGTTGAACCTGCCGGAATCGTGATCACGAATCCGTCGGGAAGCGGCTGCCAAAGTGTTGTCGGAGTGCCGGGCTCGATCGGACGACGCGGACCGAATGGTGAGGGCGTTTTCGGCTCTCCCAATCCTGCGGCAGTGCCGACGCTCTTGATCGTGCGTTGTTCAACATCGGCGCCGCTTCCGATCTCCACCGCGTCACCGACCGACATGCCGGCCGTGCTCCTGACGTAAATTGTCGATTCGCCCTTTTGAGCCTGGACCGCGAGTCCCGAGTTGGATAACGCAAGCAGGTAAAAACTGTGAGCCGTAAGTTTTGTGCCCGCAGGAATCTTCACGGATGAAAAAATCGGCAGTTGTGCCGCATGGTGAGTCAGCGTCCAATTCGAGAGATCGACAGTTGTGTTGCCGGCATTATAGAGTTCGATGAACGAATCAGTCGAGTTGCCCGATGCGCTGATGCGGAATTCGTTGATCTTGACGGAATTGACATTTCGGACTTTCTCGACAATTGTCTCAACCTGTTTTTTGCCGGTCGATGCGTTTGTCCACGTCGCAGTGCCGACTAAATCGCCGTTGAATAATTCGGATCCGGATGTCACGGTGAACGTGGCGCTCACGGTTTCTCCCGTTGCGATCGGAGTCGTGAATTTCCCCGAAGGTTCTTTTGAATTCACGATCACGGCTGTCCATCCCTTCGGCACGGTGATGCCCAGCGAGAGATCGTTCACCGGTGCGCCCGTCGTGTTCGTGAACGTGACTGTCGTATGATGCGATGATTGCGGCGCGAATGTCTGAAGTCCCGGAGGCATATCGGTTGTGTTGGCCGGGGCGATGCGAAGACGCTGAACATCGTAACGCGCCGCGACAATATTGTCCTGGACTTTTTGATTTGTTTCCTTCGTCGGGAACGTGCCGGGCGCTGTCATGGCGCCTTCATAGAACGTGCCCTGCGAACCGACGCTGTTATCTCCGCCATTGCCCAGAAGTATCGCGCCCTGTTTGCGCATCGGATCGTAGCTGCTTCTGTCATTCTTGATGCGTGTTCCATCGAACATGACCTGCAGGCTTCCACGTTGCGCGTCGCCTCCCATCGATCTCCAGTGATGCGGCTCGCCATCCGCCGTGCCCGTCACGAATCGCCATGTAATGCTTGGCAGATGGGGAAGGTACTTGTCGTTCGGATCTTCGTTCACGCCGCCCACCAGATTGTTTTCCTGATCGGTCATGATCCACGGACCCGGTTCCTGTCCGTGGTACCACGCATTCGCGTTGCCGTAGTACGTGGTTTCCATCGTCCCGTCTCCGTCGTCGCGACTGTCTGTCTCCGCATTG
>DATGXR010000468.1:0-2482 GCA_035298825.1 Bacteroidota bacterium
CTCGAGGCCCGCGCCGCCGGCAAGGGGCGCTATATGCTGCATGTGGAGGGCCCGGGAGAGCTTGTTTCCGTCAGCGGGCCGATTGTGTCAATCAAATTTATGCTTCTGTCCACAGTGCTTCCTGACAAGCACAGCGCCATCGAAGCTGGCATCGTCCGACTGCTCGATGGAGATAACCATCCCATTCTCATCGCGTCAACTGCGGCAGGCATGGTCACGACAAAATCGCGGCAGAGCGCCGCTCATCGGTTGTATGTTGAAACCGGTGCGGCGCCGTCGGGCGATGGTTCCATCCTGCATCCGTTCGCCACAATACAGGAGGCGTTATCCTATGCGAAGGATGGCGACACGGTGTCGGTTGCCGCAGGCATGTACCTCGGTCCGATAGTAATGAAAAGCAATGTCCACATTGCGGGCGCGGGCGCGGGCGTGACAACGATCGTATGCCCGGAAGAGCCGTCATTGTCGATGGCACATGTCATCTCATTCATCCGTGTGAAGAATTCCGGGATCAGCGGCTGCACGCTCATGAATCGGGCCGCAATGGGAACAGTGATCGATGTCCAGAAGTCCGTAGCCGAGATCACAATGAACCGCATCGATCAATCGGGCGCATCGGTCAATTCAGTGATCGTCTCGGACTCATCACGTGTCACATTCATTGACAATTATTTCACCGAGTCGACGCAGGGTGGAGCGGAGATGATCACGCTGATCGCTTCCGAAGTGGCAATCATCCGCAATGTCTTTTCGCCCGTGGTGACGCGTGACGTCATTGTGCTGAACAATGGTGCATGCGGCGTGATCGCGAACAACCGCTTCATGCTTTCCTCCTCCGGCATGACAGGAGTGACAGCGCGGGCATCGGCCGGCTCAGTGGTGGCGAATAATGTCTTCAAAGGCCCCGCTTCAGCGGGCTCGGGCGTGAAGGCGACAGATGCCGGAAGCCTGAGCGTTGTGAATAATATCTTCGACGTGGGCCAGACAGGCATTTCATGCAGCGGAAACGGAGTGGTAAGCATCAATAACGTGTTCATCGGCTGCAATATCGGCCTCGATGCAGATGCGGGCGTTCTGCATCGCTATAATCTTTACTGGCGCAATGCGATTCCGCTGCGTTCAGCGTCGATGGATCTGACCGAACTGACCTCCGATCCGCAATTTGTAGACACTGTGAAGGGCAGCTACCAGCCGAAACCGGGCTCATGCCTGATCGATGCCGGAGATCCGTCAGCGATCAGGCTCGACCGCGACGGGACGCGGAGCGATATCGGGCTCTTTGGCGGTCCCTATGCCGACATGAGCATGGGATCGGCAGGCAGGATGAGCCTCCGTCTTGCGAGCACTTCCGGATCGCCCGGCGATACGGTGACAATCCCGATATTTGCAAAAGGGATCGTTGACATGGCGGGACTCGAGCTGATGATCGAATATGATGTGGAGCGACTTGAATTGCTGAAAGTGACTACCGCAGCCGCGACGAGGTCCTTCAACTTGACACGAAAGAACGTCGGGCAGTCGATTGTGTATGTGATGATGAATCGCAGCCAACCGATCTTCATCGACAGTGCTTCGGTGGCAGAACTTGTGTTCGTTATTCGCAAAGAGGCGAAAGGGCGCGCCTTTGTCAGTTTCCAGAATGCGAGCCTTGTCGGCGGAGTCTCGCAGCCATTGGCGCTGGCGCAGACCGAAGACGGACTTATCGATCTCATTGCGACTTCAGTCAAGGAGGAAAAGGGACAAGCCCCCGCCGATTTTTCACTATCAGCGAACTATCCCAATCCGTTCAATCCTTCAACCACGATCGAATTCACGCTGCCTGTGCGTGCGGCCGTGACATTGAAAGTCTATGACATCCTGGGGCGCGAATGTGCCACGCTTGTCAATGAGACATTGGGACAGGGCCGGCATCGTGCCGTATTCAATGCCGGGAAGTTGTCCAGCGGCATCTATCTCTACAGGCTGCAGGCTGGTACATTTCTCAGTTCACGACGCATGCTGCTTTTAAAGTGAGTGCAAGATGATCTGTACGCAACGGCACTAGAATCCCAAGCCGTTTAATCCAACAACAACTATCACTTATATGAAAACGATGTAGGGGGGATCAATATGAAGATAAGTAGAAAAAGAAAAGGGGCGGAAGATCGAATCTTCCGCCCCTTTGCGTTGTTGCATCACCTGTGCCGCCCGGACTCAGTAACTGGCCACGGCTTTCTTCACTGTGTCGTAGACCTCGAACACACTCACGAGTTTCGTGATCGTGAGCAGGTTCATCACTTTCGGCGAGACCGCCGCAAGCTTCAGATCCCCGCCTGCATTGCGCATCGTCGTGACGCCGCCGATGAGGATGCCGAGTCCCGAACTGTTCATGAGCGATACGGCGCCGAGGTCGATGACGACTTTTTTCTTCTTCGCATCGATCATCTTATGCAGCGTGTTGTTGATTTCCGCCGCATCCGGTCCGCCCAGCATGGTGCCGTCG
>DATGXR010000469.1:0-1837 GCA_035298825.1 Bacteroidota bacterium
GGGGAATCGTCTGTGTGACGATGCGTTCCATCACGCGCGTGATCATGCGCTGCTTTTCAAGGCCGTGCACAGTGTCGGCATAATCGGCCTTGATCTCATCGCGCAGATTCCAGTGCGAGAGTAGACGCATTTTCGCCGGAAACAGCCGTTCGTTTTTATCGTTCAGGAGATGATGCATCCAGATATTGTATCCGGCAATATAGCGCTCGGCCACGGCGACCGCTTCGGAAACGGCAAGCGAGACATCGGCCGGGATGCGTTTTGAAAATCGCTCGGCAAGTTTCGTTTCCGCCCACTCGCGGCGCGACCACCCGGAGCCCGAGGCCAGGCGTTCTTCAAGCGTCGTGAGCGGAAAATTCAACAGCACGGTGAACGCGATCTTGTTGGCGAAGAAATCATCGTTGATATGTGCCGAGACGTCGTAGCCAGCGAACAGATCATCAAACGGCATGACGGGTCCGAGTTCAAGATCGTTCTGCTGACGGAACTCGCGCGAGATTTCATTCATATGCCCGCCGAGTTTTTCGAGCAGCGTCTGCAGCCGCCCGAACATCGTATCGCGCGCGGCTTGTGTGCCGGCGTAATACGTCTCCACAAATTCCTCGAACGCTTCGCGCGATCCGTCCTGTTCGCGCCAGAAGTCGGCGACCTGCTTGATGCCGCGTGCGGCGCGAGAGGCTTCTGCAGACCCGTAGCGCTTCGTGAGCGCCTCTTGTGCATGCGCTGCAGCCTCGTGCATCCACGAGGGTCGCAGGGCCGATGAAGGCGCGCTTTGCGCTGATGATGATGATGCGGTGGTGGTTTGTGCAGAATGCGTCATAGGTGCTCCCGCAAGAAGGAGGAGAAGAACAAGGAGGGTTCGTTTGTTCATCGGATTTCCCATCGAAGTGAAAAAGGGTCGGAGACAACTGCAGGGCGAAGGATCGCACTTCGCCCTGCGAGTAAATGGATATCGTTACAAACCGATTACGCTGCGGGCGGCGTCGTGCCTTTGGGCGGTCCGCCGGAACGCGGTCTGCCGCCGCGTGAAGAACCGCCTCCGCGTCGTGCGCCGCCCGGACGAGAAGCGCCGCCGGAGCGCGGAAAGCGTTCGCGATGCTTCTGTGTCTCGTTGTCGGTCGATTTCTCTTTCGAGATCGGGGGAGGAACCGGCTCGAGCCATTCGTCCTTCGGATAGAGGCATTCGAGCTTGCGCCCGATGTATTCCTCGATCTTTGGCAATTCGTGCGCATCGTCTTCGGTCGCAAACGAAACAGAGATGCCGTTTGCTCCGGCTCTGCCGGTGCGGCCGATGCGATGCACATAGTCTTCCGGATTATCGGGAAGATTGAAATTCACGACATGGCTCACGCCTTCGATGTGGATGCCGCGTGCAGCAACGTCCGTCGCCACAAGCACGCGCGTCTTGCCGGCGCGGAAACTTTCCAGGCGCTTGATGCGCTGGTCCTGCGTCACATCACCCGACAACAGCACGCACGAAATGCCATGCGAGGCGAGCTTGTCGCGAAGACGCAGCGTCTCATCGCGACGGTTGCCGAAGACCACGACGCGCTCGAGATTCTGCTTCGTGATCATATTATAGAGCAGCGTGAAGCGTTCGGCCCTGGTGATGATATACACCTGCTGATCGATCGTATCGACCGCGACTTGCTCGGGTTCGATTTCGACGACGCTCATATCCTTCGTCCACCTGGAGGCGAGGTTCCTCACATCCGATGTGATCGTTGCCGAAAAGAGCATCGTCTGACGCTTGGCTTTCGGAGGAGTCGACTCGATGATGCGGCGCACATCGGGAATGAATCCCATATCGAGCATGCGATCGGCTTCGTCGATCACG
>DATGXR010000470.1:0-4463 GCA_035298825.1 Bacteroidota bacterium
CGCCCATCGCGGCCGAGATCATCTGTTCGGCCCGATCGCGCGAATATCCCAGCGAGATCATCGCCGCAACAGCATCGGAGCGCATGCCGCTTCCACCGGCTGCGGATTGCGATGCAACAGATGACACGTCGACACGTCCGATCTTGTCACGCAGTTCGAGGAGCATGCGTTCGGCGGTTTTTTTCCCGATGCCCGGCAGCCGCGTGAGGCCGGCCGCATTGCCTTCGACGATCATCATCGTGAAGTCGCGCGGCTGAATTCCTGAAAGGATCGTTTGCGCGGTCTTTGGTCCGATGCCCGAAACAGAGATCAGCAGCCGGAATACATCGCGCTCGCTTTCGGTGGCGAAGCCAAAGAGCTGCTGGCTTTCCTCGCGAATATGATGATGCGTGAGGAGCGTCACAGATTTCTGTTCGTCTGGAAGTTTTTCGTACGTCGAGAGCGAGATGCTCACGCCATAGCCGACGCCGTTCACGTCGATCACGATTTCGGTCGGAGTCTTTTTTGCGAGTATGCCGGATAACTGAGCGATCATTGATTCAAGGCTTGATGTAATTCTTCGTGAGTACGCGCTCGGGATGAGCGGCGATGAACGCTTCCCAGGTCGTATGCGCGGCGCCGGGCGATGCGATCCTGTATGCATGCGTGATCGCCGCGGCGAGCGCATCCGACACATCGAGCGCTCCGGGCGACGATTTCAGGCGCAGCATCTTCGTGACCATGAATTGCACCTGCAGCTTTGTGGCGGCGCCATTGCCGGTCACCGCTTTTTTAATTTCTCGCGGCGAATACTCGGATAGTGAAACGCCGTGCATCGCCGCGGCGAGCATGGCCACGCCGCGAGCCTGTCCGATCTTGAGCGACGATTGGATATTCTTTCCGTAGAACGCCGTTTCGAGCGCGATCTCGTCGGGATGCGTCCGCTCAATCGCCGCACAGAGCGCCGAATACATGAATTTTAAACGAAGAGGCATCGGATCCTTCTGCGCATTCGTCACCGCTCCGCATTCGATCATGCGAAGCTGCGATCCTTTCCGTTCAATAACACCGAAACCGGTCACGAGAGTGCCCGGATCGATCCCAAGAATGATCATGATCAGGACCCGAACGATGCGAGGAGTTTTTCGTCGATATCGAAGTTCGCGTAGACGTGCTGCGTGTCGTCGTGATCTTCGAGGGCTTCAATGAGCTTCAGCACTTTTTCGGCCTCGGCGCCTTCGACCTTCACCGTCGTTTCAGGAACCATGCTCAATTCGGCATCGTCGATGGGGATGTGCGCGGCTTCGAGCGCCTTCTTCACCGGCTCGAACGACTCGATCGATGTGACGATCTCGAACATATCGCCGTCGAGCGTCAGGTCGTCCGCTCCCGCATCGAGCACCACGGCAAGCACGTCGTCTTCAGTGCGTCCGGCGGCCGGTACGCGGATGTGTCCTTTCTTGTGGAACATATACGCGACCGATCCGCTCGCGCCGAGTTTGCCGCCTGTGCGCTCGAGAATGTGGCGGAGCTCCGCGATCGCGCGGTTCTTGTTATCCGTCACGACCTCGATGATGATCGCCGTGCCGCCGGGACCGTACGCCTCGTACGTGATTTCCTCGTACGACACGCCCGGCAGTTCGCCTGTACCTTTTTGAACGGCGCGCTTGATGTTGTCAGCCGGCATGTTCGCGGCCTTCCCCTTGTCGATTGCAAGACGAAGACGCGGATTGCCGGCCGGATCGCCGCCGCCCGCCTTCGCGGCGATGGTGATTTCCTTGATCAGCTGCGTAAACAGTTTGCCGCGGCGCGAATCGGTCACGGCTTTTTTACGCTTGATGGTCGCCCATTTGGAATGTCCGGACATAACGAAGTGCTCCTTGCAATTGTATTGAGAATCTGTTGGTTCCTGGCGCGTCAGGAAATTAAAAGGGAACGTGCACCGTGTCCGCCGCAGGCGCGTCTTCCGATTGACGCAGATCCTTCAGCTTGAGCTGAGGCACGGCCACACCGGTGAAATCGTTCTCGTCGATCGAAAACACCACGTCGTAATATTTCCGTCCCGGCTCGATGCGCTCGCGCAGATAGTCGAGTCCGAATCCGATGCAATCGAAGACGACGCCGTTGCGTTTCACTTTCACGCGCAGATGGTTCTTGCCGACGATGCGCGGCACCGACGCGATCTCGACGTTGCGCGCCACGAAGATGGGCCGCATGTTTTTCGGACCGAACGGCGCAAACTGCTTGAGCACGCGGATGTACTTCGGCGTGAGTTCGGTGAGATCGAGTTCGGCGTCGATGGCGATCTCGGGCGTCAGGATGTCCTTCGTCAGCAGCTCTTTCACCACCGCGTTGAACGCCTCCTTGAACTCGTCGAGTCTGTCGATCGAGACGGACAATCCGGCGGCATATTTATGTCCTCCGAACTGGAGCAGCTTGTCTTCGACGCGCTTGAGCGCCTGATGAATGTTGAATCCGGCGATGCTGCGTGCCGATCCCTTTGCCACACCGTCGACAGTCGTCATCATGATCGCCGGACGGTAATATTTCTCGACCATGCGCGACGCCACAATGCCGATCACTCCCGGATGCCATTGTTCCTGGTGAAGAATGATCGCGCCATCGGCGTCAACGCCGAGATATTCCTCGACGAGCTGCTGCGCATGGAAGAACACATCCTCGTCGATCTTGCGGCGCGTGAGGTTTTCCTCTTCGAGCACGCGCGCCATGCGTACGGCCGCGTCGTAATCTTTGGAGATGAGCATTTCAACGGCGCGCTTGGCGTCGCCGAGTCTGCCGACGGCGTTGATGCGCGGCGCCAGTCCGAACACGATCTGTCCGGTCTGGACTGAGCCCACGTGGAGTCCCGCGCCTTCGATCAGCGCTCGGATGCCGGGCCGCGGGTTTTCATTGATGCGGTCGAGACCGAACTTCACAAGGATCCGGTTTTCAGAAATGAGGGGAACGATATCTGCCGTTGTGGCAAGCGCGACGTAATCGGTGTACTGGAAGATCATCGATTCGTTGCCGAGCGTCCGCGCCACGGCCTGAATGAATTTGAATCCCACGCCGCATCCGCACAGATACTTGAACGGATAATGGCATCCGGGTTTGAGCGGATCGAGCACCGCCACGGCTTCGGGAATTTCATCGCTCGGCTCGTGATGATCGCAAATGATCATTTCGACACCGATCGACGTCGCATATCTGACCTGCTCGGCCGCCGTGATGCCGCAATCGACCGCGATCATCAATGTGGCGCCTGATGCCTTGGCCCGATCGATGCCGAATGTGGTGACGCCGTAGCCTTCCTTAATGCGGTCGGGGATGTAGTACGATACATCGCATCCGATATCGAGAAAGAACGAATAGAGCATGCTCGCGCTGTTCGTGCCGTCGACGTCGTAGTCGCCGTAGACGACCATTTTTTCCTTCCGCGTGCGCCCTTCCAACAGGCGCGTTACGGCGCGATGCATGCCGTCCATCAGAAACGGATCGTAGAGCTGATCGAGCGACGGTCTGAAATACAGCCGTGCTTTTTCAAACGTGTCGATGCCCCGGTTCACAAGCACCGACACGAGCGAGGGGGCCAGCGTCAGTTCCTTGGATAACTGTTCGACAGTGGGAAGCGGCGGCGGAGGGGCGGTTTTCCACCGGTATTCTTTTTTTGTTGTCATGCCTTCTCCATGGGAAGCCGCACTGATCCGAACGGATGCAGTACGGCACCGCGTGAAAAAAAGCATCACCATCTCACGTGACGTCAAGGCGTTAAGTACCGGCACTACCGGAAGCGGCCCGTCGATAAGCCGAATTTTGTCTGTCTCGCGATTCACACGCGACTCGCGTCGCGGATGAAGGGGAGAGAGGCAATCATTTCTCTGACCTCCGCATTGCTGCGGGGTTCAAGCGACCTACCCGTTCCGTCCCCACGCACATGGCGCGCGGGATTGAGTGGGCATCTCTTTGGTCTTCCCCCAAAAAAAAGGAAGACAACGGAACCTACATGGTCTTGCTCTCGGTGGGGTTTGTCATGCCACATCCATTACTGGATGCGCGGTGCGCTCTTACTTTAATCCCGCTTGATCGCAGGACGCACCATTTCACCCTTATCCGGTCCGGTGCGACCCGGATCGGACGGTATATTTTCTGTGACACTTTCCGTAGGATTGCTCCTCCCGGACGTTATCCGGCACCGTGCCCCTTCTCCGGACTTTCAAAAAAGAAAGCGGAGAAGAGAGTTCGGACTTTCCTCCTTAATTGACTGACAACTAACGCGATTGCCTGACGTGCGCACGACCGGACCGTACCGGCAATGACGCTTCAACGTCAGCGTGAGTATGAGAGATGAATGAATTAAATATCTTTTTTTCTCCGCCTTGCGCCGGGATGAGAGCAGGCAGAATCGGCGGGCGCTCTTCCCGCACCTCGCGCGGGGGAGAGAGAATGCCGCTCGCCGCAACAGTCATTGTATTTTTCCGATTACC
>DATGXR010000471.1:0-6925 GCA_035298825.1 Bacteroidota bacterium
CATTTTCAACACATATGGCGAGCGCATGCGTGTCGAGGACGGCCGCGCCATTCCGGCATTCGCCTCACAGGCCTTGCGCGGCGAAGATGTGACCGTCTTCGGCGACGGGTCACAGACGCGGAGCGTCTGCTACGTCTCGGACCTGATCGAGGGTATTTACAGGCTCATGATGTCTGATTACGCGCTTCCCGTGAATATCGGCAATCCCGAGGAGCTCACGATGCTGCAGCTGGCGCAGGAGATCATTGCGCTCACACACAGCACAAGCAAGATCGTGTTCCGCGATCTGCCGACGGACGATCCGAAAGTGCGGCAGCCCGATATCACGAAGGCGAAAGCGCTTCTTGGATGGGAGCCGAAAGTCGCGCGTGCAGAGGGACTTGTTAAGACACTCGCATACTTTAAAACGAAGATCTGTGTATGATGAAATTGCGGGCGCGCTGGCGAAGGGTATTCTGCGAGCGCTGAAATCCTGTGTGCGCGTAAAGTAATTTTTGCATATTGTATTCCCGTGGGGCAGAAAATAATCGGCTCCGCGTAAAGTAATCGGCGTGACATGTTGAATCTGAAGAGAATCTGTCTTACATTACGCATCATACCGACCCCATGACGTCCTTGCTTCCTCGGCTTTAAAATGGGTTGTAGATATCGTCTCTCTATTATATCGTTTCTTCTCTGTTGACGCTCGTAACATGGATCATGAGGAACCGACGCTCCTGATACAATCATATTCGCGATTCAATGGGCACTCTCATGAAAAAAGATATTCCGCGTTATCCGGTCCCGCATGTCGTATCAATCCAGGATATGATTCTGCAGTCGGCAAAATCGTTCGCCGACAAACTCGCGATTGAAGACTGCGCCGCCACGCCGATTCCCCGCCTGACGTATTCCGGCCTCCTGAACAGCATCGTGCGATTCGGAGCGGCGCTTCAGAAGCTCGAGATTCCCGAACGCTCACACATTGCCGTCATCGGTGAGAACCGCGTGCAGTGGGCCGTCACATATCTGACTGCGATGTGCTTCAATTATGTGATCGTGCCGATCGACAAGAACCTGAGCACGAACGAGATCCTGAATGTCGTTCATGAATCGGACGTAAGCGCGATCGTGTATTCCGATCAGTTCGAAGAGATGCTCAGGGAAAAACGCGCGACGTTAAAGAAACTCAGGCACTACATCGGCATGGACAAGCCGAAAGCGTCCGGCTTTGCGCTGTCGATGACGGAACTGATCGGCGCGTCGGCCGTTGTGCCGCTGTCGATGCTGCCGAAGATCACGCCGTCTGAAATGGCCGTGATCATTTTCACATCCGGCACGCTTGGCCGCGCAAAAGGCGTGATGCTGTCGCAACGCAACATCGCCTCCAATTTGATGAGCATGCTCACCGCGATGCAGATGCTGCCAGAGGATCGCTTCCTGTCGGTGCTGCCGATGCATCACACGTACGAATGCAACTGCGGCATGCTCTGTCCGCTCATGGCCGGGTCGTCGGTGCATTATGCGCGCTCGCTCAAGACGGTGACCGACGATATGCAATCGGTCCATGCGACGATTCTTCTTGGCGTGCCGCTGCTGTACGAAAAAATGTTCAAGCGCATCTACAAGGGCGTGCACGAACATAAATCGAAAGCGCTCGTGGTTCCTCCGCTCATTCAGGTCTCGAATGTGCTTGAAAAAGTCGGATGGAAAAATTGCAAGAAGGTGGTCTTCAAGGAACTGCATGAAAAATTCGGCGGATCGATCCGCGTGTTCATCGCAGGCGGCGCGGCCTCCGATCCCACGGTGGCACGGGGACTGCGCGATTTCGGTTTCACGTACGTTCAGGGATACGGACTGACCGAGACGTCTCCCATTCTGGCGCTGAATCCGCTTGCCTGGGCGAAGGACGATGCAGCCGGTCTTCCCCTGCCCGGGGTCGAGCTGATGATACACGAGCCGGACGAGGAAGGTATCGGCGAAGTCTATGCCAAGGGCGAAAACGTCATGCTCGGATATTATAAGAATCCCGATGCCACGCGCGAGACGTTCGACGACGGATGGTTCAAGACAGGCGATTACGGCTATCTGGACGACGACGGATTTTTGCATATCAGCGGACGCAAAAAAAATGTGATCATTTCGAAAAGCGGCAAGAATGTGTTTCCCGAAGAGGTTGAAGACGCGCTCAATCACAGCGCTTTCATCCTGGAATCGCTCGTCTTCGGCGAACACGATCCGAAGCAGGGCGAGATCATCGCCGCGAAAATCGTTGTGGACGCCGAGGCGTTCATCGAGCTGTCGGCAAGGAAAGGCACTGCCATCACTCCGGAGCTCATCCATAGTGTGATCAACGAGGAAGTGCAGCGCATCAACAAAGAGCTTACTTCATTTAAACAGGTCAAGAAGTTCTACATACACGATCAGGAGTTTCAGAAAACGACGACCCAGAAGATCAAACGGTTTGCGGCTTTTTCGGAATAAGCACCGGATGTGCGCCGTAGTTTCCTTGGGAATGACTTCATCACAGAGAGCGCTTGTGTTCGCAGTGTGAGACTCGTTCGTTAACATAACCAGTCCATGCCTGAAGGGGAGAACACCGATGAAAACGATCATGATCATGGAAGACGATCCCGCGGTCAGGGAGAACATGCAGTTCCTGCTCGAAGAACTCGGGTACGAGGTGGTCACTGCTGTCGACGGCAGGGAAGGCCTGAGGGTGGCCGAAGAAATCGTTCCGGATATGATCCTCTGCGATATCATGATGCCCCAAGTGGACGGGTATCAGGTGCTCGAAAAGGTCCGCGCAAATTCAGAGCTCTCCGGCGTTCCCTTCGTCTTCCTCACGGCAAAATCGGAGTTGACCGATATGCGTCGCGGCATGCAGCTTGGCGCCGACGACTTCATCATGAAACCCTATAAGGCCGAAGAAGTGCTGATGGCCGTGCAGTCGCTTTTAAAAAAGAAGGGCAATGCCGCCGCCTCGACTCCTCCGCCTGTGCATCATTCCACAATCATCCCCGCACCCGCACCCGCGCGCGAGGCGCGTCCGGTGGAGCACAGAGAACACGAACTGATCCTTTCAGGCGCCACTCCCGATATTTTTAAAATCGCCGACATCAAATATATCAATGCCGAAGAGGAATATTCAGTCGTGCATACGCGCGACGGGAAGCGCCATGTGGTGCGACGCCTCCTGAAGGAATGGGAGGAACAGCTGCCGACCGCCTCGTTCCTGAGGATACACAGATCGTTCCTCATCAATTTGAATTTCGTTTCGAAGATCGAAAAATGGTTCAATAATTCGTATCGTGTCTTCCTCAAGGATGTCGAGGTGCCGCTTGTGATGAGCCGCCGCTACACCGCGCTGCTGAAATCGAAGATGAAAGATAGAAACGAGTCTCTTGATCGATGACCGGGGGCTCCCGATTGTCCCGCATGTATGATGCGGGAGGAATGCCCCGCCGGATGCGTATTTTCGTGAGAGAGAATGTTTGTTGACTTTTCCGCAAATTCTTGCTAATTTTACATATCTTTGTTGTATTTTGCACCCTAACGCACTTTCAATCTCTCTCTTTTCTCATTCTTGGAGGAATTCATGGCTTTAAAAGTTGGTATTAATGGCTTTGGCCGCATCGGGCGCAATGTGCTCCGCGCCGCGATCCAATACGCACCTGAAATTGAAGTTGTTGCGATCAATGATATCACCAGCCCCACGACACTTGCCCATCTCTTAAAACATGATTCGGTCCTCGGCAATTTCAAGGGTACGGTTGAACTGAAAGACAATACACTGGTCGTCAACGGTAAGTCGATCAAAGTGTTCGCTGAAAAAGACCACAACGGTTTGAAGTGGGGAGAGCTCGGCGTCGATATCGTCGTCGAATCGACCGGCTTGAAGCATTTCACGGACGGTGAAGCCGCAAAAGATCACATCAAGAACGGCGCAAAGAAAGTCATCCTGTCGGCTCCCGCGAAGACCGTGGATCTGACCGTGGTGCTCGGCGTGAACGACAATCTGCTGAACAACACACAGTCGATCATCTCGAATGCTTCGTGCACGACGAACTGCCTTGCCCCGATGGTCGATGTGCTCCATAAGACATTCGGCGTGAAAAAAGGTTTGATGACGACGATCCATTCGTACACGAACGATCAGCGTCTGCTCGATCTTCCGCATTCGGATATGCGCCGCGCCCGCGCCGCTGCGCTCAACATCATTCCCACAACCACAGGCGCTGCAAAGACAGTGGGCAAAGTGATTCCCGAATTGGCCGGCAAGCTCGACGGCTTCTCGCTGCGCGTGCCGACGCCGACAGGATCGATCACGGATTTCGTGGCCGAACTTTCGCGCGAAGTGACGAAGGACGAAGTCAACGCCGCATTCAAGACGGCTGCCGACGGACGCCTCAAGGGCATCATGGAATACAGCGACGAAGAACTCGTGTTGCAGGATATCGTGGGCAATCCCTCGTCGGTCATCATCGATTCGAAACTGACGATGGTCATGGGCAGCACCGTGAAAGTGTTCGGATGGTACGACAACGAATGGGGCTATTCGTGCCGCGTTGTTGACCTGGTGAAAAAAATCGGCTCGTTGTTGAAGTAAGAACGGGGCGGTCATTTTTTCTTAAATTGACGGCTGATCCCGTGCATCCTGATGGCGGGCTCAGCCGTTTTTTTTCCTCTCTCTCGCACGGGAACATGTGCAGCGTGCGCGATCATCCACTCACTTTTTTTTTCAATCAACCGAAACCTCTATGAACAAACTGACGATCAACGACATAGACCTGGCGGGAAAACGCGTGCTTGTGCGCGTCGATTTCAACGTCCCTCTCGATGAGCATCAAAATATTACAGACGATACGCGCATTGTCGAATCGCTTCCGACGATCAAAAAAATTCTTGCCGATGGCGGCAAGGCGATCCTGATGAGCCATCTTGGCCGTCCCAAAGGAAAAGTGAAACCCGAATTCAGCCTGAAGCCGGCAGCGGACCGTCTGGCCTCGCTCTTGGGCAAGCCGGTTGCCTTCGCCTCGGACTGCATCGGTGATGTGGCAGATGCCGCCGTGGCAAAAGTCAAAAACGGCGAGTGCCTGTTGCTTGAGAACCTTCGCTTCCGCAACGAGGAAGAAGGCAACGATCCGGCTTTCGCCGCAGCGCTTGCCAAGCATGGCGATGTGTATGTGAACGACGCATTCGGCACGGCTCACCGCGCGCACGCATCGACAGAAGGCGTCACGAAATATATCAAGACATGCGTCGCCGGATACCTCATGCAAAAAGAACTCGAATTTCTCGGCAACGCGGTTGAAAATCCGGTGCGCCCCTTCGTCGCGATCCTTGGCGGCGCCAAAATCTCCGGAAAGATCGACGTCATCCAGAGCCTCATGAACAAGGTCGACACGCTCATCATCGGCGGCGGCATGGCATACACGTTCTTCAAGGCGCAGGGACTCGAAATCGGAAAGTCGCTTCTTGAAGCCGATAAGGTGGACCTCGCAAAGAAGATTCTCGATGAGGCGGCACATCGGAATATCAATTTGCTGCTCCCGGTCGACTGCGTTGCGGCAACCGAATTCAAGAACGACGCTGAGAAAAAGGTCGTGTTGCGCGATGAAATTCCGGCCGATTGGCAGGCGCTCGATATCGGTCCCGAAAGTGTGAAGCTGTTTTCCGACACTGTCAAAAAAGCCAAGACGGTGGTCTGGAACGGTCCGATGGGCGTGTTCGAAATGCCGGCCTTTGCAGTCGGAACCAATGCAGTCGCTTTGGCGTTAGTGGAAGCAACGAAGGGCGGCGCAAAGACGATCGTCGGCGGCGGCGATTCTGCGGCGGCCATTGCGCAGGCGGGACTTTCAAAAGACGTGTCCCATGTGTCGACAGGCGGCGGAGCCTCGCTCGAGTTCCTGGAAGGCAAAGTGCTCCCGGGCGTCGAGGCATTGAACGATAAAAAGTAATTTTTCTTTTTTTTCGAAGTGAGCCGGCACATGCACACAACGGCAACGCAGTTGGCTGTCCGGCTCCTTCCATTTTTTTTCTCCTATGGCATATAACAACAGCGGTAACTATTATCGACCCAGTCCCATCGGCGGCTTCAGTTTCTTTCCTCCGGTGATCAAAGCGCTGCTCATCTCGAATGTCGGCGTCTTTCTGGGCATGTGGTTTCTCGGGAATTTCCATGTCGGGAACGTGAGCTTCGGCAATCTGTTTTATGAATACTTTGCCCTGCTTCCGATCGGCGACGGATTTCTTCCCTGGCAGCTCTTCACGTACATGTTCATACACGCGGGCTTCATGCATTTGTTCATGAACATGCTCGCGCTGTGGATGTTCGGCATGGAGCTGGAGAACACGATGGGATCCCGGAAATTTTTCCTGTTTTACGTTCTCTGCGGTCTGGGCGGCGGACTCGTGAATCTGCTCGTGGCCCCGCTCTTTACGACAGTCGGTCCCACAGTCGGCGCCTCGGGCGCGATCTACGGCGTCCTGCTCGCCTTCGGAATGATGTTCCCCGACAGGCTGATCTTCATTTATTTCTTCATCCCGCTTAAGGCGAAATATTTCGTGATCTTGTATATGGCGCTCGAGATCATCTCGGTCGGCTCGACGGACGGCATCGCGCACTTCGCGCATCTGGGTGGAGCACTTGTCGGATTCATCTTTCTGCTCGCCGACGGATATCAACTGGGATTGGGCATGAGAAGACCGACGAACGTGTTCACCTCGCCGTTTTCGCGCAGGCGGTCATCGACCGATTCGTATGCGAACGTGAGCGATGCGCACGTCTATGATATCCGCGAGCATCAGGCTTCGACTGAAGAGATTGAGCTGCAAAAGAGGATCGATGAAATTCTGGACAAGATCAGCAAGGGCGGATATCAGAGTCTCACCGATGAAGAGAAGCGTCTGTTGTTCGAAGCGAGCAAAAAACTAAATTAACATC
>DATGXR010000472.1:0-62333 GCA_035298825.1 Bacteroidota bacterium
ATGACAACAGCCTTCACGCGCATCATCATCGTCTTTCATTTCGTGAAGCAGGCGCTTGGCACGGCACAGATGCCCCCGAGCCAGATCATCGTCGGTCTTGCCATGTTCCTCACGTTCTTCGTGATGGCGCCGACCTGGAACGAAGTCAATACCGAGGCGCTGCAGCCGTACCTGAACGGCAAGCTCACGCAGCAGCAGGCCTACGACAAGGGGATCGAACCGATCCGCCAGTTCATGTTCCGCCAGACGCGCGAAAAGGATCTCGCCTTGTTCATGAAGCTCTCGAATATCGACAAGCCAAACTCGCGCGCCGACATCCCGACGCTCGTGCTCATTCCCGCCTATGCGATCAGCGAACTCAGAACGGGATTCATCATCGGCTTCGTGCTCTTCATTCCGTTTCTCGTGATCGACATTGTCGTGAGTTCGATCCTCATGGCGATGGGCATGATGATGCTTCCGCCGATGATGATCTCTCTGCCGTTCAAGATCCTGCTGTTCATTCTGGTGGACGGATGGAATCTTCTTGTGACATCGTTGATGCAGAGCTTCGGGTAGCGCGCGTGCGAAGAGCGCGACGCTTGATTCCCTTCCAAAAAAAAATTTTGATGCGACGACCGGAACAATATCGAAGGTAGAGTATGAACGAAGTCTATGTCATCCATTTGCTGCGCGAGGCGTTCTACACAGTCTTCCTGCTTGCCGGTCCGGTACTGATCGTGACGATGGTCGTCGGACTGATCATCTCGATTTTCCAGGCGGCCACCTCGATACAGGAAATGACGCTTACGTTCGTGCCGAAGGCGATCATCGTCGCCGTTGTGCTCATCCTGACGCTGCCGTGGATGTTCGATATCATGATCTCGTTCACCGTCCAGGTTTTCACACAGATTCCGAACATCATTAAATAATGAATTTCTATATCTCACAATTCGTCGTCTGGTTCCTCATCTTCATCCGTGTGATGACGATGTTCGGCTTCGCGCCCGTGCTCAGCCACGGCAGCGTTCCCGCCATGACGAAAGTGGGATTAAGCATTTTGATCTCGTATATTTTGTTCACCGCGCATGGGGCCTCGCCGTTTACCGATGTGAGCGCGCAGCTCACGCTCGGCTCGCTCGTGATCTTCGTCGTGCGCGAGGTCATCGTCGGACTCGCCATCGGCTATGCGCTCACGATCGTGCTGGCGGGCATTCAGTTCGCGGGCTATCTGATCTCGTCGGACATGGGACTTGCCATGGCGAACATCTTCAATCCCGATTTGAACGAGCAGGTGCCGGTGTTGAGTCAGCTGATGAACATCATCGCGATGCTCGTCTTTTTGCTGATCGACGGCCATCTCTTTTTGATCGAATCGCTCAAGGCAAGCTTCGATGTCATTCCGCTTGCATCGGTGTCGGGCATCTTCTCGCAGGGATTCATCCAGATGATGATCCAGATCACCGCAAGCGTCTTCGTGATCGCCATTAAGATTGCGGCGCCCGTGATGGCGGCGATGTTCCTCACGACGATCGGGCTCGGCATTCTCTCGCGCATCGTGCCCCAGATGCAGGTCTTCGTGTTCAGCATGGGACTCAAAGTCGGCGTGGGTCTGCTGATGCTCACAGGCACGGTGCCAATGTATGTGTTCATGATTAAAAAAATCCTTGTGCAGTTTGAAGGGCAGACATACACGCTGCTCCAATTGATGAGACCGTAAGGACCGGGAAAGAAGACCAGTATGGCCGATACGGCACAGGAAAAAACCGAACAACCAACCGGGAAAAAGCTCTCGGATGCAAGGGAAAAAGGCCAGGTGGCAAAGAGCGTCGAGGTCAACTCGGCGGTGATGCTGCTTTTCGGCTTGCTGTCGCTTGCCGTCTTCGGCACCGGCATGATGAACCGGCTCTCATCCATGACGATCAGCGTGCTGCGCTCGTTGCATGAGGTCGATCTGACGACTCAGTCGGTGCACCATTATTTTGTGCTCGGAACGATGTATCTTGGAATGGTCCTCGGACCGGTGCTCTTTGCACTGATGGCGCTGGGCGTGGCAACAAACGTGGCGCAGGTCGGATTCCTCTTCACGTTTGAACCGCTGATGCCCAAGTTTTCGAAACTCAATCCGATCACCGGCGTCCAGAAGGTGATGCTCTCGAAGCGCTCGCTTGTCGAACTCCTCAAGGGCATCGTGAAGATGCTGATCGTCGGCATTGTGGCGTACATCGCCATCGAAAAGCTCATTCAGGAATCTGTCGAGCTGATGGATTCGGAACCGGCGGCGATCATGGGATTCATCGTCAGGTCGTCATTCGTTGTGGGATTGAAGATCTGCGCGGCCTTTCTTGTCGTCGCATTGTTCGACTACGCATTCCAGCGATTCGATTTCATGCAGCAGCAGCGCATGACGAAAGAGGAAGTCAAAGAAGAGAATAAGCAGTCCGAGGGCGATCCGATGGTCAAGAGCCGGATCCGGAGCATACAGCGGCAGCTGGCGCGCCGGCGCATGATGCAGGATGTGCCGAAGGCCGATGTCATCATCACGAACCCGACGCATTATGCCGTGGCGTTGCAATACGATCCGGCGAAATCGGGCGCACCGGTCGTGGTGGCCAAAGGCATGAACGTCATCGCGCAGAAGATCAAAGAGATCGCCAGGGAGAACAACGTTCCGATCATGGAAGACAAGCCGCTGGCGCGCGCGCTCTATAAGAGCGTCGAGATCGGCGACCAGATTCCGGAATCGCTCTTCAAGGCGGTCGCCGAAATTCTTGCATATATTTTTCAGGTTCGTAACAATTCGCGCAGAGCGTAAACGGTATTTCATAGAATAGACACACGACACGCATGAACGATTCGATACTCACAAAACTCGGGAAAAACGGCGACGTCTTTTTGGCGGTCGGCGTGATCGCGATCATCGCCGTGATGATCATTCCGATCCCGACGTTCCTGCTGGATATTCTTCTATCGGCCAACATCACGGTGGCGATCGTGCTCTTGATGGTGTCGATGTATTTGTCGAAGCCGCTCGATCTCTCGGTCTTTCCCAGTCTGCTGTTGATCCTGACGCTCTTCCGCCTGGCGCTCAATGTGGCCACCACGCGCCTCATCCTGGGCGAGGGCTTCGCGGGCGAAGTGGTGAGCGCCTTCGGCGCATTTGTCGTGGGCGGCAACTACGTCGTCGGCTTCATCATCTTCATTATCCTTGTCATCATCCAGTTCGTGGTGATCGTCAAAGGCTCGGGCCGCATTTCGGAAGTGTCCGCGCGTTTCACACTCGATGCGATGCCCGGCAAGCAGATGGCGATCGATGCCGATCTGAACGCGGGCATGATCACAGAGGAAGTGGCGCGTCATCGACGCGACGTCATCGCACGCGAGGCCGAATTCTTTGGGGCGATGGACGGCGCATCGAAGTTCGTCAAAGGCGACGCCGTGGCCGGACTCATCATCAACGGGGTGAACATTCTGGGTGGATTCATCATCGGCGTTGCACAGCGCGATATGAGCTTCACCGATGCGTTGTCGAATTACACATTGTTGACGATCGGCGACGGACTCGTTTCGCAGATTCCGGCGCTCATCATTTCGATCGCCTCGGGCATGGTGGTCACGCGATCTGGCTCGGGCAGCACGCTCGATGTCGAACTGCGCCAGCAGCTCTTCGGCAAACCCAAAGTGCTGATGATCGCCGCCGGCGCGCTCTTTGCCTTTGCCATCATTCCGGGCATGCCCACGATTCCTTTTTTGGTCCTGTCGGCACTCGTGGGCGGCATCGGATTCGCCACCAACACGCAGCAGAAAAAAGAAGCGGCCATCGCCAGTATTCCTCCTCCGGCGAAACCGGTAGAGGTGGTTGAAGAGAAAGTCGAAAAATATCTGCAGGTCGATCCGCTCGAACTCGAGATCGGATACGGACTCATTCCGCTTGTCGACGAGTCGCAGGGCGGAGATCTCTTCCGCCGCATCACGAACATCCGCAAGCAGCTCGCGCTCGAGCTCGGTGTGCTCGTGCCGCCGATCCGCGTGCGGGATAATCTTCAGCTTGCGCCGAATCAGTACGTGGTCAAGGTCCGCGGCAACGTGCTTGCCACCGATGAACTGTATCCCGAGCTGTATCTGGCCATGAACTCGGGCATGGCCACGGGCGATCTCGAAGGCATTCAGACGAAAGATCCGGCGTTCCTCCAGCCTGCGGTCTGGGTCACGGCCGCCGAGCGCGAACGCGCCGAGATCCAGGGGTACACAGTCGTCGAATCCGCCGCTGTGCTTGCGACGCATCTGCAGGAAGAGCTCAAGAAGAATGCCGATAAGATTCTTGGCCGCCAGGATGTGAAGGTGCTCCTTGAGAATTTGAAAAAGGAATACCCTGCTGTCGTCGAAGAACTCACGAACGACCTGTTGCCGATCGGATCGGTGCAGAAAGTGCTGCAGAATCTGTTGCGCGAAGGCATTCCGATCCGCGATCTGGTGTCGATCGTCGAATCCCTTGTCGATTACGCGCGCGTTACCAAAAATGTGGATGTGCTTACCGAGTACGTCCGCCACTCGCTGTCCGATACGATCGCCAGATTGTATCAGGATCAGAACGGCGTCATCCACGCGATCTCGATCGATCCTGATTTCGAGGAACTGGTGACCGACTCGCTGAAGAAAAACCGGGATGTCGGCTCGACGCTCGGATTGCCGCCGGCGGTCATACAAACGATCCATCACAATCTTGCCTCCTCGATTGACCAGGCGCTCGGCTACGGCTATCAGCCGCTGCTTGTGGTGGCTGCCACGGTCCGGCCGTATTTGTACCGGCTGTTGCATACGGCATTTCCGTCGCTGGTCATCTTGTCGTTTACGGAACTTCCCCCCGAAACCGAGATCGAATTCATCGGGCAGGTGGAGTTGCTTGAGCCACAATAATTGGTGCAAGAGAATGTTTTTTTTCGTACACTATTTTCTATTAGAATGTTCCGCGCTTGAAGCACAACCGGGCCACACACATACGCACACATGAAGATTAAAAAATTCGTTGCGCCGACGCTCAAAGAAGCGACAGAGAAGATGAAGAAGGAGCTGGGAGATAATGCCATTCTTCTCAGTACGCGTTCCGTGCCCGCGGGAGGAGTGTTCTCGATGAAGGGAAAACTCCAGTACGAAATCACGGGCGCGGTAGACGATGAGTTCCAACACTCGCCGGCAGCGGCGCACGCATCGGAGCGCAAAGCATCGGCTCAGCCGTCTTCGGGCCGTGAAGGCCAGGGAACGCATGCTTCGGCGCGCGCGACAGATGACACGTCGCCTCTTGCCGCGCTTCAGCAGTTAAGCGAACGCTTCGGTCAGGAACGCACGACCGCGCGCGAGACGCGTCACGCGTCCGTTGCACAATCGGCCGTGTCTTCCTCGTCGATCGAGCGCGGAGCCTCGCACGGCGTCGCGCCGCACTCGCCGGCGATGCAGGCGGAACTCGATGAATTAAAGCGGTCGCTTGATGATCTTCGCGAAGAGATCTCGAATTCGAAAGGGCACGCGCTGCCCTTGTCGTACAGGCGCGTGTTCAATGCGCTCACCGCGCAGGATGTCACAGAAAAGATTGCGATGGGCATCATCCAGCCCATGATGGACTCGGCGCAGGGATTCAGCGCGGCACAGATCAACGACCGCGCGCTGAAGGCGCTGGCCGAATTGATTCCCGCAGCGGGCGAATCGAAGTTGTTGAAAAAACGCTCGAAGATCATCGCCTTTGTGGGACCGACAGGTGTCGGTAAAACAACGACCATCGCGAAGCTGTCGGCGATCTTTTCTCTCGTCAAAAAAATGAAGGTCGCGCTCATCTCGGCCGATACATTTCGCATCGCGGCCATCGATCAGCTGCAGACGTTCGCCACAATCGCCTCGATCGATATGGATGTGGCCTACAAGCCGAAAGACATGCCGCTGCTGTTGAAAAAGTTCGCATCGAAGGATGTCATTTTTATCGATACGGCCGGACGCAATCAGCGCAATCCGAAAGAGATCGCGCAGCTCGAAAAAATCCTGCGCGCCGCCCAGCCCGATGAAGTGCACATGGTGCTCAGCTCGACGGCGAGCCTGCGCACGATGCGCGATGTCGTCAAACGCTTCGCGCCGTTGACGCCCAATCGGATTATTTTTTCGAAACTCGACGAAGCCTCGGCGTTCGGCAATATCGTGAATTTGACGGCCGACACCCGTCTTCCAATTTCGTACCTCACCATGGGACAGCAGGTGCCCGACGACATCCAGGCGGCCGACAGCCTGGCGATCGCACAGATGATCTTCAATGGAGCGCTTCCCGATGCGTGATCAGGCCAACAGACTGCGCGAAATGGCCGCTCAGCTGATGGGCCGATCGGCTTCCATCTCCGCGCAACAACCGACACAGGGCCGCCCCCGCACGATCGTCGTCACCTCGGGCAAAGGCGGCGTGGGCAAGACGAATATCGCGTCGAATCTCGGCATCATTCTTTCCGGGATGAGAAAACGTGTGGTGCTCGTCGACGCCGATGCGAATCTCGGCAACACCGAAATGGTGCTCGGTCTCTCGCCCCGATACCGGTTGAGCCACGTCGTGCGCAATGAAGCCGATATCGACGACGCACTCATCACATCCTATAACGGTCTGAAGGTGCTCGCCGGCGATTCGGGGAAATACGATTTTCCGACACTCACGACCGCGACGCAAAAGCAGCTCCTGTCGACGATCTATGAAGCCGACACGCCGAAGGACATTGTCCTGATCGATACGTCGGCCGGATTAAGCGACGAGATATTGTTTTTCGCCGTGCAGTCCGATGACGTCATCATCATCACGACGCCAGAACCCACGGCGGTCATGGACGCCTATGCGATGGTGAAGCTCATCCAGCACACGGCCCAGGGCCGCATGCCCGCGTTGCGACTGATTGTCAACATGGCAAAAACGCCGCGCGAGGCCGAAGCGACATATCGGAATCTTGAATCGGTCATACAGCATTTTCTCCATGAAAAAATTGAGTTCCTTGGATTTCTCCTCCACGATCCGTCTGTCGGAAAATCGGTCTGTGCCCAGACGCCGGTCGTTGTTCACGCGCCGCATTCATCGGTCGCACTTTCGCTCCGCGCAATCGCGCATAAATTAATAGTGAATGGAAGGTAAGTTATGCCCCCCAAAAACATCCGCGAAGACATCCAAAAAGTGAAGGACCTCGTGTCCTTTCCTGTTGCGACAACAGACATTCTGGCCGCCATTGACGACGAAAATATTTCGATCGAAAAAGTGGCGCGTCTGATCGAGCTTGATGTCATCCTCACGACAAAGCTGCTGAGGGCCATCAACTCGTCGTTTTACGGTCTGCGATCGCGCGTGTCGACCGTGCAGAATGCGGTGAGTCTGCTGGGCGTTGCCGAAGTGGGCAGATTGATGATCACGTTCCTGCTGGCCAACAAGATGTCGTCGCCGAAGCTCATCAACCGCGAGGCGTTCGCCCGGTTCTGGAGGCATTCGGTCACCACGGCGTCGATCGCGCGATTGATCGCCACGAAATATTATTTCCGCACCGCGGGCAAGGAATTTGTCGGCGGCCTGCTGCATGATTTCGGCAAGCTCGTGCTGATGGAGATCAGTCCCGACGACTATTCGGCCGTCGAGGGATTGATCAAGGACAAGTTGTATATGGATACGATCGCCGAAGAGGAATGCTTCGGCATCAATCACTGCGAGGCGGGCGGTCTGCTTGCCGAACGCTGGCGGCTTCCGGTCAACCTGGCCGAGATCATCCGCTATCATCATACGCCGAAGTTCGCTCCCATGGACCAGACACTGGTGGCGATCGTGCGCACGGCCGATCTCTTTTCACAGCTCTGGGGATACGGCATCGAGGGCGATCCGGTGAACCTCAATATCGAAACCGACGAGGCATGGCAGTTGCTTGTCTCCGAACACACGGCGCTGCGCACGATCAGCTTTGCGGAGTTTTCAGAGAAATTGAAAAAGTCGTTCGACGAAAATCTCGAGTTCGTCAGAATGATGAATGCGAATGTCTAATTTTGTGTAAAGGTGATGACGAGGGGAATCTACCGATCCACATCTGCAGTGTTTCGATGTGCCGCCATCTGCGCAGTGACGGCACTGCTCTCCACAGCCGATGCGCGCGCGTCCATGGCGTCAGACAGGGTCCCGGCAGAAATGCTGAGATACAAGCTCACATGCCTGCTTGAGGAAGACCATGCGCGCATCCGATGCAGCGCAGCGATCTGGATACGCGTACTTCGCGACTCGCTTGCTTCCGTGACGTTTCGCATCCCTTCGGCATCGAAGATCATTTCTGTCACCGACGAAAACGATCGGACGATCGGGTTCCTCATCAATCCCTCGGTCAACAATCCCGAGATGTCCCTGCTCGAATGTCCGCTGCCGGATACGGTCGCGGTCAACGACTCGCTCTTGTTCCGCATCCGCTACAGCGTCGTCGAAGATACCGCCTCGACCGGCGCGCGCTTCATCAACGCCCGCGAATTTCTTCTGCAGTCGGACCGCAGCGGCACGTACGTTCCGATTCTGATTCCTTCAGTGCACGATCCGATGCGTTCGCATCCCGCGCTTGAGATCGAACTCCATGCATCGCCATCCTATGCAATCATCTCGGGAGGATCAGTCGACTCTGTCGGTGTCCAGGAGAACCGGACCGTCTGGCGCATCGTGCGCACCGATGTCGTGCATGAGTGGGACGAGGCGTTCTGCATCGCCGGCTCGACCGACACGCGCACAGTGGTCGCTCCGGGAAGACCAGGCATGTGCGGCGTGACGCTCTTTGCGCCATTGAACGGATTCGATTCATCGTTCGCCCGATCGATCGTGCACAAACTCTTCGAGGCCTCGGCTTATTTCGCATCGCAGCGCTGCATCCCGCGATTCGATCGGATGACATTCGCCTCGATCGGCCGCGCTTCGATCGATTCGGAGCCGATCGTGTCGGGCAGCCTTGTGCTTGTGCGCACGGGGCCGGAGCATGCGCAGTTCGATTCGTCCGCCTTCATTTTCAGCGCGCACAATGTCTGGCTCCTCGAAACCTCTCGCGCGTATGCTTTCCGCGTGCCGGATTCATCCTATTGGTTCGATGAAAGCTGGGCCGGATATCTGGCCACGCGATTTCTCTTCAGCGCACCGGGATCCGATCCCGCACGCCAGATACGCGAGCGGTCGCATCTCCTTTCACACGCGCTCGATTTTTATCCGGAACAGCCGCTTGCAGACGGCGCTACCGGCGAACGGGGACGAAAGGATGTCTTCACGTATAAGGGACGGTACGTCTTTTTAATGCTCGACTATATTCTCGGACGTGAGAGTTTCGATGCGGTCATCCGTTCGCTCTACGGCGAAGCGGCGGCCGGGCAGCCTCCGACGATCTCGCATCTGCAGGCGCTCTGCGAACAGATTTACGGATCGCCACTCGATTGGTTTTTCGAGGAGTGGCTCTATAAGACCGGTTTCCCTGAATACGTGCTCACGAGCACGACAACGCCGACACTGCGCGGATCATTCGAGGTGACTGTCACTGTCACGCAGCGCGGAGAGATGTTCGTGATGCCGATCAACGTGTATTTTGAAACAGCGGCCAAATCGTTCCTGAAACGGATATTCGTTTCGCAGCCCGAACAGCGCTTCACGTTCACGCTGCCTTCGGCTCCGCTGCGTGTCGAGTGGAATCCGCAGTACCTCGTCCTGCGCTGGATCCCGACATTCCGCATTCTTGCCCATGCCCGGACATCCATCAGCTACCGGGTGTACAGCCGCGATCTCCCTTCATCCGAAAAGGAAGCGCACCTGACACTGCAGCTCGATCCGGCCAATTCGATCGGCGCCAATGCGATTGCGCTCTTTTCGCTCGGCAAAGCCGCTGGCGCCCGACACGAGTGGAGCAGGGCCGACTCGCTTTTTCTTGAGGCCTCGCATCAGCATGCCGGAGGCGAATATGCGTTTTATCCGCTCTTAAGCGCGGTGCGTCGGGCAAACATTCTTGACCTCACCGGAAGGCGGGAGGAGGCGCAGGAGCTCTATTCGAAAACACTCGAGACGGCCGGGCGCGATCCGCTGACATACGGGCGCGTGATCGTCGAGGCGCGCCGATACCTCTCGCAGCCGTTCGTCCAGACGGACGATGTCTGGTTCGACAAATATTGAGGGGAACTTATTTGCTCAATTGTTTTTTTTGTACAGTAGGGGAGGCGGTATGAGCGACGATTGAATGTTCGAACCTCTTTACTCTCACTCTGGCGACTCCAATTTTTTTTACAATGCAGAAGGAGGTACTCTTATGAGCTCTAAAACGTTACTCGCAACGCTGCTCTTTTCACTTTCCATTTATTCGTGCAGCTCGGTCCCGGTCACCGGCCGCAAGCAGTTCAATATTATTCCCGATGAACAGATGCTGTCGATGAGCTTTCAACAATACGATGAGTTTCTCAAGACCAATAAGCTCAGCACAAATCAGGATCAGGTGGCCCTTGTCAAACGCGTCGGCGGACGCATCCAGCAAGCGGTGGAGCGCTACATGGCCGAAAAAAATATGAGCGATAAGATTAAGGATTACAAATGGGAATTCAACGTCGTCGAAAGTAAGGAAGTCAACGCCTGGTGCATGCCCGGAGGCAAGGTCGTTGTCTATACGGGGATCCTGCCTGTGACACAGGATGAAACGGGTCTGGCCGTGGTGCTCGGTCATGAGATCGCGCATGCGGTTGCCGAGCACGGAGGCGAACGCATGAGCCAGGGACTTGTGGCGCAATTCGGAGGGATGGCGCTTGAAACAGCGCTGAAGGACAAAACGGATGCGACGAAAAATCTCTGGATGACGGTCTATGGCGTGGGCGCGCAGTACGGCGCGTTGCTGCCCTACAGCAGGATTCAGGAAAGCGAAGCCGACCATATGGGCGTCATCTTCATGGCCATGGCGGGCTACGATCCGAACAAAGCGGTTGAGTTCTGGGATCGCATGTCGAAGCAGGCGGGAGGGCAGAAGCCGCCCGAATTCATGAGCACGCATCCGGCCGATGAAACCCGCATCGAGAATCTTAAGAAGTGGGCCCCTGAAGCGATGGCATATTACAAGACGGCAAAGCGATAACCAGATCCACAGCGCGCATGTCGTGTGCATGCGCGCGCAACGCAACGTTGTCGTGGATCTTCCGACGCTCACGATGAGATGAGATGCGCACTCATCGAGTGGCGGAATATCCGCGACAGCGTTTTTTTATGTCCGTTATTTCACGGCGATCGCAGAGATCTCGATGCGTCCGTTTTTCGGAAGATTCGCGACTTCAAGCGCGACGCGGGCTGGATATTTTCCCGCCCTGAAGTACGATGCATAGAGATCGTTCATCTTCTTGAACTCACGGATGTCCTTCAGATACACGGTGCACTGCACGACATCATCGAGCGTATAGCCCGAATTCGCCAACACCGACTGCAGATTCGCAAAGACCTGCTTCGTC
This sequence comes from Bacteroidota bacterium, assembly GCA_035298825.1. Taxonomy (GTDB): domain Bacteria; phylum Bacteroidota; class Ignavibacteria; order UBA10030; family UBA8401; genus CAISDA01. The sequence continues at coordinate 11,464 of DATGXR010000472.1, forward strand.
TGCGACTCGATGTCCTCTCCCACAAGCTCCAGCGTCTGGAGATCCAATCCAAGCTGTCCCGAAACATAGAGCGTCGTGCCGGCGCGGACAGAGGGACTGTACGGGGCGATTGTTTTTACATCCGCATTGAACACAGGTGCGGATGAGCCTGCGCATCCGGCGGCGATGCCTGCGGCAGCGGCCAGAAGGATCATCGTAACGGCGGGTTTCATCATGGCGTGTCTGGTCCGGAAAAAGTGGGGCCGAAAAAAACAAACCCCGCCACAACAAAATGTGTGGCGGGGTTTGGAATGGAAGGTCTGGAGTTACTTAATCGGCTTTGGTAACACTCGCTGCTTGTAAGCCTTTCGGTCCTTTTTCTACGTCGAATTGGACCTTATCCCCTTCGTTCAATGTTTTGTAACCGTCGCCAAGAATCGCTTTGTAGTGTACGAAGACATCCTCGCCGGATTCGCGTTGGATGAATCCGAAACCTTTGGCGCTGTTGAACCACTTGACAGTTCCTTTTTCCATGGAACGATCCTTTCTTTGTAGATTGTCCAAAATACCCAGGGTCCGCCCTTGGGGCAGCCGTTTTTCTGGGTGTACGACCGGAATTGTTGCTTCGATAACGCGAAACCGCACGCGAGATCAACTCTGGGCGATTTGTTGTTTGCCGTCTTCCCCGCCGTTTTGGGCCGGCGTGAAGACTAGGTCTCTTTTGAAGATCCCCCCAGCAAAACAATCTCGAGACAGATCGAGAGGCATTACAAGCGCAAAAACGGTGTACTGTTGTTTGCTCCAGAAAAATAAATGGTTATTTTCTTAAACGCAAGGATTTTTTTAAAAAAATATGCGAATTCAGAGCAGATACTCCGAAAAATAAACTTTTCCAGTTGGGAGTTTTATCGAAAAATCGGGAACTATTTCTTTGTATGTGCTGACATGGGTCGACGTTGTCAGAGCGCATCCTCGCCGACTTCTTCCGTTCGTACACGAATCACTTCTTCAACAGGAAGGATGAAGATCTTTCCGTCACCGACTTCTCCCGTACGCGCATGCTTCAGGATGAGCGACACGGCGGTGTCGGTTTTTTCATCGGCGCAGACGATTTCGATTTTGACCTTCGGCAGGAAATTGATCGAGTATTCCGAACCGCGATAGATCTCGCTGTGCCCCATCTGACGGCCGAATCCTTTTACTTCCGTCACGGTGAGACCGCGATAGCCGTGTTCCTGGAGCGCGTCGCGCACTTCGTCGAGTTTGTGGGGTCTGATGATGGCTTCAATTTTTTTCATATGTATGGGTTCCTTGATTGAAAAATGATCATTTGAATAATGCAAAATATCAGCTCCAATGCAAGCACAATCTTTATCGTCGATTGTCGCTCATGCTGGTTGCTTTTTCACGCGTCATCCGCTATTTTATTGTACTGATGGACACCGGCGCGCATCCCCGGTCGGCCGGGACAACCGCGGCGGACCTGTGATGCGATCATGAGTAACGATGAAGGGTTTTAGATGGTACTGCACCATGAATTTATCCGCGTTGCAAAACTGCGCAGCTCGGAAACGGCAATTATCGATAAGAATACCAATCGCACCATTTCCTATTCGAAGGCATTGATCGCATCGTTGATCCTTGCCGAGAAGTTTACGAAGTTCGATAAGGGATTCATCGGCGTGATGATCCCGACCTCTGCCGGATGTTCGCTTGCAATGCTCGGCGTACTCATGAGCGGCCGCGTGCCCGTGATGATCAACTATTCGACTGGAGCCGCGCAGAATATCGAGTACGCGCAGAAGAAGTGCGGATTTACGACCGTGATCGCGTCACGGGCGCTCGTTGAAAAGATCAATTGCCGCATCACACCCGGCATGGTCTTCATCGAGGATGTGATGGCATCGATCACCGCGGCCGACAAGCTTTCAGCCGCGTTGAAGTCGAAGCTTCCATATTCGCTTCTGCTGCGCGCGGTGCACGGGGGCGACGCGCACGATACAAGCGTGATCCTGTTTACAAGCGGCAGCGAGAAGGAGCCGCGCGCCGTCGAACTCTCGCACCATAATATCGCCTCGAACATCGAAGGCATCAGAAAGATGTTCAACTTCACTGTCGACGACGTGATGCTGGCGAATCTTCCGTACTTCCATGTGTTCGGGCTCACGGTCAATCACTGGATTCCGCTCCTGATGGGAATGAAGGTCGTGCCCTATGCCAATCCGCTTGAGTTCAGAAAAATTTGCGACATCATCCGCGACGAGAAGGTGACGTTCGTTGTGGGCACGCCGAGTTTTCTCTGGGGATATCTGAAGAAATCCGATCCCGGCGATTTCGCCTCAGTGCGCGTCACGCTCTCGGGCGCTGACAAATGTCCCGATGTGCTGCGCAAGGGATTCAAAGACAAACATCAGGTGACGCTGCTCGAGGGATACGGCGCCACCGAAACAAGTCCCGTCATTACGTCGAACACGCACGAGCGCAACCGGCCGGGTTCCGTCGGCTGGGTCTGTCCGGGTGTCAAGGTCAGGATCGAACGCTACGAAACAGGCGAAGAGTGCAAACCGGGCGAGACCGGGAAGATCCTCGTCAAAGGCGACAACGTGATGAAAGGATACTTCGACGATTTCGAGGAGACCTCCTATCACATCCGTCATGGATGGTACGACACGGGCGATATGGGAGTGATGGACAAAGACGGCTTCCTGTGGCATGTCGGCCGGCTCAAGCGCTTCATCAAAGTGGGCGGCGAAATGATTTCGCTCGTGCGCGTGGAGGAAGTGCTCGAGCGCCAGCTTCCCGACGACGTCGCATGCTGCATCGTCGAGCTGCCCGATGCCTTGAAGGGAGCGAAGATCGTCGCGGCAGTGACGAAGAAAGTGGATGAAAAATCAATCCTCAAAAAAATGAGCGAAGAACTTCCGAACATCGCGCTGCCAAAGATGTTCGTCGTGATCGAAGAATTTCCAAAGATGGGAAGCGGCAAGATCGATTTCCGGTCCGTGACGGCCCTGGTCAGAACAATGGCGCAGAAGGCCGCAGCGGAATGATGCGATGGTTCACATAGTGAGAGAGAGAGGCGGAGTAAAAATCGAATGGGCACAAAGGACGAAAAGAAAAAACTGATCGGCGAATATCTCAAGGCAGCCGATCGCTCAATCCAGGCTGCGGAATATACGCAGGCGATGGTCGAAGTAAAGAAGGCGTTGGCGCTCGAACCGGGCAATATGTACGCCCTGGCCTACAGCCAGCGCATCAAATCGGCGCTTGATTCACAGAAAAAGAAAAACGAATCTTCCGCCTCCAAAGAAAAAGCGGAGGCGGAATCCAAAGCCTCCGCGGCGCCGCCTCCGGGTGCCGAGAAGTCGGCGTCCGCAGAGTCTTCCACAGACACGACATCGGGGCGGAAAGACACCGCAGCGAACGACGAAAGCCAACGCTCAACGATCAAACAGCAGCAGGCTCAGATCGAACGGTTCAAGGAAGAGATCGAAGCGCTCCGCCTCAAACATCAGCAGGAGATTGCGGTGCTTGCGCAGGAACTGCGCCAGGCGCGCGCCGATCATAAGGAAGCGCAGGATAAATATCGTGTCGTTGTCGACGATGCCGAAGAATCGTACAGACGGACGGAGGAATTATACGCCGAAGTGGTCCGTTTGACAGAACAGTCGCAAAAACTTCAGCAGGAGCATCAGGCGCAGACCGAGATGCAGGAACAGCACCAAAGCGAACTCCGTCAACGCGACGAGCAGCATCAAAGCAAGCTGCAGCAACTCGACGAGCGGCACCGAAACGAGCTGCAACAGCGCGACGAGCAGCACCGCACTGAGCTTCAGCAGCGCGACGATCGGCATCGAGGCGAACTCGAGCAGCGTGATGAAGAACATCGGCGCCGGCTTGAAGAGCAATCGCACGAGCACGACGAACACCACCAGCTTCAGATTCAGGAACAGGCCAAACTCAACGAAGATCAACGTCAGCTCGAGATCCAGCAGCAGAAGCAGTTGCACCTGCAGGAACTGCAGCGCCTGCTGCATGAGATGCAGCAACGCCAGGAACAAATGCAGCACGAATATGAAACGCAGCTCCAGGAAGAGCGCCGCCAGCTCGAGGAGCTGGAAGGGCAGCTCCGACAGGAGAAGCAGAAGCAGCGTCCCGATCCGACACCGATCGACGGACCCACGCGCGAATCGGTGCTGAGCGCCGTTGTGAGTCATCTGCTGCTGGCAGACACGCTCTCGGCCGAGGCCAACGATGTGATGGAACTTGTGCGCGGGAAACTCGGATTCGGCGATGACGAGTTCGTGCAGCTGCAGACACAGGTCAAATTCGATCTCTATCACAACGCACTCGAAGAAGCCTGGAGCGACGGCTACATCACGCCTGAAAAAGCGGATGACCTTGCCGATCTCAGAAAAAAGATCGGCGTGTCGGCCGAGGATCATTTCGAACTTGAGGCGGAAGTGCGCAAGGCGAAAAAAAAGCGGTAAGCGACAGCCAGCGTCCAGAGAAGATTGAATGCAACAAGCGAGACGATCAGATACGCATCCGGATTTCGTACAGCAAGACAGACAGTGAGCGTGACGAAATCGGTGCCCATTCCAAAAAGTCTGTTGAGACGAAGGCTTGTGTTGTCCTCATACCATTGCACAAGCGGTGGATTGCCCGCGCGTCGCCGGCAGCGGCGATCGATCGCGGCCGTCAATCTGTCCTGCCATCCATACATGACCTGAAATATTTTTTGCAGCACAAGCGTGACACGATCCGATTCAACTGTATCCTCTGCGCGCACTTCCTCCGTGACGCGGTTTTGCATATACGATCCCTTCGCGTGGAGATATGATGTCTGATAAAAGACCTGATAGGACACGCGCAGATTGACCGAGAGCCAGCCGAGCGTTGATGCGAGCGCTGCAAGAAGCAGGCCGTGTCCCTCGCGCACAAGCGTGCTGCCGAGTCCGATGAACAACGCCGTATTCACCGCGAAATCGCCGATTGAATCCCAGAATCTTCCGCGACGGCTCAGTCGGCCCGTGGCGCGCGCCAGTTGTCCGTCCGCCGAATCGAACACGTCCTTCAGCCAGGCGCATAAGGCCGCCGCAGCATACTCAGGCGTTGGAAGGGCAAGCAGCACGCCGAGCGCGATGCCGAAAACGGTCGAAACGAATGTGACCTGGTTGGGTGTTACTGTTGTGAAGGCGAGCGCGTATGTCAGACAGGCGGCCGCGGGACGCTGGAGGTACGTATTGACCAACTCGTCCGAAGCGGCCGATTTTACAGACAGGCGATACAGACGGAGAAACGAGTGTGTCGTCATGAGCCGAATGTGCGTTCCGCTTTTTTCAGGTCGTCGATCGTATCGACTTCCATGCAGCGGCGAATACCGACATCCTCGGCGAAGATCATCGCTCCGGCATCGATCATCTCCTGGAACGACGCCTCGTAATATTCATTGATCCGGTTCTCGGTGACGACGCGCTTCTGCAGCGTGTGAAAGAGGATCTGCGTCGCTTCGTGCGAGAATTTTTCAATGCCGATCGATTCGCCGTATGTCGATTCGAGCGCGACATGCTTGCCGATCTCCACGATTTCATGATTGTGATTGATCTTCACTTTGATCTCTTCATCGCCGATCTCGCCTGCCGTCCTGACGGCCAGGCATGTCTCGTGAGGCGAATGCAGCAGGAGCGTGAGGATCGACTCGTCGAACAATATGTCGCTGTCGAGCAGCAGCAGCGCGTCTCTGCCCACGCTCGAGCGTGCAAGCAGAAGTGAAAACGCATTGTTGGTCCCCGCATAATCGTCGTTCATGATGAAGCGCACGGCAAGGGACGGGAAGTGTTCGGCCACAAAGTCGCGTATCTTCTGCGCCTCGAATCCGAGCACGATCGTAAAATTTTTGACGCCGGCGTCCGACACCGCACGAAGCGTGCGTTCGAGCATCGGCATCGGGCCGATCGGAAGGAGACATTTGGGAGTGTCGTTGGTCAGCGGCCGCAAACGGGTCGCGGTTCCTGCAGCAAGAAGAACACAGTGCATAGTCGTATTTTTTTTTCTACACGGGATACCCAGTGGATAATGGACGGACACCGCATACGCGGTGTATGCGGCGCATCCGCTTCGTTTCAGAAAAAATACTAAAATTTCAATTGAATTAAAAATGGATTTCATGGGAGCATACGGCGGACTTCGCACTGCGGCTGCTCATTCCGCGCGGCAACGCACAGGGATGGTGCTCTGCCTCATTGCTCTGCTTGCGCTGCCGGCGCTGAACGGCGTCGGTCTTTGTGCGCAGACGCGCACGATTTCAGGCACAGTGCGCGACGCCGCAACGAATGAATTGCTGCCGGCAGCCACGATCCGCCTTGCGGGTTCGTCACGCGGAACGCTCACCAATGCCCGGGGCGAGTTTCAGTTTCCGCTCTATCAGGCGCCTGCTGTACTTGTGGTGAGCTACGTGGGATATAAAACGGATTCGCTCGATCTGGCCTCGGTCGATGCGGCACAATCGCTGTCGATCAGGCTTCAACCCATCTCGATACAACTTCCGGGCGTGACGGTGACGGATGAAGATCCCGCCTATGAAATCATCCGCCGGGCGATCGAACACAAACGCCAATGGATGCAATCGCTCGAGCGCTTCGAGGGAAAGGCATTCACGCGCATGACGCTCAGAAGCGATACGTCGATCGCCTCGATTACAGAATCCTATTCGACGCTCTTCTGGTCGCAGCATGATACGCTGCGCGAAGTGATCACGCAGACGCGCAAGACCGGCAACCTCCCGGCCGGATTCCAGGCGTCGAACGTGGGCGCGATCATGAATTTCAACGACGACGAAATTCCGCAGCTCGGCTTCCGCTTCACCGGTCCCACGGCGCCGTCGGCGTTCGACTATTACGATTACAAATTGCTGCGCACGCGCGTGCAGGACGACTTCGACGTCTATGACATTCAGCTTCTTCCTCGCTCGCGCTCGACGCCACTGTTCTACGGTCGCATCTCGATCGCCGAACGCTCGTATGCCGTCGTCGAAGTCGATGTGCGTCCGAACGAAGCATTCGTCATTCCGTTCATCAAACTCAACGGCGTGCGCTATCGCCAGCACTTCAGTCTCTATGAAAACAGATTCTGGCTCCCGGCCGATTACAGAACCGAAGGCTCGCTCAGCGTCTCGTTCGCCGGATTGAAGATGCCGGCAATCGGCCTTGAAAAAGATGTCGTCATTTATGACTATGCGATCAATCCTGTCTTTGCCGATTCAATCAGTGTGATGAAACTTGTCACGTACGATTCATCGGCCAACCGGCTCGACTCTGCGTTCTGGGCGCAGACCAATGTGCTGCCGCTGACCGACGAACAGGAACGGGCCTACTCAACGCTCGACAGCACGCAGACGCTTGAGAGAAAATTCAAACCCTCGGGCGCGGCTGTCGCCCTTGCCGGCGCCGCAACCGGATCGATCCTCGGTTTTATCGATGTCTATTTCAACCGCGTTGAAGGCCTGCATCTGGGTGTCGATCATGCATTCGTGCGCGTGGGCGGACTCGTCGATCTGCGCGCGATGCTCGGGTACGGAACTTCAGACAAGGTGTGGAAATATTCTGCCGGAGTGACATTCCCATTCGGTTGGGAAAAGCGCGCGTCGGTCTCGTCCGGATTCTCGAGCGCATCTTCGTCAGCCAGGCAGTTTGCAATCGGCGGCGATGTCTATCGGACACTCGGACTCCTGCCCGAGGAAAAACCGTATTCGTTTTTCTCGAACTCGGTGGCGGCCCTCGTGAGCAAACTGGATTATTACGATTATTATGAGCGCGAGGGATGGAAGACCGCTTTGTCCTATCATCCCATGCCCGTCACAAGCACAAGCATCGAATACAAGTCGGAGGAGAATCGCTCGCTCTTGCAGCACACCGATTATTCGATCCTCGGGCGTTCGCGCCGCTATCGCCAACAGCCTGTGATCGATGACGGGCATCTGCGCGCCGTTACCGTCTCACTCTCGTACGGCCAACGGTTGCTGCTGAATTTCATGCCGCAGGCATTTGTGTTCGATGCGGGGATCGAATATGCGGACCGCGGGACGCTCGGAGGCGATTATTCGTACAAACGCTACACCGTGTCGGCTCAGGCAAAAGTGCGCACAATGGGAGCCGATCTGCTCTTTCCCCAGTCGCTCTATATCAAAGCCTCCCTGGGCACATCTGGCGGATCGCTGCCGCTGCAACGCACATTCGACATTCTCTCGGGCCTCGGCGGCTACGGGCAGATCGGCACATTCAAGGGATTGAAGCCGCACGAATTTCAGGGCGACTGGTTCGCTTCGCTCAACCTCGAACACAACTTCCGTCGCGCGCCGTTTCTCTGGCTCGGCATCACACCGCTGTATGAGACCAATTGGGAGTTTATCGCCACCGCAAGCTGCGCGCGTGCCGCGAACAACAGTCTGCTCTATTATGAAGCCGGTGTCGGCATTAACAATATCTTCGATCTGCTGCGCGTCGATCTGACCTGGCGTTTCACATCGCCCGGCGGATTTGTCTTCTCGCTGAGTCTCGCCGATTTGATTTCCGGCTTGCTGTAAATCGCTCTTCTCTGTCCCTCATCTGCTCCCGAATTTCGACTTCAGATCGTTGAGCGTGTATTTCGGCTCGGGTGCGGCCGCCGACTTCGCTTTCGAGCCTCCGCCCGGCGCGGCGCCTGATGCGCCCGGGGATTTCATCGTGAGCGCGATGCGCTTGAGGCCTTCGTTTACCTCGAGCACGCGGACCTTCACGATCTGTCCCACCTTCACCACCGTCTTCGCATCGGCAACATATCGGTCGGCAAGCTGCGAAATGTGCACGAGTCCGTCCTGATGCACGCCGATGTCGACAAACGCGCCGAAGTTCGCCACGTTCGTCACGACGCCTTCGAGTTCCATGCCGACTGTGAGATCCTTCAGTTCGGTGATCCCTTCCTTGAACGTCGCATATTTGAATTCCGCTCGCGGATCTCGTCCCGGTTTCTTGAGTTCGTTGATGATGTCGCGCAGCGTGGGCTCGCCGACTTTTTCAGTCACATATTTCTTGATGTCGATCTTGTTGAGCACATCGGGCGTCTTCGTGACTTCCTCGAGCGGCAGATTGAGATCTTTGAGGATCTTCTGCGCAATCGGATAACTTTCGGGATGCACGGCAGAATTATCAAGCGGATTTTTCCCGCCGCGTATGCGGAGGAATCCCGCCGCCTGTTCGAACGCCTTCGGACCGAATTTCGGAACAGAGCGCAGCTCGTCGCGGCTTTTGAATGCGCCGTTTTCGTTTCTGTAGGCGACGATCGATTTTGCGAGTCCCGCATTCACGCCGGCGACGTAGCTCAGGAGCTCCTTCGATGCCATGTTCAGATCGACGCCGACAAAGTTCACGCAGCTTTCAACCGTCTCTTCGAGTTTCTTTTTGAGCATGCGCTGGTCGACATCGTGCTGATACTGTCCGACGCCGATCGACTTCGGATCGATCTTTACGAGTTCGGCAAGCGGATCCTGCAACCGGCGTCCGATCGAGATCGCGCCGCGCACAGTCAGATCGAGATCGCCGAATTCTTCGATCGCCACCTGACTCGCCGAATAAATCGACGCGCCCGATTCGTTCACGATGACTGTGGCGGGTTTCTTTTTAAGCTTCTTGATCGTGGTGGTGACGAATTCCTCGGTTTCCCGTCCGGCCGTGCCATTGCCGATGGCGATTAGCTCTATTTTATGTTTCTCGATGAGCGAGAGGATGAGCTTGGCGCCCGCTTCGCGCTGCGCATCGCTCGATGTGTGCGGGAAGATCGCATGATACTCCATGAATTTTCCAGTTTCATCGATCGCCACCACCTTGACGCCGGTGCGGAAACCGGGATCGACTCCCAGCGTGGGCTTCATGCCGGCGGGCGAGGCGAGCAGCAGTTCGCGCAGATTCGCCTCGAACGTCTTGATCGATTCAGTGTCGGCTGTATCCTTCTTCTCCAATCGCGCATCCCCGATGAGCGTGGCGCGCATCAGCCGCTCGAACGCGTCGCGCACCATCGCCACATAGAAGTCGCGCACGCTCGAAACCTGCGCGGCGATCTCCTTGCTGTCAAGATACTGGTAGACAAACTGCTCATCGAACACGAGATCGAATGCGATCACCTCTTCGGCCTCGCCTCTGCGCATCGCGAGCATGTTGTGTGGCTGGATGTCCTTCACGCGTACTTTGTAGTCGCGGTACATTTCATATTTTGTCGTGCCGACGGGATGTTTCTTCTCGTCGATCGAGGAAACGAAGACGCCTTCGTTCAGGAAATAATCGCGCAGAAATGCCCTGTACTCGGCCTTTTCCGATACTTCTTCGGCAAGGATGTCTGATGCGCCGGCGAGCGCGTCCTGGACAGACTTGACGCCTTTTTCGTCGGAGAGATATTTTTCAGCTTCCTTTTCGAGATTGACGCGCTTCGCATCGGGATTGTTCTTTGCGCGGATATAGTCCGCAAGCGGCTCGAGGCCTTTTTCGCGGGCGATCGTCGCGCGTGTGCGCTTCTTCGGTTTATAGGGAAGATAGAGATCTTCGAGTTCCGTCTTCTGCAAACAGGCTTCGATCTGTTGCTGGAGTTCGGGCGTGAGCTTGCCCTGATCGTCGATCGATTTCAGGATGGCCGTCTTGCGGTCTTCGAGTTCGGTCAGATAATCGCATCGGTCAAACAGATCGCGCAGCTGGATTTCGTTCATTTCGCCGGTCGCTTCCTTCCTGTAACGGGCGATGAATGGAAGCGTGCCGCCTTCGGCCCTCAATGCCAGGGCGCTTGATACCTGAGAGGGAAGAAGGGAGAGTTCTTTGGACAGTAATTGAGGAATATTGATCATATGTGAAAATACGCGGCTGTATCGGAAAAAAAGTTGGTTAATTGATCGAGGTAAAAATTGGAATACGAAAGATACGATGAATTCGATAAAATGCAAAAAGAAATCCGGCGTGTCAAAAAAGAATTGGCATGGGAAGGGACTTTCTTGTTTTTTTTTCGTAATTTAGAATACTCGACTCCAGGCTGGCAAAACCGTCACGAACACAGGTCCATGGAACTCAACATCACGACGCCGGCGCTTCTGTTTCCGGCAATTTCGCTGCTGCTTCTGGCTTATACGAACCGATTTTTGGCGCTGGCGGCGCTCATTCGCGAACTGAAGACGCAATACAGCCAGAAGCCGGATCCGCACATCAAAATGCAGATCGAAAATTTGCGGAAACGTGTCTATCTCATACGCGATATGCAGGGATTCGGCATTGCCAGCCTGTTATCGTGCGTGGTGGCGATGTTTCTGCTCTTTGTCGGATACGCGATGGCCGCACAGCTCGTCTTCGGCGGCAGCCTCGTGCTGATGGTGTTGTCGCTCATTTTTACAATTCGAGAAATCAAGATTTCTGTCGATGCTCTAAATGTGCATCTTCGCGATATCGAGGAAGAAGAAATTTAACACTGGTTTTTTTTTGAGAAGAAGGATGTTGTCGCATGTTTACAATCGTTGAAAAAAATGACCTGGCTGCAAAGGTGTACCGTTATGTGATCGAGGCGCCGAATATCGCGCGCAAGGCAAAGGCCGGACAGTTCGTGATCCTGCGTCTGATCGAGGACGGGGAGCGCATCCCGATCACGCTTGCCGATTGGAATCAGGACGCGGGTACGATCACGCTCTACGTGCAGGCAATCGGCAAAACCACGACGATGATGAGCCGGATGAAAGCCGGCGACGCGCTGGCCGATGTCGTGGGTCCGTTGGGTGTCCCCTCGCATGTCGAGAAGGGAAAGACGCTCGTTGCGCTCGGCGGCGGCTTCGGGATCGCGGCGATCCATCCGATCGTGCGCGCGCATCAGCAAATCGGCAACCGCACCATCTCCATTATCGGCGCCAGATCGAAGGAGCTCCTGATCATGGAAGATGAAATGCGTGCGGTCTCGAGCGAAGTGCGCATTGCCACAGACGACGGCAGCTGCGGCACGAAAGGTTTCGTCACGACGATACTGAAGGCGATGATCGAGGCAAAAGAACAGATCGATGTGGCGCTAGCGATCGGACCGGTCGTGATGATGAAAGCCGTGGCGGACCTGACACGGCCTGCGGGCATCGAGACGCTGGTGAGTCTCAATCCGATCATGATGGACGGCACCGGAATGTGCGGAGCCTGCCGCGTGATGGTGGGCGAGACAGTGCAATTTGCCTGCGTCGACGGACCGGAGTTCGACGCGCATAAAGTGGATTTCGATTTGCTTGTGGCGCGGCAAAAAATGTACTCGCCCCAGGAAAAACTCTCGATGGAACATTTCGAAAAACTGTGCAAGGCACAGGAGCAGCGCGAAACGGCCGCGTGGTAAGAGCGTATGCGCGCGCCAAGATGAGTGAAGATGCCAGGACAAGTAAAAAAAATTACACAGAAGAAGAAGCAGCAGTCTCCATGGAAAAAAAATTATCGAACAAAGACCGGATGAAAATTCCGCGTCATGGAATGCCGGAGCAGGAACCGGCTGTGCGAGCGCAAAATTTTCTTGAAGTGCCCCTCGGCTATACGCCCGAGGCGGCGATGGAAGAGGCCGATCGGTGTCTTCAGTGCAAGAATCCGAAATGCGTCGCGGGATGTCCCGTTAATGTGAAGATCCCTGATTTCATTTACCATGTCGCGCTCGGCAATTTTGCGTTGGCCGCGCGCACGCTCAAGGAAACAAACGCGCTGCCGGCAGTCTGCGGCCGCGTCTGTCCGCAGGAGGATCAGTGCGAGGCCGTCTGCGTCGTCGGAGCGAAGAATGAACCGGTGGCGATCGGACGTCTGGAACGCTTCGTGGCCGACTGGGAGCGGGCATCGGGCACGGTGCCCCTGCCTGAAATTCCAGCGCCGACAGGGAAGAAGATCGCCATCATCGGCGCCGGTCCCGCTGGACTGACCTGTGCGGGCGATCTCGCCAAGAAAGGCCATAGCGTCACGATTTTCGAGGCGTTGCACAAGGCAGGCGGCGTGCTCGTCTACGGCATTCCCGAATTCCGATTGCCGAAGAACATCGTCGATGCCGAAGTCAATTACCTGAAGCGCCTCGGCGTGAAGATCGAATGCGATTTCGTCGTCGGCATGACGCGCACTGTCGATGAGCTCATGGAAGAAGACGGCTTCGACGCCGTCTTCATCGGCACGGGCGCCGGATTGCCGTATTTCATGGGCATCCCTGGCGAGAATCTGAACGGCGTCTACTCGGCGAATGAATTCCTCACGCGCGTCAATCTGATGAAGGGCTTTGTCTTTCCGAATGATGCCGATACGCCCGTGCCCATGGCGCCGCGCGTCGCGATCATCGGCGGAGGCAATACGGCAATGGACTCGGCGCGCACCGCGCTGCGCCTGCCGTGGACAGAAAAAGTGTATATCGTCTACCGCCGCTCGCATGCCGAAATGCCGGCGCGGAAGGAAGAGATCCATCACGGCGAACAGGAAGGCATCGAGTTTCTGCTGCTGACCAATCCGACGCGCTTTGTGGGCAAGGACGGATGGCTCACGGGCATGGAATGCCAGAAGATGGAACTCGGCGAACCCGACGCATCGGGACGGCGCAAGCCCGTGCCGGTGAAGGGAAGCGAATTCATCCTCGAAGTGGGCGCCGCCGTCATCGCCATCGGCAATGGATCAAATCCGCTGATCAATAAAACGACGCCCGGTCTCACGACGACGAAATACGGAAATATCGTTGCCGATGCCACTGGCAGGACGTCACGCGAAGGCGTCTGGGCCGGAGGCGATATCGTCATCGGCGCCGCCACGGTCATCAAGGCCATGGGGGCAGGCAAGGAAGCGGCCGCCGCGATCGATGAATATGTCCGATCACGCTGAACGAAGGAAACGGAAGGTTACCAAATCACGCTGCTCATTATCGTCAACGTTTTTTTAACGGGGAAATTACATCATGGCATTAATCGATTGGTCGAACGATCTCAGCGTCAATATCCAGGAGGTCGACAAGCAGCACAAGATTCTCATCAATCTCATTAACAAACTCCACGAGGCGATGCGCGTCGGGCAGGGCAAAGCGGCGCTCGAATCAATCCTGGCGGAACTGGTCGTCTATACGAAGACGCATTTTGCGTACGAAGAGTCCCTTTTCGCCCAATATGGCTATCCCGCTTCGGCCTCGCACAAAAAGGAACACGACGATCTGACAACGACCGTAGTCGACACTCAGAAACAGTATCATGCCGGCCAGCTCGTGATGTCGGTTGAAGTGCTCCAGTTCCTCAAGCAGTGGCTCACGAAACATATCCAGATGACGGATAAGGCGTACACAGCGCATTTCAAATCGAAGGGCGTTGTCTAACCACACACAGTTCGCACGGTCATATGCTGAAGACGATCGCGTTTTTTGAAACGCCAAGGACCGAAGAAAAGTACCTGCGGCGGATGCTCGGCAAAACTTATGATCTCATGTTTTTTGCCGCTCCGCTGCAGGAAGTCCCCTGCGCGGACTACGTGCAGGCCGATGCGCTCTCGGTTTTCATCTATTCGCAGATCACCCGGCAGACGATTGCATCGCTGCCCGCGCTTAGGCTCATCGCCACGCGCTCGACCGGTTTCAATCACATCGACATCGAGGCGGCATCGGCGCGCGGCATTCCCGTGTGCAACGTGCCGTACTACGGCGAAAATACGGTGGCCGAACACACGTTCGCGCTCATTCTCTCGCTTTCCCGGAACATCCATAAGGCTTACATCCGCACGATCAGGAATGATTTTTCGCTCGCCGGGCTCCAAGGATTCGACCTGAAAGGCAAAACGCTCGGCGTCATCGGCGCCGGATCGATCGGACTCCATGTGATTCGCATGGCGAAGGGATTCGGACTCGATGTGATCGTTTATGATATTTCGCAGAACCATTTCCTGGCCGAGACGCTCGACTATCGCTATGTCACGCTCGAGGAACTGCTCTCACGCTCGCGCATCATCACGCTGCACTGTCCCTCGAATATTCATACACGCGGCATGCTCAATATGAAAAATATCGGCCTGGTGAAAAAAGGAGCGCTCTTCATCAATACGGCCCGGGGCGATCTGATCGAAACCGCCGCGCTGCACCACGCGCTGAACACCGGCATTTTCGCCGGCGCCGGACTCGACGTTTTCGAGGGCGAGGAACTTGTGAAGGACGAGAATCAAATGCTCACGCGCAACGTGCCTGTGGAAAAGCTTCAGGCGCTCTTGCAGAAAAATATTTTGCTGAAAATGGAGAATGTGATCCTCACGCCGCACATGGCGTTCGACAGCATCGAGGCTGTCGAACGGATCCTGCAGACGACCGTCGAAAATATTCTCGCATTCGATCGCGGCGCCCGTGAACGCGTCGTCAACAATCCCGTGTGACCGTGACGGATTCGCACTCATCTTTGCCGACCAGCCTATGATCAAGATCCTCTATCTTCGTGACGGAAAATTACAGCCGACGTCGCTCAAAGACCTCGTCACCGCAGCGCGCTCAACCGACGGCGTCCTGTGGGTCGATCTTGACGATCCGACGGAGGCCGAAGAGGAAACCGTGCTGGTGTCGCTCTTTGATTTTCATCCGCTGGCGATCGAAGACTGCCAGCGCGCCCGGCGCGAGGACGCTCCGCATCTGCCCAAGGTCGAGGATTTCGGCGAGTATCTGTTCGTGATCTTCAATCCGATCGAAACGCATTTCGGCGACGACAAGCTCATCGAGCATGCCGACATCACTTCTGTGCAGCTGAGCGCCTTCATCACCGAACGCGTGCTTGTGACGCATCACTACACGCAGATCGAAGGAACGCGCTTCGCGGCAGAACTCTGCTCGAAAAACGCGCTCACGCTCCAGCGCGGTCCTGATTTCCTCTTTCATCTGATCATCGACAAGATTGTCGACGATTATGCGCCGATGCTCGAGGCATTGGATGATGAGATCGATGCGATCGAGCTCGAAGTCTTCGCGCGTCCCTCGCAGCGCACCATGGCGCGCATCCTGCGCATCAAACAGAATATCATGACCATCCGTCGGGTGGCCACCTATCAGCGCGAAATGCTCAACCGGCTGTCGCGCGGAGAATTCGACCTCATCACGCAGGAGGAAATGATCTATTACAGGAACGTGTACGACCATCTGGTGCGTATGACGGATGTGGCCGATTCGTACAGGGATATCACCTCCGGTCTGTTGGATGCGTATCTGTCCGTCACGTCGAATAATTTGAATCAGATCATGAAAGTGCTCACGATCATCTCGACGATCTTTCTGCCGATGAGCGTGATCACGGGACTCTTCGGCATGAATTTCAAGATCATCCCTGGAGCCGATTTGGAGTACGGCTTCTGGGTCGCGATCACCATTATGATGTTTGTGGCTGCGATCATGCTTGTCACGTTCCGCAAAAAAAAGCTTTTTTAAAAAAAATTCACAGACACGCCTCCGCGCATCCGCTCCAGGCTTTACACAGATCGGATGCATCCCGCTTTTTTTTCTGCGTCCTGTCGTTGGAGCGACCCTCCAGACTGAGTGAGTCAGGTAGATGGCGCATGCAGAAAGAGAGGCGGAGCATCGAAGATTCCCCGATATTATTTTCTCCCGCAACACGAAACTTTTCTGAAATTCTCTCGTATACTGAGCGCTACCAAATTCCAGCTTTTTTTCATGTATAGAAGGGGTTTTACCATGCGTAACAAATTTTTCTTGTTTGTCGCGGCGCTTACAATACTTGGAGCGCAACTTGTTCGTGCCCAGCAGCCTGCTCCGGCTGCAGCGTCAGCCGCATTGGATGTATCGAATATGGATAAGGCCGTCAAGCCCTGCCAGGATTTCAACGCGTATGCAAACGGCGGATGGATGGCTAAAAACCCCGTTCCCGATGCATATAGCCGATGGGGTTCGTTCGACGAACTTGGCGAAAAAAATAATGTGATCCTCCATCAGATCCTCGAAGAGTCCGCAGCAAATACGAAGGCGCGCAACGGAAGCATCACACAGAAGATCGGTGATTTCTACGCCTCGGGCATGGACAGTGCCGCAATTGAGCGCGACGGCCTTACGCCGTTGGCCGGCATCTTCTCGAAGATTTCCGCCGTCGGCACCAAAGCCGATCTCGTGAAAATGATCGCCCGTCTGCACTTGATGGGGATCGGCTCGGCATTCCGCGCCGGCGTCGATCAGGACGCGAAGAACAGCACGCTCTACATCCTCGATCTCGATCAGGGCGGCCTCGGTCTTCCGGACCGCGACTATTATACGAAGGACGATGAGCGTTCGGTGAAGATTCGCGAAGAGTATGTGAAGCACATCGCGTCGATGTTCCGCAAGATGACCGGCAACACGGTCGATGCGCAGTCCGATGCGAAGACAGTGATGGCGATCGAAACACGTCTTGCCAATGCGTCGATGTCCCGCGTCGACCGCCGCGATCCCGAGAAAATGTACCACAAGATGTCAATTGCCGGCGTCTCAGACATTGCGCCTGAAATCAATTGGACGTCGTACTTTCAGACGTTCAATGTGGTGAATCCCGGCGATGTCAATGTGAGCCATCCGCCGTTCTTCAAGGAGCTCTCGGCAATGATCAATGACGTCCCGATGTCCGACTGGAAAGTCTATCTCCGCTGGAACGTGCTGCGCGCCGCGGCGCCGAAACTGAGCGACGCATTCGTGAACGAGAACTTCCGTTTCTATGGCAAGACGATGACGGGCGCCAAGGAATTGCAGCCCCGCTGGAAACGCGTGCTTGCCTTGACGAACGCTGCCCTGGGCGAAGCGCTCGGACAGCTCTTCGTACAGAAAGCATTCAGTCCTGCTGCGAAGACGCGCGCGCTCGAAATGGTGAACAACCTCATCGCGGCTTTCAAGGATCGCGTCAACACGCTTGATTGGATGGACGCCGCAACGAAACAGGCCGCGCTCACGAAGCTTGCGGCATTCAATGTGAAGATCGGATATCCCGACAAATGGCGCGATTATTCCGATCTCGAAATCACACGCGAATCGTATGTGATGAACGCGTTGCGCGCGAATGAATTTGCCGTGCGCCGCGAATATGCGAAACTCGGCAAACCGATCGATCGCGACGAATGGATGATGACCCCGTCGACAGTCAACGCGTACTACAATCCGGCCAAGAACGAAATCGTGTTTCCTGCGGCTATCCTGCAGCCGCCGTTCTTCAATGCGGATGCCGACGACGCCGTCAACTACGGCGGCATCGGCGCCGTGATCGGTCATGAGCTCACACACGGCTTCGATGATCAGGGATCGAAATACGACGCCGAAGGCAACATGAAGGACTGGTGGACGCCCGAAGTGAAGAAGCAGTTCGAATCGCGCGCAGAGAACGTCGAAAAGCAGTTCGACCAATATGTGGCAATCGATTCGCTCCATGTCGACGGCAAGCTCACTCTTGGCGAAAACATCGCCGACCTTGGCGGCCTCTCGATCTCGTATGCCGCACTGCAGAAAGCGTTCACGACCAAAACCAAGCCCGGCCTGATCGACGGCTTCACTCCCGAACAGCGCTTCTTCCTGTCATGGGCGCAAGTCTGGCGCCAGAATCAGCGTCCTGAAGCGCGCCGGCTCCAGGTGAAGACCGATCCGCACTCACCCGGCATGTTCCGCGTGCGCGGACCGATAGCGAACATGAAGGAATTCGAAGATGCCTTCGGATGTACAGCAGCCGATGCGGCGCTGCGCCCGACAACAGAGCGCGCAAAGATCTGGAATTGATCTGCATGATGCAGCACTAAGGCGGCAAGTGTAAGTATGGACCCCATACACGATCACAGGAAACACATCCTGTGTGTGTGGGGTCCATTTTGTTTTTTAGAGTTTTTAAGAGTATCATACTACCTATAGAGAACGAAGCTCTTTCCACACTAGTGACAGGTTCAATCGATGCGCGTTCAAACGCAGACAACAGTTCCCGAATTTCAACGCGATATTCCGCTTTCACGCCACACGACGATCGGCCTCGGAGGTCCGGCGCGCTACTTTGTCGACTGCGCCTCGCTCGCCGAGATCCGCGGCGTGCTCGATGAATCGGCGCGCCTTGGACTTCCGCTGCAGGTTGTGGGAGGAGGGAGCAATCTTATTTTCCCGGACGACGGCTACGCGGGTATCGTGATGCGCATCGGACTCAGCGGCATCGAGTGGATCGACGACGGCCCGTGCGTCATCTCGCATGTGATGGCGGGAGAGCGGTGGGATGAATTCGTTCGATCGGCAGTTGCACGGAGACTCTCGGGCATCGAGTGCCTGTCGGGAATTCCTGGAAGCGTCGGGGCTGTTCCGATACAAAATGTCGGCGCCTACGGGCAGGAAGTGACAGAGACGATCATTGCTGTGCATGCGATCGACCGCACGACAGGAGCGGAACGCGAATTTTCAAACGCCGAATGTGAATTCGGCTATCGCATGAGCCGCTTCAAAGCACGCGATGCAAATCGGTGGATCGTCACCCGCGTGTCATTCCGACTTCGAAAGGATCGGCAGTTGTCACGCTCGGTCTACCCCGAACTGAAACGCTATCTGGAATCGCAGACGCCCGGCGCGCTGTCGCCGCAGAGCGACTCCGCCGAAGTGCTCACACTGATACGCGAGGCGGTGCTTGCACTGCGCCGGAAAAAATCGATGGTGATCGATCCGTCCGATCCCGATACGCGTTCTGTCGGCTCGTATTTCATGAATCCGATTGTAACGCCCGCACGGTTCCGTGAGATCGAAGCACGCTGGCTCACGGCGCACCCATCAACTCCCATTCCCTCGTTTCAGTCGCCCGGAAGCGAAGATGTGAAAATTCCCGCCGCCTGGCTCATCGAGCATGCAGGATTTCAAAAAGGGTACAGACGCGGCGGTGTGGGCATCTCGTCGCATCATACGCTTGCCCTTGTGAACTACGGCGGCACAACAGCCGAACTCTTTGCACTCGAAAACGAGATTCGCGCCGGGGTGCAATCGGTCTTCGGCTTTGTGCTGGAGCGCGAGGCGATCGCCGTCGAATAAATTTTTAAAAGACGGGAACTCTTCCGCTCATGACGCACGTTCTATTGGGTAAGAATAGTCACTGCGCACAGTGATCATGAGGAGAAAAATTCGCCCGTAAATCCCTACAAAACAAACAGGATGAGGGCAGAAAAGGTAAGGATCGTGACGGGGAGGTATTGTGCTGCGGAAAAAAGGGCGTCTTGCAGATATTTGCAAGGCGCTTTTTTTTTTGTATTTTAGATGCTTGCCCGGCAAACTCGTGCAGCACGTGAGGGAGGGCGTACACGATATAATTTTTTTTTTAAGATCACCGAAGAAGAAACGATACCGCAACGATGGTTACTGTGTCCACCCAGGCAACAATGAAATATCCCCGGGCATTCTGGACGGCCAATGCCGTTGAATTGTTCGAACGCGCGGCGTATTATGCGGTCTTCATCGCGATCACACTCTATTTGACAAAGGTCGTCGGCTATAACGATATCTGGGCCGCGTGGATCGGCGGCGTCTTCTCGGGCGGGCTCTACCTGCTTCCGACATTCACGGGCGCCTATGCCGATACGATCGGGTTCCGCAAATCGATCATTCTCGCTTTCTCGCTCTTGTCGATCGGGTATTTCACACTCGGCGCACTCCCCTACAAAGTGACGGTTCCCCCGGCGCTCTTCATCTTGATGATCGGCGGCTCATTCATCAAGAGCGTCATCACCGGAACCGTGGCCCGCACAACGACGAAGGAGAATCGCGCGCGCGGGTATTCGATCTTTTACGGCATCGTCAACGTCGGATCTTTTCTCGGCAAGACCTTCGCCTTCCCGTTGCGCCTGAATTGGGGACTCACCTCGATCAATTTTTATTCGGCCGCAATGTGCTTCATCGCGCTTGTGCTCGTGGTGCTTTTCTATAAGAACACGCAGATCGACGCCGATCGAAAATCAATCCGCGAGGTGTGGGCTGGATTCCTGCGTGTGCTGACGAACCTCAGGCTGTTCCTCCTCATTGTGATCGTGACCGGATTCTGGATCATACAGCATCAATTGTACGCCACGATGCCGAAATACGTATTGCGCACAGTCGGCAATCACGCCTCGCCCGAATGGATTGCCAATGTCAATCCGTTCATCGTGATGACCATGGTCGTCTTTATCACAGGCGCCATGAAGCGCGTCAAAGCAATCACATCGATGACAATCGGCATGGTGCTCATGCCCGTCTCGGCGTTGTGCATGGCATCAAGCACCCTCCTGATGTCGGTGACAGGGACGGAGATCTCCGTTTTCGGATTCTTCACGGCGCATCCGATTACCGTGATGATGATCGTCGGCATCGTCTTTCAGGGATTGGCCGAATGCTTCATCTCGCCGCGCTATCTTGAATTTTTTTCGCTGCAGGCGCCAAAAGGCGAAGAAGGGCTGTATATGGGATTCAGTCACCTCCATTCCTTCTTCGCCGCGATCCTCGGCTTCGGCATCTCGGGCTATTTGCTGACGGCGTATGCCCCCGATCCCTCGACGCTGACTCCGGCACAGCTCGTCCATGCCTATGATCACGCGTATTATATCTGGTACTATTTTGCGGCAATCGGTTTTTCAGCGGCCGTCGCGCTTGTGCTCTACCACATCATCACGCGCCGGCTCGATATTCAAACACAGTACAAATAAAAAAATATGATGAAGAAATTAATTGCAGTCTGCTGCTGCGTGCTTATTACATCCACGGCTGTCATGGCTCAGGGATACGACACGCTCTATCGCGCCAATAAAACCTACACAGTCCAAACCGGACTCCACAGGCTGTATTCAATGCAGCGTGCGGCAATTGTCATGCTCGGCAATTCGATCACATACGGTGTGAACTGGGGCGAGCTGCTCGGACGCCATACGATCGCCAACCGCGGCATCGGCGGCGATAACACATACGGCATCCTGAATCGCATGAGCAACGTGTATTCGCTGCAGCCGAAGATCTGTTTCATTATGGCCGGCATCAACGATCTCTATGCCGGCATTCCTGTCGATACGATCTTTGCAAATTATAAGAAGATCATTTTCGGACTGCGCGACAATCACATTGTGCCGGTGATTGAGGCGACGCTCCATGTGAATGAGAAATTCAAGCGTGCCGACGAGATCAATCCGCTCGTCGCCAAACTGAACACCATGCTCCAGAAATTTGCAGACGATCAAAAACTCGACTTCCTGAACCTCAACCGCCTTATCGCTCCCGAGAACAAGCTTCGCGACGACTGCACATTCGACGGCATTCACCTGACGGCGGCCGGCTACGGCCCATGGCGTGCCGAGCTGGAACCGATTCTTAAAAAATACGGACTGTAATGAATATCCCGTTCTTCGGCGAGTTGTGTGCGCTCATCACCGCCTGCTTCTGGTCGATGTCCCCGCTGTTTTTTTCGGCCGCGATCGACAGAGTCGGCACTGTGACTGTGAATATCACGCGTCTCACATTCGCACTCGTGTTTCTTGTCGCCTCTGTCATCGTGATGCGGTATTCGGTGTCGATGTCGCTCACACAGTATGCGTATCTGAGCATCTCCGGATTTTTAGGACTTGTGTTCGGCGATTCGTTCATGTTCAAGGGCTTCCAGTTTGTGGGCGCGCGAATCACGATGCTGATCATGGCGCTGTCGCCGGCCATCGCCGCGGTGCTCGCATTCGTTGTGCTCGGCGAACACATGCCGTTGCTCGGCATCGCCGGCATTGCGCTCACACTGAGCGGCATCATCTGGGTCGTGCTGGAGCGCAAGCAGGGCACGGAACGCACGCCGCACAAACTTCCGACGATCGGCCTGTTTTATGCCTTCTGCGGTGCGATCGGACAGGGAAGCGGACTTGTCTTTGCGAAACTTGCGCTGCGTGAAGGCGGAGCAATCAACGGTCTTGTCGCCACGCTCATCCGCATCGCCGCAGCCTGGATTCTCCTGATTCCGATCGCCATGGCGGCAAGGACCATGAAAAATCCAATCACGGCATACCGGAGCGAACGCCGCGCGCTTTGGCTGACCGCAGGCGGAGCGCTCGTCGGACCCTTTCTCGGGATCACATTCAGTCTGATGGCCGTGGCCCATACCGAGGTCGGAGTGGCCGCCACAATCATGGCCATGGTGCCGATTGTGATGCTGCCGCTGCTGAAGATTTTCTATCATGAGGAACTCACCTGGAAGTCGATCGCCGGGGCGTTTGTCGCCGTGGCCGGAGTTGTGCTGCTCTTCCTGAAATGAAGGCTGAAAAAGAGCATTTCTCGCAAATTTTTATTATCTTTCAGCTTACAAAAAAAACTGCCTGTATAGTTCCCGTATCTTTTTTCATTTTTATTTATGAAGGAGTTTCAATGAAACGTTCACTCTTGGCGATCCTGAGCATTCTTCTCGCCGTATCGGTTTCTTCAGCACAGAAGAAGACGGATAAGTCGTCGTCGACGACGTCGCTGAAATCGCAAAAAGACAAAGTCAGCTATGTGGTCGGATATGATCTCGGATCGAAAATCGGCGCCGATATCAAGAAGCAGGAACTTGATTTCGCGGTCGACGCATTTATTCGCGGCATCAGGGAAGCCATCAGCGGCACGAAGGCGGCTCTGCCCGACAGTGAAATGACGAGTGCGATGATGGCCTTCCAGCAGTCGATGATGGAAAAGCAGCAGAAGGCGCAAAAGGCCGTTGCCGAAAAGAATCTGGCGGAAGGCAACGCATTCCTTGCAGCCAATGCGAAAAAAGATTCGGTGAAAGTGCTGCCCAGCGGTCTCCAGTACAAAGTGCTCGCCGAGGGCGCAGGCGCACAGCCGGCCGCAAACGATACGGTCGTGACGCATTATCGCGGCACGCTCCTCGACGGAAAGGTGTTCGACGAATCCTACGCGCGCGGCGAACCGATCACATTCCCGGTCTCCGGCGTGATCAAAGGATGGACCGAAGCGCTCCAACTGATGAAAGTCGGATCGAAATGGGAATTATACATTCCCGCGGCGCTTGCATATGGTGAACGCGGCGCAGGCCAGATGATCGGACCCAACAGCACGCTCATCTTCACAGTGGAACTCCTTGAAGTTAAAAAAGGACCGATGGAAAAACCCCTCACAGCGCCGCAGGATACGGTGAAATCGCCCGTTGAGAAAAACTGACGAGACACACGTGTCGCCAGATCGACGCCGCTGAGAAAATAAGACAATCGCAGCACCCGCTTTCCTCCGCTTTTTTTTTATGGCCGGGACGTGCGGGTGCTGCCGTTTTAAAAAGGCAAAAAAAAATCGTATATTATAAACTGGAACTTTTTATTCATCGACACGACAGCGAGCACGCGAAAGAGACTTCATGAACGAGATACAAACGCGCCGGACATTCGCCATTATTTCACATCCCGACGCCGGCAAGACAACATTGACTGAAAAATTTCTCCTGTACGGAGGAGCGGTTCAATTGGCAGGCTCGGTGACCGCGCGCAAGAACCAACGCCAGTCCACATCCGATTGGATGGAACTCGAGCGCAAGCGCGGCATCTCGATCAGTTCGACGGTGCTGCAATTCGATTACAGCGGCTACCGGGTCAATCTCTTGGACACACCCGGCCATCAGGATTTTTCCGAAGACACGTATCGCGTGCTCACGGCGGTCGATTCGGTGATCATGGTGATCGATGCGGCGAAGGGCATTGAAGCGCAGACGCGCAAGCTCTTCGATGTCTGCCGCAAACGCGGCGTTCCCATCTTCACATTCATCAATAAGTGCGATCACGAAACAAAGGATCCGCTCGAACTGATCGACGAGCTCGAGAGCATCTTAAAGATCGGCGCGTATCCCATGAACTGGCCTGTCGGCACCGGAACCCGATTCCGTGGCGTGCTCGATCGGCGCAACAACGAAATGCATGTGTTCGAGCGGACTGTGGGCGGCATGTACCGCGCTCCGGTATCGGTAACCGGACTCGATGATCCGTCGCTTGCGCGTGAGATCGATGCGACGGTCCTGAAAACTGTGCGCGACGAGATCGAGATGCTCAACGGCGCGGGCGAAGCCTTCGACGCCAAGGCAATCCTTGCCGGAACACAGACGCCCGTTTTTTTCGGAAGCGCAAAAAATAATTTCGGCGTGCAGCTGCTGCTCGACCACTACCTTGCGTTGTCGACCGGACCCCAGCCGCACGAAAGCTCGGCCGGGACGATCTGTCCCGAACATGATTCGTTTTCCGGATTCATCTTCAAGATTCAGGCCAATATGGATCCGCGGCACAGGGACCGTATTGCGTTCCTTCGGATCTGCTCCGGAAAATTCACGCGCGATATGGCTGCGACGCATTCGCGCACCGGCAAAAAGATTCGTTTATCGAACGCCGCAAAACTCTTCGGCCAGTCGCGCGAGACTGTCGACGAGGGCCTTCCGGGCGACATCATCGGCCTTGTCGGGCACGACGAGTTCGGTATTGGCGACACACTCTCCGAAGATCCGGCAATCGTCTTCAACGAGATTCCGCGCTTTCCTCCGGAGTGTTTCACACGGCTTCATAATCCGAATCCGGCGAACTACAAACGGCTCAGAGACGGACTCGATCAATTGCTTCAGGAAGGCGTCGTCCAATCCTTTCAGCTCAAGAATGCCGGCACGAACGCGCCCATTCTCGCTGCAGTCGGTCCGCTCCAGTTTGAAGTCGTCGCCTTCCGGCTTGAAAGCGAGTACGGGGCGTCGGCGCGTCTTGAGCCTGCGGATTGGAAATATTGCCGGTGGGTCGATCCGGCATTCGATGCGGCAGCGCTCTCGATGCTGCTGCTGCCGAGCAACTGCGTGCTTGCCGAAGATGCAGAGGAACGCACCGTGATCCTCTTTACAAATGACTGGGCATTGAATTATTTTTCGGACAAATATCCCAAGCTGACACTGTCGGCTCAACCATTCGAAGAAGAAGACCTATGAACACAATCGCGGAACAGTATGTGAAGCTTGTGCTGGCCCTGGGGCTGCACGACGAAGACTACGTGGACGCCTATCACGGTCCGAAGGAATGGCGCGCCGACGCCGAGCGCGAACGCCGCTCGCTCGACAGGATCGAGCGTGAAGCGTTGCGCGCGCGCGAAGGCCTGATGACGATCTCCATGCCGAACGAAGAACCGGATGCGCTGCGCTACAAATATCTCGAGGCGCAACTCTCCGCGTTGATCGCCCGTACGGCCATGCTCAAGGGAACACGCTTGTCGTTCGATGAGGAATCGAAGGCGCTCTACGACGCGGTCGCACCGAGATTTTCCGAGGAGCACTTCCAGGCGATTCTCAAAGAGCTCGAGAGTCTTCTTCCGGGCGCCGGATCTCTGAACGATCGCTACCTTGCGTTCAAGAATCATTTCATCATTCAAAAAGACGATCTCGATGTCGTCTTCGGTACGGCGATCGGCGAATGCCGCGATCGCACGAAAAAGCACATCCGGCTGCCCGAACATGAAATGTTCACGGTCGAATATGTGACGAACAAGGCATGGAGCGGCTACAATTGGTTCAAGGGCGACTGCAAGAGCCTGATTCAGGTCAACACCGATCTGCCGATTTATATCGACCGGGCGATCGATCTGGCGGCGCACGAAGGCTATCCGGGCCACCACGTCTATAACTCACTGCTCGAACATTCGCTGCTCGTGAAGAAGGGATGGCAGGAATTTTCGGTCTACGCCCTGTTCAGTCCCCAGTCGCTCATCGCCGAGGGTACGGCCAATTACGGCATCGACGTGGTCTTTTCAAAAGAGGATCGCATCGCCTTCGAGCACGACATCCTGTTTAATCTTGCCAAGCTTCATGCGCAGCGCGAGGCCGCCGCGCGCTATTACAAGATCCACGAAGTTTTTTCGAAGCTCTCGTACGCCGGCAACGAGGCGGCGCGCGGATACCTGGACGGCACGATGAGCCGTGCGCAGGCGATCGAATGGCTCATGCAGTATGCGCTCATGGCCCGCGATCGCGCAGAGCAGCGGTTGAAGTTCTTCGAAAAATATCGAAGCTACGTGATCAATTACAATGTCGGTCAGGATCTGGTCAAGACGTATATCGAACAGACGCGCAATGCCGGCACGGATGTGCAGAAACGGTGGAGCGAATTCGCCGAACTCATCTCGTCGCCGCGTTTGCCGTCACAGCTTGTGTGAAATAAAAAAAGAAAATATAAGACGTATGCTGTCACTGAATAATATCGAACTCTATTTCGGCGAGCGCCCGTTGTTTGACGGCGTCTCGTGCACAATCAATGCGCACGACCGCATTGGTCTCGTGGGATCGAACGGAGCGGGCAAGTCGACGCTCCTGAAGATCATCACAGGACTCGCCGCGGCCGATTCGGGCTCCGTCAACAAGGCGAAGTACGTCACCGTCGGGTATCTGCCGCAGGATGGCATGGCCGTCGAGGGCAAGACACTTTACAAAGAAGCCGAAACCGCGTTCGAAGATGTGTTGTTGATCGAAGCTGAAATGGAGGAAGCTCGTCTGCGTCTCGGAGAGCTCGATCCGGCCGGCGACGAATATGCCGATACGCTCGACCTCTTTG
Organism: Bacteroidota bacterium; assembly: GCA_035298825.1. Classification (GTDB taxonomy): domain Bacteria; phylum Bacteroidota; class Ignavibacteria; order UBA10030; family UBA8401; genus CAISDA01. The sequence continues at coordinate 38,976 of DATGXR010000472.1, forward strand.
GAGAACTGCAGCACAAGCTCGAGGACCTCGACGCCTTCCGCATGAAATCGAAGATCGAACGCGTGCTGATGGGACTCGGATTCTCCGTGCCCGATTTCGAACGCGACACGAAGGAGTTTTCGGGCGGATGGCAGATGCGCATCGCGCTGGCGAAGCTGCTGCTGACCGAACCGTCGCTGCTGCTGCTCGACGAACCGACGAATCATTTGGATCTCGAATCGCTCCAGTGGCTTGAAGCCTACTTGCGCAATTACAACGGCGCCGTGATGCTTGTCTCGCACGATCGCGCATTCCTCGACGGCCTCACGAACAAGACGCTGGCGCTGCGCTCGGGAAGGCTCGAAGATTATGCAGGCAATTATTCGTTCTATGAAAAAGAATATGTGCTGCGCAAAGAACTGCTCGTGAACGCGCTCAAGAATCAGCAGCAGCAATTGAAGCAGACCGAGGCGTTCATCGAACGTTTCCGTTACAAGGCCACAAAAGCGCGACAGGTGCAAAGCCGCATCAAGCAAATGGACAAGATCGAACTCATCGAGGTCGAGGACGAGGAAGCCGAAATTCATTTCACGTTTCCTGAGGCGCAGCAGCCCGGCCGCATCGTGCTCGAGCTCAGGCAGTTGGAGAAACGCTATGGGCCGCTGACCGTGTTTTCGGGCATCGATTATTCGATCGAGCGCGGCGACCGCATCGCGGTGGTCGGCGTCAACGGCGCCGGCAAATCGACGCTTGCAAAGATCGCGGCCGGAGTCGAATCGTATGACGGCGGCACGCGCACGCTCGGATACAACGTGCAAATGTCGTACTTCGCGCAGCATCAGGCCGACGAACTCGATCTGTCGAAGGAAGCGCTCCAGATCGTCGACGATGTGGCGGTGGGCGAGATCCGCACGCGATTGCGCACGATCCTCGGCGCGTTCCTCTTCCATGGCGACGACGTGTTCAAGAAAGTGAAAGTGTTGTCGGGCGGCGAGAAAAGCCGCCTCGCGCTGGCAAAGATGCTTTTGACGCCGGTGAATTTTCTGATTATGGATGAGCCCACGAACCACCTCGATATGCGGTCGAAGAAAGTGTTGCAGGATGCGCTCAGCGACTATTCGGGCACGTTCCTGATCGTTTCGCATGACCGCGCGTTTCTCGATCCGATCGTCAATAAGGTGCTCGAAGTGCGCAAAGACGGCGTCTCGGTGTATCTGGGCAACGTCACGGAATATCTCGACAAGAAAAAGAAGGAAGCCGCGCTGGTCTCCGACGCTCAGGAGGGAAAGAAAAACCGCGCCTCAGGCGGCGAGAGTTCGAAGCCCGCGATGTCAGACAAGGAACGCAAGCGGCTTGAAGCCGAACGGCGTCAGCAAATCTACGGAATGACAAAGCCGCTGAAGAAGAAACTTGAGATCGTTGAGAAAAAAATCGAGCCACTCGAGCAGCGCCAGAAGGAAGTCGAAGCGGTGATGGCGCATGCGGACTTTTTCCAGTACGCCGAGCGTGCAAAAAAGATCACGAACGAATACAAAGACATCCAGTCGACGCTCGAGAAGCTCTATCATGAATGGGAAGTCCTATCGGCGCAGATCGAAAAAATCGCCAGCACAGTCCCTTTAGTCTAAATCAAATTTTCCGACGTTCAACTCAATGCGCGTTGCAGGGCGAGATGCTATCTCGCCCGACGAACAATATTTTATCAGGATCAGATTACGTGAATGAACCAATAGCCCTTCCCGTGCGCGGCGACATCCTCGAACTTGAAATCGAATCATCGGGATTCGAGGGCACGAGCATCGCCAGGCATCATGGCATTGTTGTCTTCGTTGAAGGCGCAGTGGCAGGCGACCGTGTGAAGGCGCGCGTCTGGAAAACGAAGAAGAAACATGTTGAGGCGAAAGTGATCGAAGTCGTCTCGCCCTCGCTGCAGCGCACCGAGCCGAAGTGCAAACATTTCGGCGTGTGCGGAGGCTGCAAATGGCAGCATGTGAAATACGCCTCGCAGCTCGAATTCAAGCGACAGCATGTGATCGATGCGCTCGAACGCATCGGCGGATTCAAGGACGTCCGCGTGCTTCCGACTCTCGCATCGGGCGAGGAATATTATTATCGCAACAAGCTCGAGTTTTCATTCGGCACCGAACGCTGGATCACGCACGAGGAGAATCACAGGCTCATCGAAGCGCGTATCGAGGCTGAAAAAACCGCCGCCGCTGCCGCCGGCGCGCAAGACATCGACGCCGAAAACGCCGCTGCCGCCGATACGCGTGTAACAACAAAGACAGATGATTTCGTTGTCGGTTTTCATGCGCCGCAGCGGTACGACAAAATCATCGACATCGACGAATGTCATCTCCAGTCGCCGCTCAGTGTCGAGATCCTTCGCGCGGTGAAGGAATTCGCGCTCGCCCGGTCGATTCCCGCCTATTCGAGCGAAACGCAGACCGGCTATTTCCGCAATCTCGTCATTCGCGAGGGCAAACGCACGGGCGACGTGATGGTGAATGTGGTCACGTACGAGGATGATCCCGTTGTGATGCGCGAGCTCACACAGACACTTGCGACGCGCTTCCCGACAATCACGACGGTGGTCAACAACGTCACTTCGCGGAAATCGCAGGTTGCCGTGGGCGAGACAGAACAGGTGTATCTGGGCGACGGGAAGATTCGTGAACTGCTGGGAACGCACCGGTTCGAGATATCGGCGAATTCATTTTTCCAGACGAACAGTCTCCAGGCTGCGCGGCTTTATGAAGTGGCGAAGGAATATGGCGAGCTGAAACCGACCGATCTTGTCTACGATCTGTACTGCGGGGCGGGATCGATCTCCCTGTTCATTGCGGACGCGGTGCGCCAGGTGGTGGGCATCGAACTTGTCGAAACTTCGATCACGAACGCACGGATGAATGCGGAAGCGAACGGCATCACGAACTGCGAATTCATCGCCGGCGACCTGAAGGACCTCTTGACGAAGGATGTTGCGTGGCGCGCGCGATTTGCGAATCCTGATGTGCTCATCATCGATCCGCCGCGTTCGGGCATGCATCCCAAGGCGGTGGCGGAACTCGGCGCGATGAAGATCGAACGGATCGTCTATGTGAGCTGCAATCCCGCCACGCTTGCGCGCGACCTGCAGATGTTTGCGCCGTTCGGATATGTGATCGAACAGGTGCAGCCGGTCGATATGTTCCCGCATACATACCATATCGAATGCGTGGCGAAGCTCAGGCGCGTCGTCTGAGCGCGCTCAGGCGAGCGTGCGATCGAAGAATGTGATGATGCGCGTTTCGTACTCGTGCTTGCCGATCTGGTGGATATCCGTGTGATTGGCATTGTCGACAAGGAAAAGTTCTTTCGGCTGATTGGCGGCCCCGTACAGTCTCTGACTGTATTCGTATTTGATGAACGTGTCGGCTTTGCCGTGGATGAACAGCAGCGGCACACGCACGCACGGCACCGCCTTCAGGGGGGAGACGTCGTGATGACTGAATTTCGCGATGCCTTCGGCGCGCTTCATCGCCACGTTGCGCAGGAAATGCCATGGCAGCCTGAGCAGCCGTTTCTGATAATCGACCGTGATCGTGCGCAGGTTCGTGAAGCAACCTTCTGCGACCACCGCATCGATGCGCGGTTCGATGCTCGCCGCCTGTATCGCGATCGCGGCGCCCATCGACGTGCCGAAGACGCCGATTTTTTTCGACGCTTCCCCTTCTCTCCGCTCACGCTCACGGATCCAATCGATCACAATTCCCACGTCATGCTTCTCATAATATCCGAATGTGCAGTAGCAGCCTTCGCTTTCGCCATGCGCGCGTGAGTCGTACATCACGACATGATATCCGCCATCGTGAAAGACACGCGCAAGCGGCAGCCCGCTCATCTTGTTGTCACCCACGCCGTGAAGATAGATGATCGTTCCTTTGGCGATGCCCTCGGCGCGTATGAACCATCCGTAGAGCCTGTAGCCTTCCTTACTTGTCGTGACCGAAAACTCCTCGCTTGTGAGCTCCACGTCCATCGGTTTGACCGGCAGACTGCGGCAGGCGTAGTAATGCGCGCCGCGGCGACGTGGATTGAGCACCATCACCGGACCGATCACAAAGACCAGCGCTGTTGCGGCGATCAGAAATCCGAGCAGCGCCAGCAGGATTGCAAGGAGAGAGATCATGCGTTTCCCGTTGCACGACGACGCGCCAGCACGTCGCGTAGCGCGCCGATATCGTCCAGTGTGTTGTAAAAATGCGGCGCGACGCGCAGCATCCGTTCGCGCATCGAGACCATCACGCGCGCCCGGGTCAGTTCGGCGAATGCCTCTTCGGTCTCCGGGCACGTGAATGAGACGATACCGGCGCGCTTCTCGTGTTCCCTCGGAGTGACACAGTCGAAACCGAACTCATCGCAGATGCCGATGAGCGCGTTGGTGAGGCCGCGCAGATGAACTTCGATCCGGTCAATGCCCACCTCGAGCAGTGTCGAGGTCGATTCCTCAAGCGCCGCAATGGCGCAATAATTCTGCGTGCCGTTCTCGTAGCGCCTGGCGCTCGGATCGGGATCCATCCGATATGTGAAAAAGTCGCCGAAGAAATTCCTGTTGCTCGTCCATCCGATATGCGCCTGCGTGATGCGCGCCTGCAGTTCCTCCGTCAGATACATGAAGCCGAGGCCCATCATGCCCATGAGCCATTTGTTGCCGCCGTTCGAAAGAAAATCGATCTGCGCCTCTGCAACGTCGAGCGGTGAGGCGCCCAGGCCCTGAATGCTGTCGACGCAGAAAATGATCTTATGTTTTTTGCACAAGCTGCCGATAGTACGGAGGTCGGCTTTGAAGCCGCTTAAAAATTGGACGAAGCTGATCGAAAGCAGGCGCGTGCGCGGCGTGATCATGCGCTCGATATCCTCCGTGCGGATTTCACCACGTACGCTTCGAACAAAGTCGATCTCGACCCCGAATCGTTTGCAGTTGAGAAACGGCACGACGTTCGTGGGAAATTCGATGTCGTTCAAGAGGATCCTGTCGCCGGCTTTCCAGTCGATGCCGTTGGCGAGGATGTTCAGTCCCTCGCTCGTGTTCGCCACGAATCCGATCCTCTGCGGCGCGGCGTTGATGAGGCGGCCGAGATTCTGCTTCGTCCGCTCGACGGAGCGCTGCGCGGAAGGATAAACGTCGATATCGCCAGTCATTCGCCCGCGCATGTATGTCTCTACCGCTGCATGCACACGTGAGGAAATGGGACTGATCGAGGCGTGATTGAGCCAGGTCGTGTTTGTCTCAAGGACCGGGAACCACGACCGGTATCGTGGAAGATCGTATGACGGCATAAAAAAAAATAAACGCGCGATAAGCCGCATCATTCAGGCGATGCGTTGCGAAGCGCTCTGCAACGCGTTGCACAGGATGATCGGGATTGAATATGGATGAAATCATTGATCGTACAGTAATATAAAGAGCGCCAAAGATGGATGCAAGAGTTTGAAGCGTTGGACAATCTTCGTATATTGCACAAATGAATACTACACCTCGGATCGCTCTTGTGCACGACTGGCTGACGGGGATGCGGGGAGGCGAAAAATGCCTCGAGGTCCTGTGCGAATTGTTTCCCGATGCGCCGATTTATACGCTGCTCCATGTGAAAGGAACCATGTCGCCGGCGATCGAATCGCGCGACATCCGCACGTCGTTTATCCAGCATCTTCCGGCAGTCGCAACGAAATACCGTTCCTATCTTCCGTTGTTTCCTATGGCGATCGGCTCGCTCGATTTCTCGGCGTTCGATGTCGTCATCTCGACAAGCCACTGTGTGGCTAAGGGCGCTCGCGTGAGACCCGGCGGCTTGCACATCTGCTATTGCCACACGCCGATGCGCTATGTGTGGGAGATGTACGATGAATATTTCGGCAAAGGCAAAGCGGGCGTCCTGACGCGGACGGCCATGGCTGCTGCGGCGCCAGGGCTTCGTGCCTGGGATGTGAGGACAGCTTCGCTCGTCCACTATTATATTGCGAATTCGGAGAACGTGCGCAAGCGCATCCAGTTGCATTACCGCACGGACGCCGCGGTAATCTTTCCGCCTGTTGATACGGAGCGGTTTTCTGTTTCGAACGCCGGCGGATCCTATGCGCTCGTTGTCAGCGCGCTCGTGCCGTACAAGAAAGTGGATCTTGCGATCGAAACCTTTAATCGTCTCGGCACACGGCTGCTGATTGTCGGCAAGGGGCCCGAGGAAGAGCGCCTGAAGTCCATCGCCAACGCGAATGTGGAGTTCCTGGGATGGCGAAGCGACGAGGAACTCACAGGTCTCTATGCCGGATGCAGTGAATTGATCTTCCCGGGCGAGGAAGATTTCGGCATCGTGCCGCTCGAGGCCATGGCCTGCGGAAAACCCGTCGTGGCCTATGGAAAAGGCGGGGCGCTTGAAACGGTGGTTGAAGGGATTACCGGCACATTTTTTTATTCGCATACGGTCGAGGCGCTCACCGAAGCCATTGCGCGCGTCGCATCCTGCGCGGCGTCGCCCGATCGAATCCGCAAGCGGGCGCTTGAATTCTCGCGCGAGCGCTATAAAAAGGAGATGCATGAGTTTATCGAGCGTAAAATTTTGATGTTTGATTTTAAATTTTGATTGTTCTATATTATTTTTTATTTCCATTCAAGGCTATTTTTTTAAAAAGCGGCATGTATGGCGCATCATAGCAGTGATCATCATTCGTCGAAGCAGCAGAAGCTCCAGATCGTCATTATACCAGAGGGAATCGGCGAAAAAGGATTTTCGTTCACGGCGATTCGCTGGCAGTTGATCGCCGGAGCGGTCGGTGTGTGTCTGTTGTTTGCAGTTGCGGGCGTTTCGGCCATCGTGTTTACCCCACTGGGGCGGCTGATTCCTGTTTCAGACGCCGAATTGGCGCACCGGTACGGATCCGAACTTGTGTCGCTTCAGCAGCGCGTGGTGAAACTCTCAGAAGAGATGCTCGTGCTGCGCGAGTACAATCGCAAGCTGCGCGTCACGCTCGGTGACAATACCGATACGGACAGTTTGATGGGAGCGCTCTCCGAGCGTCTTGCCGAAGCGCCCGATCAGCCGACCGATGGCGGCGAGACGGTGCACGACAGCCGCTCAGGACAGACGGAAACAGGCCGGGCATCCAAACGTTCGACCGCCGCACAAGCGCATGCGGCGGTGACCCAACGTGAATCCGATGCGGCAGGCGAAAGCATGCAGGATGGGCAGACGCAGCCATCGGGATTGCAGAAAGACTTCCGGGCCGCCTTTCCGATCTCGGCGCCTGTTGAAGGGTACATTACACGGACATTTGAAAACGATAAGATGCACTTCGGCGTCGATTATGCCGGCAAGCGCGGAACGCTCATCACCGCCGCCGCGGACGGATATGTCATCTTTTCGAACTGGACGCAGGATGGGGGGAACATCATTATCCTGTCGCACGGAGGCGGATATTCAACCGTCTACCAGCACAACCAGATGCTCTTGAAGCAACAGGGGGATTTTGTCAAACGCGGCACGGCGATCGCGCTCCTGGGTGATTCGGGCACGACAAGTTACGGCCCCCATCTCCATTTTGAAATCTGGAAAGACGGGCGGCCGCAGGATCCGGGCGAGTACTTGATCGCAAGTGAGAAATAACGAAGGACACGCATGTCTGAAAAATTGATTAGCAAAGAATTGAATCTGATCGGTCAGGGTACGATCGTTGAAGGGTCGATTCGTACAAAAGGCAATATCCGCATCGACGGCAAGGTGACCGGCGAAGTGCATTCGTCGGAGAATCTCGCAGTGGGCGCGGGAGGGGAAATCGACGGCGGATTATCGGGAAAGAATGTCGTGATCGGCGGCCGCGTGAAAGGCAACGTCTCGTCGGTGGAGAAGCTCGTGCTCGAATCGAAATCGGTCGTGCAGGGCGACATCCGGGCCCAGCGTATCGTGGTCGACGAAGGGGCGATCTTCGACGGGCATGTGGCCATGACCGACAAGAATGGGCTCCGGCACGCGACCGATGCAGAGACGTCCCCCGATCAGGCGGCGCGTCTCGCACAGCAGAAACAACAGAAAGGATAGCGCCGTGACAACACCCGGGCACAGGGACGGGACGGAAGAAGAGCAACAGTCGGCGATGCGCGCCGCAGGTCCCTATCTCACGCTCGGAATACAGCTGGCGTTGACAATCGTCGTCCTGTTTTTTATCGGACGACTGCTGGATGCGCAGTTCTCCACATCGCCATGGCTGATGATCACAGCCTTGTTCGTCGGATGCACCGGCGGACTCATCAAGTTTATACGCACTGTCAATACGCTGTCGAAGCAGGATGATGAACGAGCGGGAAAAAAAAATTGATCTGTCGTTCTTTCGCAATGTCGCCGTCTCGCTTGCCGTGATCGCGCTCGGCGCAGCCTGGCCGCTGTTGAAATACGGAACGCCCGAGATTCGCACAGCCTGTCTGGCGGGAGCGGGCATCAGTTATGCGAATGTGATCGCGGGATTCTTTGCGATCGATTATGCGTTTGATAAATCGTTCACTGTCTTCATGAAAGCGGTGCTCGGGGGAATGGGCGTGCGCATGCTCGTCTCGGCTGCGGCGCTCGTGGTGATGATCTCGCTTCTGCATCTGCATGTGGCCGCACTCATCATCTCGCTCATGTTTTTTTATGTGGTCAATCTGACGATCGAGATCGTGTTTTTACAGAAAAAAATGGAATTGAGAACGGAATCCGTCCATCGCACCTCACCCTGATCTGCTGAATGCGGAAGCCGCGCTGCGGGCGGCGACACGCGTGCGTACGGACACCGACATACAACTGAAGGATCAATCTGAATGATTCTGGCACAACATACCGAAGCGCTGCACGCCGGAGCCGATTCGCTGCACCAGGGCGTTGATACGCTGGCGCGCCATGCGGCCGAAGGCGGAGCGCACGAAGGCAATCTCTTCACCGAGCTCCTGCATCATACGCAGGATGCGCATGAACTGCACCTGCCGTTGCTCGGCGCGATCGAATTGCCGCATCTCCACATCGGCGGCATCGATGTGTCGATCACAAAGCATGTCGTCTTCCTCCTGCTGTCGGCCGTGGTGCTCATTCTGGCGCTCGGATATGCGGCCCGACAGAATAAAAAACGGAAAGTGCCGACGGGATTCGGGAACCTGATTGAAATTTTTATTGTCTTTATCCGCGACGAGATCGTCGTGCCGAATATGGGCAAAGGCGGTCTGCGCTATCTTCCGTACCTGCTCACCACGTTCTTCTTCATTTTGACGATGAATCTGTTCGGTCTCATTCCGTACGGCGCCTCGGCAACGGGCAATGTGAACGTCACGGCGGGACTTGCGGTGATCGCGTTCATCATGATCCAGGTAGCCGCGATCCGCGCGCAGGGAATCGGCCATTACATCGCGCATCTGACCGGAGGCGTGCATTGGGCGCTCTGGCCGATCATGATCCCGATCGAAGTGCTCGGACTCTTCACGAAACCGTTCGCGCTGTGCATTCGTCTGTTTGCGAATATGACAGGCGGCCACATCGTGATCGTGGCGCTCATCGGACTGATCTTCGTCTTCAAGACGATCTGGGTGGCGCCGGTGAGCGTCGGATTCGTGCTGGCGATCAACTTTCTTGAATTGTTCGTCGCGTTCCTGCAGGCGTACATCTTCACGATGCTCACGAGTCTCTTTATGGGCCTGGGCATGACGACCGAACACGCGGAGCATGCGGCAGCGGAGCATCCGGCGCATTGATTGTTTTTCTTGAATACACAGTCACAGTACTCACACTCTCTCAACTTCAAATCAACATAATCGTAGGAGATACAAAATGGAAGCCCAAGCCTTAGGTTATTTAGCCGCCGGTATCGGCGCTGCGTTAACGGTTATCGGTGCAGGTCTCGGAATCGGAAAACTGGCCGCCGCCGCAATGGAAGCAAGCGGACGCCAGCCTGAAGTCGCCGGACAGGTCCGTACCTCGATGCTGATCGCCGCCGCATTGATCGAAGGCGCGACATTCTTCGCATTGGCGATTTGTATCATTCTTGCGACAAAGTAAGACACTCCGCAGGCATGTCGGTGTTTCCATCGGGAGCGCACGCATAGCGCGCACATACGTGCCGTCTATGCGCGCGCGCTTCCTGTACGACATGCGTGCGGTGCTCATGATCGTGTTGTACATCAAAAATATCGTCACATAATACAAAGGCAACGGTATGTTAGATATCAATCCGGGACTGATCATTTGGACGACCGTCACATTCATTCTCCTTGTGTTTGTGCTCGGGAAGGTGGCATGGAAGCCTCTGTTGCAGGCGCTGCAGGATCGCGAACACCTGATCGCCGACGCGCTCAAAAAAGCCGAGGATGCCCGCAGGGAATCGGAACGCCTGCTTGAAGAAAATACGCACAAGCTGCGCGAGGCGAATGAACAGACGTCGCGTATCCTGAAGGAAGGACGCGAGCTGGCCGAACAGATGAAAAATGATATCGTCGCCAAGGCGCACGAGCATGCGAAGGCCGAAATGGATCGTGCCAAAGAGGAGATCCAGCGCGAGAAAGAATCGGCGCTGCTCGAGATGAAGGGCGAGATCACGGAGATGGCCATTGCCGCGGCAGAGAAAATTCTCGACGAAACGCTCGATGCTCCGAAACAGAAGAAAATGATCGACAAGGTGCTCCAGCAGCTTCCCAACAATTGACGCACGCTGAGACGGACGGAGAGGCGCGCGCGGCCTTCAGAGCCGAGAACGCACACGGAATCACAATGAAGAGAAGTTCACCATGAGCACGTACCGAATTGCACATCGTTACGCCGGAGCGCTGATGAAGCTGACGGCGGAACTGAAAAAGCCCGAGGCGGCTGCCGCCGATCTGATGACGGTTAAAAACGCTCTCGAGTCATCGCGCGAACTGCGCCTGATGCTCGAAAGTCCCATCATCAGCGCGGATAAAAAGAAGGACGTGCTGTCGGCGATTTTCACGAAGAAGATCGGCGAGGCGGTGCGCGATTACCTGCTCGAGATCATCAGCAAGGGCCGCGCCCAGTACCTCCACCAGATCCTCGTGCAGTACTTCGAACTCAGAGACGACTCCATGGGCATCGTGCGCGTCGCGGTGCAGACGCCTGTCGAATTTTCAGCGAAGCAGAAAAAGGATCTTGAAAAACATCTAGAAGCCTTCACGGGAAAGAAAGTGGCGGTGGCCTTCAGCCTCGATGCATCGATCAAAGGCGGCTTCATCGCGCGCGTGGGCGACACGGTGCTCGACGGCTCCATCCGCCGGAGACTCGAGCTGTTGAAGTCGGCGCTGTCGGAAGGCGGCCTGAAAAATTAAGTTGAAGAAAAAAAACTGCATTCATATTCTTGACCTTATCCTCGAATAGATCGCAAAAAGGAATCTACAATGGCAGACGTAAGACCAGACGAAATCACCGCAATCCTTCGCAAGCAACTGGCAGGATTTGAAAAAGAGATCGACGTGTACGACGTCGGCACGGTTCTTCAGGTAGGCGACGGCATTGCGCGCGTCTATGGCTTGTCGAAAGTGATGGCAAGCGAATTGGTGGAGTTCCCCAACGACGTGTTCGGCATGGTGTTGAACCTCGAAGAAGACAACGTCGGCTGCATGCTCTTCGGCGACGATACGAAGATCAAGGAAGGCGACACGGTGCGTCGCACAAAGCGCGTCGTCTCGATGCCCGTGGGCGAAGCGATGCTCGGCCGCGTCATCAATCCGCTCGGCCAGCCGCTCGACGGACGCGGTGCGATCAAGACCGAGAAATTTCTTCCGCTTGAGCGCAAGGCCCTCGGCGTGATCCAGCGCCAGCCCGTGAAGCAGCCGCTGCAGACCGGCATCAAGGCCGTCGACGGCATGATCCCGATCGGACGCGGACAGCGCGAGCTCATCATCGGCGACCGCCAGACGGGCAAGACTGCTATCGCGATCGATGCGATCATCAATCAGAAATATACGCACACCGAGAAAGCGAAGAAGGAAGGCGTGCGCCCGGTCTACTGCATTTATGTGGCCTGCGGACAGAAGGCATCGACAGTGGCTCAGGTCGTGACGAAGCTCGAGGAAGAAGGAGCGATGGAATACACGACCGTGATCGCAGCGAACGCGTCCGATCCGGCGCCGATGCAGTTCATCGCGCCGTATGCAGGAGCCACGCTGGGAGAATTCTTCCGCGACTCGGGCCGCGACGCGCTCGTGGTCTACGACGATCTTTCGAAACAGGCCGCGGCATATCGCCAGGTCTCGCTCTTGCTGCGCCGTCCGCCCGGACGCGAAGCGTATCCCGGCGACGTGTTCTATCTCCACTCACGATTGCTCGAACGCGCATCGAAACTTTCAGAGGCCGAAGGCGGCGGATCGCTCACGGCGCTTCCCATCATCGAAACGCAGGCATCCGACGTTTCGGCATACATTCCGACGAACGTCATCTCGATTACAGACGGACAGATCTATCTGCTTCCGAATTTGTTCAACGCGGGCATCCGTCCCGCTATCGACGTCGGCATCTCGGTCTCGCGCGTCGGCGGCAACGCTCAGGTTAAGGGCATGAAAAAAGTGGCCGGTCGTCTGCGCCTCGATCTGGCGCAATATCGTGAACTCGAGGCGTTTTCGAAATTCGGATCGGATTTGGACAAGGCCACGCAGCAGCAGCTCCGCCGCGGCGCCCGACTGATCGAGATCCTGAAGCAGGGCCAGTATGTGCCGATGCCCGTCGAAAAACAGATCATCATCATTTATCTCGGCACCACGGGAAAACTCGATGAGCTGGCGCTCAACGAGATTGCGCGGTTCGAACACGAGCTCTTCGAGATGATGGACATCAAGCATAACGACCTGCTCGAGGCCCTGGCGCTCAAAGGCGAACTCACGGACGAACTTCGTAACAGGGTCGATGCGATCGCGAAGGAATTCCTCGCGACATTCAAGCCGGCAACGGCATAACACACTCTTTGCACACATATGGCAACACTTCGAGATATACGGCGGCGCATCGCCGGTGTGAAAAGCACGCAGAAAATTACGAAGGCCATGAAGATGGTCGCCGCGGCGAAGATGCGCCGCGCACAGGAATCGATCATGCAGGCGCGGCCCTATGCGCGCACGATGAGCGAGATGCTCCGCCATCTTTCATCGACGATCGATACGGCGCGCTTTCCGGAACTCTGCGAACGCGAAGAGGTCAATGCAGTCGCGGTAATCATCGTGACGGCCGACCGCGGCATGTGCGGCGCATTCAATTCGAATATCTTCAAGGCGGCCGCGGCGCATATCGAGGCCAATTACAGCGAGTTGAACGCGCGCGGCAAGGTGAAGCTGATTCTCGTGGGGAAAAAAGGCGTTGAATTTTTCTCGAAACGGGCCTATACGATCTATGCCCGGCACATTGGAGTGTTTCAGGGACTCAATTTCGCCGCCGCACGCTCGATTGCCCTCGAAGCCGCCCAAGGGTTCGTCAAAGGGGAATTCGACCGCGTGGATATCGTGTATAACGAGTTCAAGAATGCCGCCCAGCAGCGCCTTGTCGTCGAGCAGTTTTTACCGGTCCCGCCTCCCCCAAAAGAAAAAAATCAAGCATTTTACAAAAAAATTGATTATATTTACGAACCTACGGGTGATCAGATTATCGAGGCGCTTGTGCCGAAACACCTGAATTTCCAGGTGTGGAGGGTTCTGCTTGAATCGAATGCGGCGGAACAGGGGGCGCGCATGACCGCAATGGAAAATGCGAGCACCAATGCACGTGATCTGATTCGTGTGCTTGAACTGAACTACAACAAGGCGCGTCAGGCCGCGATCACGAAAGAATTGCTCGAGATCGTCAGCGGCGCAGAAGCGCTCCGACAAGCAAGTTAAAAATTTATTTTTTTCATCATAGGGATTGTCCGATCAAGGCGCAAACATCCCCGCACGTTATCACCGCCGCTTGTGTTATACAATGAAGACACAAAAAAAACGCCGGCGCGTGACGACAGGGAATTGTGCACCCCGGGCGACCCCATGTTTATGTTGATCGTATGTTTGATGCGTTATCACAAAAATTAGACGATGCGCTGAAGCGCCTGCGCGGGCAGGGCCGCATCTCGCCTGAAAATATCGCCGAGAGCCTGCGCGAAGTGCGCCGTGTGCTGCTCGATGCGGATGTCAATTTTAAGGTCGTCAAGGATTTCATCGAGAAGATCCAACAGAAGTCCGTCGGTCAGGAAGTCATCTCGAGCCTGTCTCCCGGACAGCTCATCATAAAGATTATTTATGACGAGCTTGTGCTGTTGATGGGATCTGAGAAAGCCGATATCACGCTGTCGAACACGCCGCCGTCGATCATCCTGATCGCCGGTTTGCAGGGTTCGGGCAAGACGACGTTTGCCGGCAAGCTTGCGCACCATCTCAAAGCAAAAGGTCGTCAGCCTCTGCTTGTGGCAGCCGACGTCTACCGTCCCGCGGCTATCGATCAGTTGATGCTGTTGGGCGAGCAGATCGGCGTGCCGGTCTTCACCAACAGGACCGATACGGCGCTGACGATCGCGAAAAGTTCGATCGACTTCGCGCGCAAGAACGCGCGCGACACCGTCATCATCGATACGGCCGGCCGCCTCGCGATCGACGAAGAGATGATGCGTGAGGTCGAGAACATCAAGACGGCCGTCTCACCGCACGAAATTTTATTCGTCGTCGACTCGATGACGGGCCAGGACGCGGTCAATACGGCCAAGGCGTTCCACGACCGGTTGGATTTCGACGGCGTCGTGCTGACGAAGCTCGACGGCGACACCAGAGGCGGCGCCGCGCTCTCGATCCGCTCGGTGGTTGAGAAGCCGATCAAGTTCGTGGGCACGGGCGAGAAGCTCGATGCGCTCGAGCCGTTCTATCCCGATCGCATGGCGAGCCGCATCCTCGGCATGGGCGACATCGTGTCGTTCGTCGAGAAGGCGCAGCAGACGTTCGATCAGCAGAAGGCCGAGAAGCTCGAACAGAAAATCCGCAAGGCGCAGTTTACGCTCGAGGATTTTTACGATCAGCTTCAGGAGATCAAGAAGATGGGGCCCCTCTCGCAGGTGCTCTCCATGATCCCCGGCGTGAGCCGGCTGGGCAAGATCGACGACGTCGATGAAAAGGAATTGAAGTATGTGGAGGCAATCATTCTCTCGATGACGAGGGAAGAGCGTGAACATCCGCACATCATCAATGGTCCGCGCAGAAAACGGATCGCAAACGGCAGCGGCACGAGCATTCAGGAAGTCAACCGTCTGTTGAAGCAGTTTTCCGATATGCAGAAGCTGATGAAGAATTTTTCGAAAGGAAAATCGATCAGCAAAGTGTTGTCGCAGCGATTCGGATAAGCACAGCAATGCACGTATAAAAAAATAACATCCCTTATACACCACAAGCAACAGAAGAACAAAGGAGCAGTACAGTGGCAGTACGATTACGCCTTCAGCGAATGGGAAAGAAAAAACAACCCATCTATAAAATTGTGGCGGCCGATTCGCGCGCGCGCCGCGACGGATCATTCTTGGAAGCCGTCGGCATCTACAATCCCCAAACCAACCCGATGTCTGTCGATCTGAAAGAAGACAAGATCCTTCGCTGGTTGAAGAACGGTGCGTTGCCGACCGACACCGTGCGCAATCTGTTCAGTCGCAAGGGACTCTGGCTGAAGTGGCATCTCATCCGCAAGAAAAAGGGTGAAGCCGAAATCGCCGCTGAAATGGAAAAATGGCAGGCGCTGCAGGCTGCAAAGCTCCAGGCTGAGATCGATCGCAAGGCCCGCCGCAAATCGGCAAAGAAGAAGGCAGCGGAAAACGCGCCGGCGGCAGAGCAGGCCTGATCGTGCAGTCATCGTCCTTCCCTTTTTGTGCAACGTACGGAGGGCTGTGTGTGTTACTTAAAGATAGAGGCATCACAGCGCCTTCGCACTCTCGGCACAAGAGTGTGAGGGAAGAACTGCAAGTGAGAAAAAAAGACGAGATGCCTTTTTTGAAGAGGCCGTGTTTGTGAGAGAGAAAAAAACGATATACCCCGATGTGTGCTGGAAGTGCAATTGTGCGGTTGGGTGAACGATGTCGAACTAAATGTGCTTAGAATACGTTCAAGCTAGTCTGGACGGTACTAAATCACGGTCGAACATCTTCCATGAGGAGGCGGAAATGAAGGAATTCATCGAGTTTATCGCAAAACAACTGGTCGACAGTCCCGATAAAGTCACGATCAGCGAGGAGGAGAAGGAAGGCAAGATCGTTCTGAAGTTACGTGTAGCAGATCCGGATGTTGGGAAAATTATCGGCCGGAAAGGCCGTTCAGCTCAGGCAATGCGTGTCCTGTTAAGCGCGATCGCCGCAAAGAACGGCAAACGCGCCATACTTGAAGTAGACGATTGAATTCAGACCATCGACAGACTCTTTATGCGGCAGGCAAGATCATCAAAGTCTTCGGCATAAAAGGCGAAGTGAAAATTTATTCGTACGCTCGCTCGTCTCAGGAATACGAGGCGGTTCGAACGGTGAAAGTCGGTGCTGATGAGCGAACGGCGGGCGATCGGACAATTGACCACGTACGCGATCGCGGCGGTGATATCTACATTAAGTTTGCCGGCGTCGACGACAGAAATGCCGCCGAGGAACTGGTGAACTGTTTTGTTTTCGTCGAAGAAAGCAAACGCAAGGCGCCCAAAGCCGGCCGACACTACATCCACGAGCTGCTGGGATGCAGTGTCGTGCTCGAGGACAACGGACGCGAACTCGGCACGCTGCGCGATGTGATGGACGTCGCGGGCCGTCAGATGTATCTCGTCGCAACATTTCATGGCGAGGTGATGATGCCGGCGGTTGATGAATTCATCGCCAGCGTCGATCTCACGCGCCGCGTGATTTCCGTCCGGCCTCCCGAAGGATTGTTCGAGGGAGACGCATCGTGAGCATACGCATCGACATCCTGTCGGCGCTGCCAAGGCTTCTTGAAAGCCCCTTGAGAGAAAGCATTCTGAAGCGCGCACAGGCGGCCGGGAAAGCGGAGATCGTCGTGCATGATCTCCGGCTCTTCACGCACGACAAGCATCATACGCTCGATGAACCGCCGTATGGCGGCGGGGCCGGCATGATCCTGAAACCGGAACCGATCTTCGAATGCGTCGAGTCGCTAAAGGAGCAACGGTCGTACGACGAAGTCATCTATCTGACCGCCGACGGCGAGCGCTTCACGCAATCGGTGGCCAACGAATTGTCGTTGAAAAAAAATATTATTCTGCTGTGCGGGCATTACAAGGGCATCGATGAACGCATACGCACGGCGCTCGTTACACGCGAAGTCTCAATCGGAGATTATGTGCTGACGGGCGGAGAACTTGCGGCGCTCGTGGTCACAGATGCGGTGGTGCGCCTGATTCCCGGCGCGATCGGCGACGGAGAATCGGCCCTGACCGACTCGTTTCAGGACGGACTCCTGGACAGTCCGCATTACACCCGTCCGCCCGAATATCGCGGAATGGCGGTGCCCGAAGTGCTGCTCTCGGGCGATCATAAAAAAATCAATGCCTGGCGCGAGGAACAGCGCAGGGAAAAGACAAGACAGCGGCGGGCCGATCTTTTCGGCAGCGACGACGAACGAACGACTGTAAGAGAGTAAGAAAAAAAACAGAAATACAATACTTTATCACGAAGGAATACACTAATGGATAAGATTCAACTTGTGGAAGCAGCACAGCTGAGATCCGATATCCCGGAGTTCGACAGCGGCGATACGATCAATGTTCATGTCCGCGTCGTCGAAGGCGACAAGGAACGCATTCAGCAATTTCAGGGTGTCGTCATTGGAAAACGCGGCTCGGGCATCGGCGCAACATTCCGCGTGCGCAAGATCTCGGACGGCGTCGGCGTGGAACGTATCTTCCCGCTGCACTCGCCCCGTATCGCGAAGATTGAAAAAGTGAGATCGGGCAACGTCCGCCGTTCGAAGCTCTATTATCTTCGCGGCCTGGCTGCAAAACAGATCCGTCAGAAGACAAGCGGTTAATTCACTCTATCAGCACATACAGTATGTCGTCGTCTACGTCCTATCGTATCGGCGCGCTCAAGGAATTCTATTGCGCGCCCCTGACGCACAGCCTGGAAAAAAGTCCCGCCGTTGCGGGACTTTTTGTTGATGCCCCGGCCGTGCTTGTCGATAAATTGATGTCGCGCGAAATCGATGCCGCGTTTGTCACGCCGATCGATTACGCGCGCATGAGTTCCGATCTTCAGCTGCTGCCGTCGCTCGGCGTCGCATCGATCATCGAAAGCCGCACGGTGCTCTTGTGCGTCAAGCCCGAGATCCGCGAACTCCGAACGGTTGCCCTCGGCACGGCCACGGCCACCGATGTCGTTCTGGCGAAGATCATTCTCGAAGAGCAGTTTAAAAGTCATGTGGCGTTCGTTCCCGTCTCCGGCACCGTGGCCGACATGCTTCAGAAGGCCGATGCGGCGCTTGTGTGCGGCGATGCCGTGTTCACAAACGACTGGGACGGGGCGTCGATCGATCTGATCGAAGAGTGGACCGAACTCACCGGACTGCCCTTCGTGCATACGGTCTGTGCGACGCTTATGAACTCGGAAGATGCCGCCGGGCTTGAGACGTTGCTTGCCCGCGCCCGCGCCGAAGGCATTGACGCGCTTTCAGCCTGCGCAGCTGAAATCGCAACCGGACTCGGCATGCCTGCCGAACGCGTCGAAGAACAACTCGAGCTCTATCAATATGAACTCCTGCCCACGCACCGCGAGTCGATCGACGAGTTTTTCCGCCTCGCATATTTTCATGGCATTCTGCAGGATGTTCCCGAGATCCATATGGGACGAGACGATGTCGACGAAGAAGAGGAAGACGATGCGTCCACCGATCCCGGCATGAACTGAGTAAAAGATTACCGGATTCGCAGGTTGAATCTCAGCCAAATTCCGCTTACTTTTCTTACATGCTGACATCTCTTTCTATAAAAAATTACGCCCTTATCGAATCGATCGATCTGACGCTCGACAGCGGTTTTACGGTCATCACGGGCGAGACCGGTGCGGGCAAATCCATCCTGATCGACGCCCTCGGTCTCTTGCTTGGCGAACGCTCAACCGCGGAGGCTGTCCGCGCCGGCACCGACAAGGCGATCGTCGAAGGCGTCTTCGACATCTCGCGTGTCGACACTGTGGGTGAGTGGTTTCGTGCGAACGAATCGGAATCGTCCGAAGAGCTCATCGTGCGGCGTGAAGTCTCCGCCAAGGGCACAAGCCGCTGTTTCGTCAACGACTCGCCGGTGACGCTCGCGCAATTGAAGGATCTCGGCGATCGGCTCGTCGATCTCCACGGACAGCACGAACATCAGTCGCTGCTGCGCGCCGAAACGCACTGCGCCTTTCTCGACGATTTCGGATCGTACGGCAAGGAGCTCGAGGCGTACGCCGAAGCCTATGCCTCGCTCGCCTCGCTGTCGGCCCGGAAGCGACATCTGCGTGAACGGGAACTCCAATTGAAGGAAAAAAAAGCGCTCTACGAATTCCAGATCCGCGACATCGACGCGATCGCCCCGAAGGAAAATGAGGAGGAGGAACTCGAGGCCGAACTGAAACTGCTTGAGAATTCGGAGACGCTCTCGCAGACCACCTCGCAACTGAACGACATGCTGTACGAAGGAGAGACGTCAGTGCGCGACAATCTCGTGCGCGTGCGAGAGCAGCTCGAGGATCTGTGCGAGATCGATCCGACATTTTCCGATTCGCTGAGCGAAGCGAAGTCGGCCGCTGTCATCGTCGATGAGCTCGCGAAATACATTCAGCAGTACCAGTCGCGCATCGAATTCAATCCCGAGCGCCTCGACGAGATTCGCGAGCGGCTCGGCGCGTTCACGCTCCTGAAGAAAAAATACGGCGGCACGATCGAATCGGTGATGGAGCACCGCAGGCGCATCGGCGAGGAATATGCGCTCGCCGAAAATTTTGAGGCGGAGATCGCGCGTATCGACGACGACATCGAACAGGCGCGGCACGCGACGGGCGAGCGAGCGCTTGCGGTGAGCGCGAAACGGCGCGAGACGGGAAAGAAGATCGAGAAGGAAATTCTCTCCGCGCTTTCCGAGCTCGGCATCCAAAAGGCGAAATTCTCCGTGGCGCTCGAACAGCGCGTCATCGACGGGCAAACGCCGCATGCACTGTATGTGAATCTCGGCAACAAAAAAATCGCTGCACTTCCGCGCGGCGTCGATGAAATTGAATTTTTCCTCTCGACGAATGTGGGCGAGGAAGTGAAACCGCTTGCGAAAGTCGCAAGCGGCGGCGAAGTCTCGCGCATCATGCTCGCGCTCAAATCGGCCCTCGCGCATTCCGATAAAACACCCGTCCTGATTTTCGACGAGATCGATACGGGCGTGAGCGGACGCATCGGGCAGGCGGTGGGACTGAGCCTGAAAAAACTTTCACAATTCCATCAGGTCATCGCCATCACGCATTTGCCGCAGATCGCCGCGCTCGGAGCGACGCATCTGGCGGTCGAGAAAACGGAACAGAACAAACGCACTGTCACGCGCGTGCGCCGGCTTGAAGGCGAGGAACGCGTACGCGAAGTGGCAAAACTTTTAAGCGGCGCAGAGATCACAGACGCCGGACTCAACACAGCCCGCGAGCTCATGCGCACCGCGTAGGGCGAAATGCTCTATTTGCCGCATCAATGCGAGTAGGGCGAAATGCCATTTCGCCTGCAGCCCGAAGGGCTGCGTTGTATTAATCTCTTGGGCGAGATAGCATCTCGCCCTACAACACCAGCACCTCTTCGGGATGCAACACTAACTACATCGAGATCAACTTTCATGTCCCTGCACATCTATAATACGCTCTCCCGCTCAAAGGAACTCTTCACCCCGATCACAGAAGGCCGCGTCGGCATGTATGTCTGCGGCCCGACGGTGTACGGTCTGTCGCATCTCGGACATGCCAAGAGTTACGTCTCGTTCGATGTGGTCGTGCGGTACCTGCGCCATCTCAAATACAACGTGCTCTACGTGCAGAACATCACGGACGTGGGACACCTGACAGACGACGCCGATGAGGGCGAAGACAAAATTCAGAAGCAGTCGCGCAAGGACAAGCTGCATCCGATGCAGGTCGTCGAAACATATACCCGCGAATATTTCAGCGACATGGATGCGCTCAATGTGCTCAGACCCGATATCTCGCCGCGCGCAACCGGACACATCACCGAGCAGATCACACTCATTGAACAGCTGCTCGAAGCCGGCGTGGCCTATGTGGTGAACGGGTCCGTGTATTTCGATGTGCACGCCTTCGCCGCTTACGGCAGACTCTCGGGCCGCGTGCTCGACGATGCCGAAAGCGGAACGCGCGTCGATGTGAAATCTGAAAAAAAGAATCCCGCCGATTTCGCGCTCTGGAAAAAAGCCGATCCCACGCACATCATGCGCTGGCCCTCGCCGTGGGGCGAAGGCTTTCCGGGCTGGCATCTTGAATGCTCTGCAATGAGCATGAAATATCTCGGAACGTCGTTCGATATCCACGGCGGCGGAATGGACAATCAGTTTCCGCATCACGAATGCGAGATCGCTCAGTCCGAATCCGTTACACATACACAGTTCGTCAAATACTGGATGCATAACAATCTCGTGACCGTGAACGGACAGAAGATGGGCAAGTCGCTCGGCAACTTCATCACGCTCAAGGACGAGTTTCAGCGCCACTCGCCGATGGTCGTGCGATTCTTCATCATGCAAAGCCACTACCGAAGCACGCTCGATTTTTCAGAACAGGCGCTCGATGCCTCGGGTAAGGGTCTCGATAAGCTCATGGGCACGATTTCGCGCCTCAGGGCCGAACGTGCCCGCGCCAAAGACGGCACTGTTGTATTCGAGGGACTCGATGCGTTCCGCACACAGTTTTACGAGGCGATGGACGACGATTTCAATGCGCCGGCTGCAATTGGTGTGCTGTTCGACCTGGCCCGCGCAACAAACGATCTTCTCTCGAAGCCCGAAGGCGCCTCACCGGCCTCGCTTGAAGCGATTGATGCGTTCTTTACCGAGGCGGCAGGCGAAGTGCTCGGCATTCTGCCTGTCGAAGGCTCACTGCAGACCGGCGCCTCATCCGAGTCCATCGAGCCGAAACTGATGGAACTTCTCATTTCGATTCGAAAGGACATCCGCACGCAGAAGCTCTGGGCCCTCTCCGATAAGATCCGCGACGAACTTAAGGCCGCCGGTGTTGTACTTGAAGACGGTAAAGACGGGACGCACTGGAAACGCTCATTATAAGCCAGAATCGACAATTTTCGGCTTTCCGTTTGGTGCTGACGCTGTGAATGATAGCGGGGACCCCGGCTTTTTCAAGCTTCAAACGTGAAAAAACGAGAAATGGAAATTTTTTCACGGGTCTCGGTTTGAGTTTACCTGTAAGTGATTTGTGACAATTATCACAACAGCCGTCGAAGAGGATATCATTAACTAAACTTTTTTTTCGCTCGAACGTCTAATATGTAATGGAAGGACCTCCGGGATGATACAGAAAATTCTGACGTTTCTCGGCCTGATTGCTCTTTTACACTCTGTCTCGCCGGCTCAGGCGGGTGACGCTTCGACGATTGAACCCCGGCAGCTTGTCGATATTCCTACGGCCGGCGTGCTCACACGCGGCGCGTTCGGAATGGATGTCGATTTCTTCCAACAGGGAGGACTCGGTGTCGCTCTTTCGGCCGGCGCTCTGGATCGGCTGAATTTTGGTATTTCATTCAGCGGCGTCGGCGTGATCGGCAGCAACAAGATTACGACGCAGAAATTGCCGGGCGTGATGATCAAATTCCGAATGATCGACGAATCGATAGCGCTGCCCGCGATCGCGATCGGATTTGACTCACAGGGCAAAGAAGCGTATATAGATAGTACGGAGCGATTCACGATCAAGAGCCGCGGGATCTATGCTGTCGCAAGCAAGAATTATGCGATCCTGGGAAATTTCAGCATACACGGCGGCGTCAATTTCAGCATGGAACGCAAGGACGACGACAAGGATATGGATGTGTTCATCGGCGCCGAGAAATCGTTCGGACGCGACGTGTCGATCATCGGAGAATATGATTTCGGATTCAACGACAGTAATAACCGCGCGATCGGACAGGGCAAAGGATATTTGAATTTCGGTCTCCGATGGTCGTTCGGGAGCGGCTTCACGATCGGATTCGATCTGAAGAATATTCTCAAGAACCAGGATAATGTGGTGACGATCGGCAACAGAACCGTGCGCGTTGAATATGTGAGAAGCTTGTAAGCGTTCAGTAAAAAAATGTGTTTGTTGTGAAGATGCGGAAGAATTAGTGCGTATTTTTTCTTTGTGTGTGTTGTTATCTGAAGG
>DATGXR010000473.1:0-9705 GCA_035298825.1 Bacteroidota bacterium
GCGCACCGGCCGGTCGAGCAGTTCCATCGTGACGGCCTTATGCGCGGGATAGTACTGAGACATGACGCTCAGCGTGACATCAGTGCCGAGCGTTCGTCTGATCCATTCGAGCGTCTCGTGAGACGAGGCGAGATCGTTCGGCAGCACGAGATGGCGAATGATGAGTCCGCGTCTCACCAGGCCCTCTTCATTCAGGATGAGCCCGCTTCCGATCTGCCGGAACATTTCTTCGACCGCCGCCCGGGCGATCGATGTGTACGACCGGGCTTTCGAATACCTCACGCCGAATTCGTCCTCGCCGTATTTCAGATCCGGCAGATAGATGTCGATCACACCGTCGAGCGCCTTCAGCACATCGACTGCATCGTACGCATTCGTATTATAGATGAGAGGTAGCTCGAGGCCGAGCGGAACGGCGATCGTCAGCGCACGCAGGATCTGCGCCGCAAAATGTGTGGGTGAGACGAATCCGATGGCCGAAGCGCCCTGCGCCTGGAGTTCGAGCATCATCCGCGCGAGCCTCTCGTGCGACACCTCGGAGGCGTGTTCAGCTTTCCAATTCTGACTGATCTCGAAATTCTGGCAGTACACGCATTTCAGATTGCAATTGCCGAAGAAGATGTTCCCCACGCCGCGTGTGCCGGTCAGAGCCGGTTCCTCGCCGAAATGCAGACAATACGAGGAGACGATCGGCAGACGCCCTGAATAACAGCGGGCGATTTCGCCGCGCATGCGGTCGTTTCCGCAGTCGTGCGGGCACAACGTGCAGGAGACGAGCCTCTCTTCAAGGGCACAGGCGCGCCGTTCGAGTTCTCCGGACCGATACAGCGAAAGATATGATGGCTTCTGCGTCATAGATGAGAAAATGTTGAAAAAATATACGAAAAAAACGGCTCTGAATCCATTCGGCAATTTGACAGCTGCGGTAAAAAAGCGGGTGTCGGCGGCACGGATTCGGCGGTAGCTTCGAAGTTAGCATCGGTGGTGGCTTCGACGTTAGCATCGGTGGTGGCTTCGAAGTTAGCATCGGCAGCGGCAGTGCCGGCGCAAGTGGCGGCATTGGCGGCAGCGTGGCAACATCGGCATCTGGAACAGGGGCAACATCGGCATCACATCATGGCAATTCATCACAAAAAAGTGTGCATTCATCACTGACGGATACCAATTCTCTCAATAATTGTGTATTTTTTGGGGCTACCCATTGCTTTTGCATTCATATTTCACATATTTCAACGGAGACATATGTTATGGCCAGAACTGTCTGCTCATTTCTTGTGTTAGCATTGCTGATATCCACAAATTTTTATGCACACGCACAGGCGCCCATGAGTGAAAATCCCTTTTTCAAGGAATATGGAACCCCGTTTGAAACCCCCGCATTCGACAAAATCAAAGAAGAGCATTATCTGCCCGCCTTCAGGGAAGGCATCAGACAACAGCAAGTGGAGATCGAAGCGATCGTCAACAATCCCGAGCCGCCCACATTCGAAAATACGATCGAAGCCCTTGAACGCAGCGGAGCCCTGCTGACAAAAGTTGGCGACGTGTTCAACAATCTCACCGAATCAAATACGAACGACAATCTCCAGAAAATTGCCGAGGAGGTTTCGCCCCTGCTGTCGAAGAATGACGATGACATCCTTCTGAATGCAAAACTCTTCGCGCGCATCAAGGCGGTTTACGATCAGCTCGGCTCATCGAAGGCCGCGAAAGCGAAGGCCAAGGGATCGTCCTATAAGGATGTCGCCGTAAGCGGATCGGTGAAGCTCTCTGTCGAACAGAAAAAACTGCTCGACGACACGTACAGGGATTTTGTACGCGGCGGCGCGAATCTCGATGCCGCACAGCAGGCTGAGCTTCGCGAGATCAACAAGAACATCGCGCTGCTTCAGTTGAAATTCTCGCAGAACGTGCTCAAAGAAAATAATACCTACAGGCTCGGCGTCGATAAGAAGGAGGATCTTGCGGGACTTCCGCAGGGACTGATCGACGCGGCGGCGCAGACGGCGAAGGAAACGAAATCAAATTCGCCCTGGGTCTTCACGCTTCAGAATGCGAGCATCATGCCGTTCCTGCAGTATGCCGAGAACCGCGGGCTCAGAGAAAAAATCTTCAAGGCCTATCTCAATCGCGGCAACAACGGCACGCAATTCGACAACAAGGAAAACGCATCGAAGATCGTTTCGCTCCGTGTCAAACGTGCGCATCTGCTCGGGTACAAGACGCATGCCGATTTCGTGCTCGAAAAAACAATGGCAAAAAATCCCGCCAACGTCAGCAAGCTGCTGAAGAAACTCTGGACGCCGGCAATCGCGATGGCGAAGCGTGAAGCGAAAGACATGCAGGAGATGATCAATAAGGAACCGAAGCCCTTCAAGCTCGAGGCGTGGGACTGGCGCTACTATGCCGAAAAGGTGAAGAAGGCAAAATTCGATCTCGATGAAGAGGAGATCCGTCCCTATCTGAAACTGGACAACATCCGTGACGCCGCGTTCGACGTGGCCAGGAAGCTCTATGGCATCACGCTCACCGAGCGGTTCGACATTCCGAAGTATCATCCCGATGTGAAGGTCTTCGAAGTGAAGGAAGCCGACGGGAAGCATGTCGGCATCATGTACTTCGATTATCATCCGAGAGACAGCAAACGCGGCGGCGCGTGGATGGAATCGTTCCGCAAGCAGTCGCGCGAGAACGGCAAAGAGATCAGGCCGATCATCTGCAACGTCTGCAATTTCACGAAGCCGACGGGCGATACGCCGGCGCTGCTGACGTTCGATGAAGCGACGACGTTATTCCATGAATTCGGCCATGCGCTGCACGGATTGCTCTCGAACAGCACGTACGGCAGCCTTTCGGGCACGGCCGTGGCGCGCGACTTTGTCGAATTGCCGTCCCAGATCATGGAGAACTGGATCTCGGATCCGGAAGTGCTGCGCATGTATGCGAAGCATTACAAGACAGGCGAGCCGATGCCGCAATCGCTCATCGACAAGATCAAAAAGGCGGGCACGTTCAATCAGGGCTTTGCGACAGTGGAATATCTTGCCGCATCGGTGCTCGATATGGACTGGCACACAATCGCGGATACGACGCTTGTCGATCCGTTGAAATTCGAGGCGGCGTCGATGAAGAAGCTCGGACTGATTCCCGAGATCGCGCCGCGCTATCGCACGCAGTATTTCAATCACATCTTCAATAGCGGCTACTCTGCGGGCTACTACAGCTACATCTGGGCCGCGGTGCTCGATGCCGATGCGTTCCAGGCGTTCAAGGACAAGGGATTGTTCGATCAGACGCTGGCCAAATCGTTCCGCTCGAACGTGTTGGAACGCGGCGGCACCGAAGACCCGATGACGCTGTATAAGCGTTTCCGCGGCGCCGAACCGGACATCAAGCCACTGCTGAAACGCCGCGGATTGCTCTGACGATCAGAATGATTCATTGTGCGAAAAAGGGCGAAGCGTTGCTTCGCCCTTTTTCATGTACTCCAATATTATTCAGCGATGGAAGATCGTTCAGCCTGCGCAAAGCATTCCCTTGAGGATACACATCACATTTGTCACCTCAGGAGGATGAGTTTTTTTGTTTCACTGTAAGCATCAGCCTGGAGAGTGTAAAAATAGACACCCGAAGCATACGAAGTCATGTTCACAATGGCCGTGTGTGTGCCGGCAGCCTGCTCTTCATCGACAAGGGTCCCAATATTTTGCCCGAGTAAATTATAGATTGTCAAGCGCACATGAGAGGCCTTCGGTAATCCATAGCGAATAGTTGACGAAGAGTTGAACGGATTGGGATAATTCTGAGCGAGATAGAAACGATCGGGCACCGCATGGGTGCTTTGATCTTGAATTCCAGTGAGCTGATTCACTGCAACGAGAGAATCGCTGATCGTTCCTTTGTTGCCGGTGTCCTGATAGATCTTCACGGATTGATTGCGGAGATCACGCCAGTCGGGAACAATGTAATGCGTTGAATGAGCCGGCACCGTCATCCGTCCGGATACAAATTGTCCGGAAGAGGAGGCACCCGACAGCACGATGTTCAGATCATACGTCTTTGCAGGGCCGTAATTAATTAGTATCACACGATCGCTGTCCGGGGCCGCCAGTTTGATGCTGTCATTCTGCACCGTTGTACAATTCAGGATTTGGCACTGACGTTCGGATGCTGTCAATCTCGTGATCGACTCCAGGTTCACACTCTTCGATTGCGCGTCCCTGTTGCTGAATCCCAATCCGCCGTCGTAGGTGACCATGTCGGTCTGACTCTTCACCGCATCTGACCGCCAGCAACTGAACATTCCCGTTGAGTTGAGAACCGAGAAGTCAGCCAATGAATCTGTAAATGCCGACATTGAAACCGCGTAACCATCGTCGGGAATCATATAACCAATGGGCGGTTGATAGTTGCCTGTGACAGGAATGATCGCCATTCCATCATCTATTGTATTATAGGAAACGCTGTCACGGAACCCGATCTGCCGTCCGGCCCGGTTGTAGATCGAGATTGCACTCGAGCCGGAATTGTAGATCTCGATCGACGATGCCGCCGCTGAAGCCTGTGTTCCTTCCGCAGGCGCGGATGCAGGATGCGGAGGTGAAGCTGTATTCCAAAGTTCAGGCAATCGGAGGTATGTGCTTGCCGGATCGCGGAGATAGATCCCCCAACCGTCAGTCCGCTGCCAAAGCAGAGGCATATAAGTCCATTCATTGTTGACGGAGTCGATCCGCATTACAGTCGCATACTTATTGTCACTCACACCCGACGGTGCATTGTTATCGTATACCCGTAGGTTGAATATACCAGGGTCGGAATTGGATTTTTCAAGCTTAAAGGGAACGACGGAATGCCCACCTTGGAAGCAACAAAAGCCCAACGATCGATGGTCGATAGTATCCGAAAGAAAATACGATTTCAATTCTGCAAGTGTTTCCCGTACATTCTTTGGATTGCATTGTGTCAGCTGAAATTGCATATGCTGACGCCCGAATTGGTGCTCATACAGCTGGTTGATCACAAGACGCACTGAATCGTCGAGTTGTCTGTCGCGGATGTATGTAACATTGCCCACTGCCGGATAGGCCTGGCGGAATTCCTCAGGTCGATCGAAGGCAAGCAGGCAGCTCTGTGAGAAGCCAAAGCAAGATCCAATGAATGTGGGATTCTTAAATTTCGCCCAGAGTCTGACGGCTGTGGGTGAGTATTTGCCTTCTGCAATATTCTTGTAACACAGACTTGGATTGAATGTTCGGACAAAAAGAGGCCAATCAATAAAATTGGTCTGCTTTGCCCGGATCGGAGCGGCACGAAAATATGAGGGATAGGGTCGGCCGGTATACGGATCGTTCTGAGAATAATTGAATTGAGATCGCCATGAATGCGGCCACATATACGAACTGTCATTTGTAAACGGCCATGCGTGTAAAGCAGGATCAAATTTATCATAATCTCCATTCGGCTTGAAGCGCGTCAGGATATATCCCTTGATCCTGAAATTTGTATTTACAACCGTGTCGAATTGATTGTCGATTTCAGTCATCTTCATCATGCACTTGCTCGAGAGGGTATCCGGGGTATTCCACTTGAAGCTGTCCGCCACAGCCGGGACGCTGTTGGCAATGATCGCATACGATTTTCCATTATCCAGGCTATACTCGATCTTGATCGAATCCACACCTATCGATTTCCATTTGATGTAATAGGAGGAATTGGCCGGCACAACCTCGCGGAATGCCGGTTTCAAGATCATGATTCTCGGAGCCCGAACGCAACGGAAACCGGTGTAGTCAGATCCACCTGCATGATGGATGGTTCTGCGGGCTGCGAGATGCAAAGCCGGCCAGTCGACGCCCCCTCCCCTGACACTGCGATAGCCTCCGCTGAGAGCGCCTATCGGGTTGATCTGTGCCTCCCCGGTATACGGCCCGTCGATATCATAACATTCTTCGTCGACATTACCCGTCATATCATAAAGACCAAGTTCGTTTGGTGCTTTCTGGCCCACCGAGTGAGTCGCGCGTGTCCAGGTTGATCCGGAGCCCTTGATATACCATCCAACGACATCCGGGATATTGCCGCCGCTGTACAAATATCCGAGAGATTTTTTTCCTCCCCGGGCGGCAAATTCCCATTCGGCCTCCGTCGGCAGCCGATAGCCGTTTGCCGACCAATTGGCTGTGTTGGCAAGGGTAATACGATCTGCACGAAAATCGGGAACGCCTGTTCGCAGAATTTTTGTCAGTAAGCTATCCCTATAATACACGGGAGAGAATCCCTCCATTTCTGAGCGTGCATTACACCACTTGATGATTTCATACCATCTCACCTTCGTTACCGGATTGCTCCCTCCAACCGGATTTACACCGTTCTGTCCCGTCGGCAGATCGGTGTAGCTGTGCGATGCCCCCCAGCTCCTCACCTGCTCCCATAATTCGAAGGTCACCTCGAATTTCTCTATAAAAAAGGATCCGACAGTAACACTATGGACCGGGCTTGCGTAATCCCATTCGTCAGCGCTGCCCATGGCGAAAGTGCCGCCATCAACCTTTACCATATTCTGACCGACGGACTCAAGGGCGAACAACGCAAGTAAAACTGAGATGGAAAAGATTCTCATAGCAAAACTCCTTTTTTTCCCAGTCCGCCGAAGGAAACAAAAAAACCTCCGACCGAATTAATAAATTCGACAGGAGGCTTCTCTTCAATTCAACGGCACTGACTATCCCTGGCAATTCCGTTTCAAATATTTAGCGACAATCTACATATATGCGGACCAATATGCAAATGATTATGTGTTGACAAAGGTGACACATACTCTATGAAACGGCTCTCCTCTCCGATAAATGATAATACCATCTGATTTCGGCACGTTGAATTGTAATAAAATAAACTACAGTTTCCTACACGAAGAATGAGACAAAAAAAACATAGAAAACAATGACAGTACTTCAAGTGGAATATGTTTATATTATGCCCGCCCGAAATTATGCGAGAGTTATGTAATGGAAGTTGTGAGAGAATGGCTGATAATTTAACAAACTCATTGTCTGCTTAAATCAATAATATTAGGTCAAATTCTATGCTGGATGAAAAGAAAAATTTAATGATCAGATTTCTTACGGTATTAATTATTCTCTACACACTCGGATTTTCCGGATGTTCACATTCTGTTGATGTCGGACCGATTACTCCAAAACTCAAAGATCCCAAAACCTACACTTGGACAATTGATACATTGCTCTATCATCCGTATCCCCAATACACGGCATCGACGATGATTACGTCAATTAGAGGAATTAATGATACGCTTATTTTTGCCACTGGTGAAGAAGAATGGAATGGTAGGGGAGCGATGTGGAAACATAATGGCACGCAGTGGGAGCGAGTCAAGCTTTTTTCATTTGAAGGCGGCGTCCTCACATCTCCATTCGCATTCAATTCGGTCAATGCATTTTCAGAAAATGACATCTATGCATTCGGTGATGCATACACAAATAAAACAGGCTCATGGGTAAGCTCGGGATTAGCGATTCACTTCGACGGCACAAGATGGGAAAAAATCCCACTCCCGAAGGGAGGAGCCATACATTCTGCCATTTCACCCAATCCCTCACAGATATATTGCGGCGGCAGAGAGGGTTCACTCTATTACTTTAATGGTAAGGAATGGTCGCTTGATACAATTAAATCTATGATTCGTCCGGATCTTGAGGTATTCACGACTGTAGTGAGCACCACAATCGATAATGCAATTTATTTGGAAGCCAACGAGAATGATCCTAAGACAGGACAGAGATATTTCCAATTTATCAAATATAAAGATAAAAAAACCACAATCCTGGACTCATCCGTGAATGTAGATTCATGGGGAGGGCTGTCGTTTTGGAAAAGTAGCTCAGGAAAAATTTATTCGTGCGGGAGTAATGGTATATATCGTTTCACTGGCGAGAAGTGGCAGAAATTTGCTTCACTTTCTCGCATGTATTCAATTTACGGATTGAACGACGAACATATTTTTGCCCTGGGAAGCGATCAACTTTACTTTTATGATGGGCAGACTTGGAGCAGTATCTACACATTTAATGATCCATCTATCTTTATCGCCCGTATCTGGTGCAGCGAAAATCAGATATTCGTTGCTTTTACCAATGGCTATTTGTCATATGTGCTGCGAGGGAAATAAAAAAGGTCGTAAAAAAAATACCTCAGAGATATCAAGATAGGGGAATCGTACGATTTTTTTCAACGACAAGTAAAAGTTAGATTCGTGCACGGCTCTCAATAATACACTCACGTTTCAATAACCATTAAAAAGGGGCTTTATGAAAAAACTACTTCTTTTGTCCATACTCTTTCTTACCACGAGTACATTTTTATATGCCGAGGGTAACTACTATCTCACTATCACCAGCCCACAAAATGATGCAATCTTTTTGAGAAAAACCTCAGATCCTTCAATAACAGTAGCTTGGAATGTATTTGTCGATCCATCATTCTATTCATGGTATGTAACCGCTACCGTCAATGGGGTTTCACAGAGTGTGCCCGAACACGCCACAAGCTTTACCCGGACATACGCGGCGAATGAATACACCGTCATAGTAACTCTTCATGTCAGGGCATACCCAGGGGGAAATGAAATAATTTACCCTCCTCAAAGTGTGTATTTTTCCGTGTATCAAGATTTATGGATCGGTGTGTCCAATAATTTTGATGGTGGTAGTGTGTATTTAACCGGAGAGGGAAACGGTAATATTCTGTTACCAACAAAAAACGCAGTGGTACAGAAATGGGTCGGACCTGCCGGTTCAGCTTATGCGAATGGAATTGATCATCAACAAGGAGATGATGGTTACTATCGACAATGGAAGGAATGGGATAATGGTAATGGTAGTTTTAGAACCTCTGATCTGTCGCTTTCATTTCAACTCTCTGATCATAATCAGAATTTCAATGCGAATTATAGGATTATACCACTTGTCCCTTATCCGTTTACTTATAGCGGAGGAATGGGACAACACCCTTATCTCATGTGGATGTGGGCACCTAATCCTATGAATGCTGCGTACGAAATCGAACGGAATTTAAATTCCACGGGATGGGTTTTTCTCGCGCGAGTGACATCGCAATCGTATATGGATAACAGTTTTACCGAGATCCCGGGATTTCCTTATTCCGTACAATATCGGGTAAGAGCTGTGTCTATTGATGAGGCTTATTCAGATTATAGCTCGGTAATTACTGTTCAGGGAAAAACAGGGACACTTCAGAAGAAAGGGGACGCTGGACAATCGGTACCTGCTGAATTCTCTCTCGATCAAAATTATCCCAATCCATTCAATCCTTCAACGACGATTTCATTTGCATTACCGAAGGATGAAATGGTGACGCTTAAGATATATGACATGATGGGTCATGAAGTAGCTACGCTGGTAAACGACTATCAATCAGCCGGACAATATAGCATTTCTTATGATGCGAGTAAATTGTCCAGTGGAACATATATTTATAGAATTCAGGCTGGTAAATTTTCGTCTGTGAAAAAAATGCAGATCCTTAAATAGTATCAAATGATACCGAGGGTCAAGCGGTAAAACAAAGATACACTGCCTATCGTCACGAGTCAAGCGGTATCAGGTCAAGATACTGCTTGACGACTGATGATTTCAAGCGGATGATTCGAGAGATGGTGTCTACATCATC
>DATGXR010000474.1:0-2641 GCA_035298825.1 Bacteroidota bacterium
ATTGAGGTGATAGATAATGTCGGAATTGACATTGATCTTCATTTCCTTTCCCATCACTTCCTGCGTGATCGCGGTGGCGGACGTCATACCGTACCGATATGTCTTATCCTTCTTGAATTTGAATGTGAAATCTTGTGCGAATGCGCTCGTGCATGCAAGCGCAAGAACGAGAGCTGCA
Organism: Bacteroidota bacterium; assembly: GCA_035298825.1. GTDB lineage: Bacteria > Bacteroidota > Ignavibacteria > UBA10030 > UBA8401 > CAISDA01. The sequence goes on from DATGXR010000474.1 coordinate 179, forward strand.
ATGACTGTTCGTTTCATGGATTCTCCGTATGAGTGGTGGATGATACGTTATAGTGGTGATCGTCGTTAGCAAGATGAAGAGCGAGCCTGAAGGCGAACCTGCTGACACGCGCCGCTTTTTCAAAATTGATCTTGTCCGGATTGTCGGTGACCTTATGAACGTCTCCATGTTCGCCGGAGTTGAAGAAAATGAACGGAATATTTTTTTTCATGAACGAGGCATGGTCGCTCTGGTTGATGAAACGTTCGAACGAATGCTGGATGCCCAGATCGGTGTCCACTTCACGCGCAATCGAATCGAGCTGCGGGCATCTCGTGTATCCGATGAGCCCGATTGAATCGGCACTGTTCCTCCCGATCATATCGAGATTGACCACGGCGGCGGTGCGATTGAGCGGTATCAACGGATGGTCGACATACCATTGGGACCCGAAGAGACCTTTTTCCTCACCCGCAAAGGTGATGAAAAGAAGACTTCGCTTCGGATGTTCCTTCATCATACCGACGGCTCGAGCAATAGCCAGAACACCGGACGTCCCGGATGCATTGTCATCGGCCCCGTTGAAAATGGAATCCGTCCCGGCAGGCGCATCTTTGAGATAGCCGACATGATCGTAATGTCCGCCGATAATCACTACCTCATTTTTTAATGTCGGATCAGAACCTTCGAGGAAACCGACCACGTTGTTGGCCAAAGCATGCTCGAGAATGGTCGTGGTCTGCACATCGCCTCCCACGGCATCAATTTCGAAGGACGCGGGATTGAATGTGCTGTCGATCCGCTTCTGGACGCTAAGCAGCGAGTCGACACTTCCGAACAGGTATGCAATGACCTCTTTCCCGATGTGCACTACCGGAATTTTTGTGTTCTCTTCGATCTCCAATGAGAGCGGCAGAGCGTCCTCCGGAATATTTCGAGAGAGCGACGGCCACGGAAAACCGCGAGGAGTGAGCGATCCATGATTGAGCGGATCTGTAATGACGAGCATACCGACTGCGCCGTGTGAAATGGCAATCTCCATTTTTTTAGTCACGCCGGAATATTCTGTCGCCTCTTTCCCCTTGAATACTGATTTCGGATCTTCCTCTCCCGGCTCATGCCGCATGACGACGACAATTTTTCCTTTCACGTTGAGTCCCTGGTAATCGTCGTAATGATATTCGGGAGCGGTGATACCGTACCCCGCAAACACCACTGGACCGGTTGCCTCGCGGTTGGCGGTGCATTCGAACGGCACGAAATCGGTTTTGATCGTGAACGCCTTTGCCGAACCTTGTTTTTCGAAACGAAGGATGTTATCCTTCCCGAGTTTCACCTTCATCATGCGTACAGTCTGAAAATGTGTTCCGTTTATGGAAGCCAGACCGGCCGCATCAAATTCCCGGGCGATGTACTGCGCACAAGTATCGAGCTGTGGACTCGGCGTATTCCGTCCGAGCATCTTATCGGATGCGAGATATTCGATGTGGGTTTTTAAAAGCTCCGGAGTGATGACACGTTCAGGACGGCCCGACGTAAACAACGGCAAACGAAGCGAACAACCGCTCACAAGAGTACAGAAAAGTACAAAGGCCGTTAAACGGTACGATATCTTCATGAACTCACTCCGATTTTTGATAGCTGATTTGAACGGTCATGGCGAGCGTTATTCCCACCGATGGCGGAATATCGACTGAGGGCAGGTAATTCCTTACGCGATTGGCAGCCTGTCGATGATCAATCAGAATTTTTTCGACGTCCCAGTGTTCCTTTACAATCCGTCGATCAATTTTTTCCTGGGATAGTGTACAGATTTCAGTAATTATATGCAAGGTTTATTCAAAGAGTTCAAGCGAGACTTCCCATACGCGACACGCTGTGGGAATGCTGCGGCGATTATCGCAACTTAGAGCGCGTAAAAAAAATTCCAATGCTGTATCGAATTTTATGGGCTGGCTCGGTAATTTTTTACGTACTTTTAATGAGCGAAGCCGGCAACTGAACAAAGTTGATATAGCTGTTATTTCCCGGCTGACGTCGTTTTGATATTTTACGCCATATCGGTCAAAAAGTTGTGAAAAAAACCGGAATTTTTATTTCTTTTATGCAATATTTACGCGGCTTCAACGTCTATTATTTATAACGACGCGGACGGCAGATAAAACCGCCCGAAGAACCCTTACCTAAAAGACCCAATGAAAAAGGCAAGAAAGCTATTCATGATCTCATTCCTTATCGTAGTCGTCTTTATCGGCGCAGGCGGCGCATTTCTTCATCAGGCAAAATTCGGCCATTCGCCTTCAGGCGAGCGGCTGAAGCGGATCGAGCACTCCCCCAATTTCCGCAATGGTAGTTTTCAGAATCAACTCCCGACTCCAATGATGAAGGAAGACGTCAGCGTTTTCAGCGTTGCGAAGGATTTCCTTTTTGACCGCAGCAGCCGCAGCAGGCCTCCGAGCGTACTGCCAACGGTGAAAATAAATC
>DATGXR010000475.1:0-7272 GCA_035298825.1 Bacteroidota bacterium
CTCATGTGCAGGTGACTGAACCCTTGTCGGTTCCGGCGTACGGAGCCGTTGTGATGTCGATTGCGGCGCTCGATGCGTCAGCACAAGGATGATGAGCAGATGCAGCGAAGCGTCTGATCCGTCCACTCACACACAAAAAAAAGTGGTTTTTTGCGATGATGAATCCTTTCAACACTGCATATTGGCGTGCCCGGATATCTGGTGTAGTGTGCATGGCAGTGTGTGTGATCATGATCGCAGGATGCGCGGGCGAGAAAACGACGCGGCCTTCTCGTGACGTATCATCTGCCGCCGAAGTCCGTCGCGACACCGCGTCGGTCAAGCCGGCACCCGTGCCGCTCACGTGGATCGATTCCACAATCCAACGCATGACGCTTGAAGAGAAGGCTGCACAGATGGTTTGCGTCTTCACATTCACGCATTATTATGCAAACGACGACGGGCGCTGGAAGGATCTCGAGCGCCTTGTTGTTAAACGCAAGATCGGGGGATTCGTATTTTCGGAAGGATCGCTTTACGCCTTTCCGGTTTACGCCAATAGACTCCAGAAAGTCTCGGACATTCCGCTGCTCATCTCAGTCGATTTCGAGCGCGGCTCTGGCATGCGCGTCGATGAAGGCACGATGATGCCGCGTGAAATGGCAATCGGCGCCACGCGCGATACGCGGCTAGCCTATGAAGTCGGAATGGCCACCGCGCGCGAAGGGCGCGCACTCGGCGCTCATCAGAATTATGCGCCCGTGGCCGATGTGAATACGAATCCGAAGAATCCGATCATCAATACGCGCTCGTTCGGCTCCGATGCCGCGCTTGTTGCCGACATGACGGCGGCATTCGTGCGCGGCACGCAGGATGGCGGGATGATCGCCACCGTGAAACATTTTCCGGGACACGGGGCCACAGAAGTCGATACGCATCTCGGCGGTGCGAATGTCGAAACGCCGCGCGAACAGTTGGAGAAAAATGATCTCCTTCCGTTCAAGGCCGCGATCGAAGCCGGCGTGCTTTCGGTGATGACGGGACATTTATCCACTCCCGCGTTCGACAAGTCAAACAATCCCGCTTCGGTCTCGACAGTCGTGACGACGGACCTGTTGCGCACAACGCTCGGCTTCAAGGGCCTTGTCGTGACCGACGCGATGAACATGCGGGCAGTCTCAAGAAAGTATTCGAACGATGAAGCGGCAGTGATGGCGGTGAAGGCCGGCAACGATGTTGTGCTCATGCCGCCCGATGCCGACGGCGCAATCGACGCGATCGTAAGCGCGGTCAGGCGCGGCGACATCACCGAATCCCGGATCGATCAGTCGGTGCGCCGCATCCTGAAGGCGAAGCAATGGGCGGGACTCGATACGAACCGCTTCATCAATATCGACAAAATAGGCGATGCAGTCGGCATCGCGGGGCATCAGGCGCTTGCGCAGGAAGTCGCACGCAAGTCGGTGACGGTTCTCGGCAACAAGTCACACCTGCTGCCGTTTTCCGTGCCGAGGAAAAAGCACATTCTTGATATCGCGTTTGCCGAAAAAGAAAATCCGGCCGAGGGTCGCGCCTTCCATCGCGGATTGCGGCACTATCATCGGGCCACTGAATATGTGAAGATCGATCCGCGATCGAATGAGATGGAATACGCGCGCATGCTCGAGAAAGCGAAGCAGGCCGATGTGCTCGTGCTCCATTTTTATATCGAAGCGCATTCGCGTCCGAACTATCTGCCCGACAAGATCTTGGCTGCTGTCAGGAAGCTGCTGGCGCTGAACAAGCCGCTCGTTGCCGTTTCGTTCGGCAATCCGTACATCGTGCTCGATTTTCCATCAGTTGAAAATTACGTGTGCACGTACGGTCCCGGCGATCAGTCCATCGAGGCTGCGGCCGATGTGCTTTTCGGCGATCAGCCTGCGCTCGGCAAGCTTCCCGTGGCCATTCCCGGGCTGTATGAATTCGGCGACGGCGTCCTCTACGGCATACAGGCCGGGTTGAGAGTCGGAGAACCGGATGAAGCGGGCTTCAACGACACGTTTCCTTCATCAGTCGATTCTGTGGTCAATGCCGGCATCGAGCGCCATGCCTATCCCGGTGCTGTGCTGCTTGTCGCGAAGGACGGCATCATCGTGCACGATAAGGCCTATGGCCGCTACACGTACGATGCCGATGCGCCCGCTGTGACGCCCGAGACGATATTCGATCTCGCCTCGTTGACGAAGGTGATCTCGACCACGACGGCGGTGATGCGTCTTGTGGATGAAAAGAAAATCGATCTTGATTTGCCGGTGGCGGCGTATATTCCTGCATTCGGACAGCGGGGAAAGGAAAAGCTCACAATCCGGAATCTGCTGCTTCATAACAGCGGACTTCCGGGCTGGAAAAAATTTTACACAATCTGCGCCGATCCCAAGTGCGTGATGGATTCACTGTATGCGACACCGCTTGAATATCCGACCGGCACGCAGACAGTCTACAGCGATCTCGGCTTCATCACATTGGGCAAGGTAATCGAGAAGGTCACAGGCATAACGCTCGATCGTTTTGTGGACTCGGTTTTTTTCAAACCGCTTGCAATGAATTCGACAATGTATCTTCCATCGGTGTCGCTCAAAGGCCGCATCGCGCCGACGGAGATCGATTCATTCTGGCATAAGACATTCAAGCCCGTGCAAGGCCGCGTCCACGACGAGAACGCGGCGACGCTGGGAGGCGTTTCAGGAAATGCGGGACTGTTTTCGACGGCGGGCGATCTTGTGCGCCTGTTGCAGATGGAGCTCAACGGCGGAATCTTTTCAGGCGTCCGGTACATCAAAAGGGAGACGATCAAAGAGTTCACACACAGGGCGAGCGATCTTTCAACGCGCTGTCTCGGATGGGATTCGAAGAGTCTTGCGGGCAATGCGTGGGCGGGCAGACTTGTCTCAGGTGAGGCATACCTGCACACGGGCTTTACCGGCACGTCGGTTGTGGTCGATCCCGCGCGGAATCTCATCATCGTATTTTTGACGAACCGCGTGTATCCGACGCGTGAGAATAACGGATTGGCACGCGTGCGTCCCGTGCTGCATGATGCAATCATCGGCGCGATCGACGACAGCGACGATACAGAGGAATAATTGTAAGGCGAAATGCAATTTCGCCCACGCATCCAAGTTGTAGGGCGAAATGCTATTTCGCCCCGAGTGCTTCATCTTGTTGTAGGGTGAAATACCCACATTCACGCTGGCGCGTGAATTATTAACTATTTCGCCCAAAAAAATTTGAATTCTGATTGTATTTTGTTTACAAATATTTATACACTATTAAAGGGCTCACACTATGGCACTGGCACCGTACAAGAATGAAGCGCTCACCGACTTCACGAAGCCGGCGAACAAGAAGGCGATGCAGACCGCACTCGCGAAGGTCGCAAAGGAACTCGGCAGGGATTATCCGCTCGTGATCGGCGGAAAGAAAATCACGACAGACGATAAACTCGTGTCGTATAATCCGGCCCGTCCCTCTGAAGTGATCGGCACATTCTCGAAGGCAACGAAGGAGCTGGCAGTGCAGGCGATTGAAACGGCTGCCAAAAAATTTGAGGAGTGGAAATTCGTCGCTCCCGCAAAGCGCGCCGATTATCTTTTCAAGGCCGCAAAGCTGATGCGCAAGCGCAAGTTCGAATTCAGCGCGGCGCTCACATACGAAGTCGGAAAAAGCTGGGCCGAAGCCGATGCCGACACGGCCGAAGCGATCGATTTCCTCGAGTATTACGGACGCGAAATGCTCCGCTATGCAGCAAAGCAGCCGATCGTGAAGATCCCGACTGAAAAGAACGAACTCGTGTATATTCCGCTCGGCGTCGGCGTGGTCGTGCCGCCCTGGAATTTTGCGCTCGCAATTCTTGTTGGAATGACGTCCGCCGCCATTGTCACGGGCAATACGGTCGTGCTGAAGCCTTCATCGGATTCGCCGTATCTCGGCGTGAAGTTCTTCAATCTCATGGAAGAAGTCGGACTGCCTGCAGGCGTGCTCAATTTCGTGACGGGGTCGGGCGGCGCCGTGGGCGATACGCTCGTGTCGCATCCGTTGACGCGCTTCGTCTCGTTTACCGGATCGAAGGAAGTCGGCATACACATCAACGAGCTTGCGGCGAAGGTTGTGCCGGGACAGAAATGGCTCAAGCGCGTTGTGGCTGAAATGGGCGGCAAGGATGGCATCGTGGTCGACGATCAGGCCGATTTGGATGCGGCAGCGGCGGCGACAGTGGCGTCGGCCTTCGGCTTCCAGGGACAGAAATGTTCGGCGGCCTCGCGCGTGATCGTGACCGAAAAAGTCTATAACAAGTTTCTCCAGAAAGTCGTCGAGCGAGCACAGAAGATCACGGTCGGCGAGCCGGATGATGCGTCCAATTACATGGGACCTGTCATCAACAAGGGATCGATGGAGAAGATCCTTCAGTACATTGAGAGAGGCGTCAGCGAAGGCGGACGGATCGTTGCCGGCGGTTCGCGCGCGGCAGGAGACGGGTACTTCGTTCAGCCCACGGTGATTGCCGATGTGAAGCCCACCGATACGATTGCGCAGGAAGAGATCTTCGGACCCGTCCTGGCGATGATCAAGGTGAAAAATTTCGATGAAGGTCTCGAAGTGGCAAACAACACGGAGTTCGGCCTGACAGGCGGCGTGTGGACGAAGAACAAGAAGAAGGCGGAGAAGGCCAAACAGCAGTTCCATGTCGGCAATTTCTATATCAACCGCAAAATAACCGGTGCATTCGTCGGCGTGCATCCGTTCGGCGGCTTCAATATGTCGGGCACCGATTCGAAAGCAGGCGGTCGCGATTATCTGCTGTTGTTCATGCAGGCTAAACTCATGTCCGAGAAAATTAAATAATAGGTTGCTCAATCAAACATCTCGATTTTCCAGGGAGCTCTCATGAAAATTCACGAGTATCAGGGGAAAGATATTCTTCGTAAGTTCAATGTGCCGGTGCCCAACGGCAGCGTCGCATTTTCAGTGGATGAGGCAGTCAATGCCGCGCAGAATCTCGGCGGTTCGGTCCACGTCGTCAAGGCGCAGATCCATGCCGGCGGACGAGGCAAGGGCGGCGGAGTGAAAGTGGCGCGCTCGATCGATGAAGTGCGCGAATACGCTTCCCAGATTTTGGGCATGACGCTTGTGACGCACCAGACGGGTCCCGAAGGCCGGCTCGTGAAACGTCTTCTGATTGAAGAGGGAGCAAATATCGATCGTGAGATGTATGTGGGCATCACGCTCGACCGCGCCCGTTCGATGAATGTCGTGATGGTGTCGACCGAAGGCGGCATGGAAATCGAAAAGGTCGCAGCCGAAACGCCCGAGAAAATCATCAAGGAGTATGTCGCACCCGGATCGGGCTTCCGCGAGTTCCAGGCGCGCAAGCTCGCATTCGAACTCGGGTTGACGGGCGATGCGTTCAAGAATGCGGTGAAGTTTCTTCTGGCACTTTACAAGGCGTATGAAGCGACGGATTCCTCGCTCTTCGAGATCAATCCGCTTGTCGTCACGAAAGAAGGCCGTGTGCTCGCGCTCGATGCGAAAGTGAATTTCGACGACAACGCGCTCATGCGGCATCCGGAGTATGAGGCACTGCGCGACTTCGACGAAGAGGAACCGCTCGAGATCGAGGCATCGAAATCGAATCTGAACTATATCAAGCTCGACGGCAATGTGGGCTGCATGGTCAACGGCGCGGGACTCGCCATGGCGACGATGGATATCATCAAGCTCGCAGGCGGAGAGCCGGCGAATTTTCTCGATGTGGGCGGCGGTGCCAACGCGCAGACTGTCGAAGCCGGATTCAAGATCATTCTTGCGGATAAAAATGTGAAGGCCATTCTGATCAACATCTTCGGTGGCATTGTGCGCTGCGACCGTGTGGCAAACGGCGTTGTCGAAGCGGCCAAGAAGGTGCACGTCGCAATCCCGATCGTGATCCGTCTCGCGGGCACGAACGCCGATCTTGCGGCTGAGATCCTGAAGGAGTCGGGCATGAGTTTTCTTGTTGCCACCGACTTGAAGGACGCGGCCGAAAAAGTCACACGCGCCCTGGCGGCGTAACTGTTTTGTATATGCCTGGTATTCCCTTCGGGAATACCAGGCTAATTGCTCACACCCCCGAAGGGGTTGAAAGAAATTAGGAACGGGAGATTTTTCAAACAGGATATTATGAACGAGAAATATGAAGCGGTAATCGGCCTCGAAGTCCACGCGCAGCTGTTGACGAAGTCGAAGGCTTTTTGTTCGTGCACGACGCAATTCGGCAATAATCCCAATCACAACACGTGTCCCGTCTGTCTCGGCATGCCGGGCGTGCTGCCAGTGCTGAACAAGCGGCATGTCGAATTCATCATGAAGATGGGCCTGGCCACAAACTGTTCGATCACGCCGAGGTCGATCTTCGCGCGCAAGAATTATTTCTATCCCGATCTCCCGAAGGGCTATCAGATTTCGCAGTACGAGGATCCGATCTGCCAGTTCGGGCATCTGGACGTCGAACTGTCGGACGGTTCCGTGAAGCGCATCGGCATCACGCGCATCCATATGGAAGAGGACGCCGGCAAGCTCGTGCACGATCAGCATCCGGATTCTCTTGTGGATGTCAATCGCTGCGGCACGCCGCTTATCGAAATCGTAAGCGAGCCCGATATGCGCACGGCGCATGAGGCGTATCAGTATCTTTCGCTGATCAGGCAACTGGTGACGTATCTCGGCATCTGCGACGGCAACATGGAAGAGGGCAGTCTGCGATGCGATGCGAACGTCTCTGTCCGATTGCGGGGCGAAACAAAGCTCGGCACGAAAACCGAATTGAAGAATATGAACTCGTTCCGCAATGTGGAACGCGCCATCGATTATGAGATTGCGCGACAGATCGATCTGATCGAAGATGGAGGACGCGTGATTCAGGAATCGCTTCTGTGGGATGCGGATAGGAATATCGCCGTCACCATGAGATCGAAAGAGGAAGCGCACGATTACCGCTACTTCCCCGAACCGGACCTTGTGCCGGTTGTGGTGAGCGACGCGTGGGTGTCGGAGATTCGTGAGGGACTTCCCGAATTGCCGCAGAAAAAACGCGATCGCTTCATCACTGAATTCGGCGTGCCGAAATACGACGCCGACATCCTGACATTTGAGCGTCCGTTGGCCGAATATTATGAATCGGCCGTCGAGGCGCTCAGTGCGAAGACGCCGGAATCCTGGAAGCTCGTTTCGAATTGGGTCATGACCGATGTGTTGCGCGTCTCGAACGATGAACACATT
>DATGXR010000476.1:0-2759 GCA_035298825.1 Bacteroidota bacterium
AAGGCGCCGATCCAGGCGCTGGCCGATCGGATCTCGGCCGTCTTCGTGCCTGTCGTGATCGCGCTTTCAGTGCTCACATTTATCGGCTGGCTTGCCGTTGGGCATGCCGAGTTCACGCGCGCAATGATCAACGCGATCGCCGTATTGATCATCGCATGCCCGTGCGCGCTTGGACTGGCGACACCGACGGCAATCATCGTCGGCATGGGACGGGGCGCCTCGCAGGGAATCCTCTTTCGCAATGTGGAAAGTCTCGAGCGCGCCTCGACGCTCGGGATGATCGTCTTCGACAAGACCGGCACGCTCACCTCCGGCACTCCACGTGTGACCGATGTGACCGGATATGACGGTCGCACTGAAACCGATATCCTCTCCGTGGCCGGTTCGATCGAGAGCCGCTCGGATCATCCCATTGCCCGCGCGATCAGCGCGCACGCAGCACATCTTCCGATACGACGCGAAGTGACGGAGTTTCTGGCCTTGTCGGGACTCGGACTCGAGGCGACGATTGATGGGACAGCGTATCTTGCCGGAAGCGCCTCGTTGATGGAAGAGCGGGGCGTGGCGCTTTCGGATGCGGCGCGTGAAGATGCGCTCGCACTTTCGCGCGAGGGCAAATCGATTGTCTTTGTCGCCGAAAGCAATCGCGCGTCCGCCGACACATCGACACAGGCACAGCGCCCAACAGAGTTCAGATTGATCGGTCTCGTCGGAGTTGCCGACACGATCCATGAATCATCCATCGAAGCGGTTCGCATGCTGCAACAAAACGGACTCGAGACCGTCATGCTCTCGGGCGACAATGAACTCACCGCTCGCGCCATCGCCCATACAGCGGGTATCACACATGTGGAAGCCGCAATGACGCCGCAGAAGAAAGCGGAGTTCATACGCAGTGTGCAGGAGCGCGGAGTGCGTGTCGGGATGGCGGGAGATGGCATCAACGATGCGCCGGCGCTTGCGCAGGCGGATGTCGGCATCGCCATGGGCACAGGAACGGATGTCGCCGTGGAGACGGCCGATCTCACGCTGATGCGTCACGATCTGCGTGCCGTTGTCACGGCGCTTGCACTGTCGAAAGCGACAGTCGGCGTCATACGCCAGAACCTCTTCTGGGCATTCATTTATAATGTGATTGGCATACCGCTTGCTGCCCTTGGTATACTGAATCCAGTGATCGCCGCCGGAGCCATGGCAATGAGCTCGGTCAGTGTGGTGACGAATTCTCTGAGACTGAAAAATCGCAGACTCGTGTGATCAATACGGAGGGATGTGCGCGCGCACGTCCCTCTGTGATCTGCTTCAAGGCCGATGACAGAGTTGAGCCAGCGCGAGCGTGTCAGGATTGACAATGGCACTTCTATTCGGTACATTTTTTTTTAAATATGCCACCTTTTCTCAATATTCACATCCCTGCAGATGATGAAAAGGAGATCCTGATGAATTCTTTCTTCCGCGTGTTATTCTTCATCGTCGTATTCTCAATTGTATCACTGAGCGCCTATGCTGAAACCGAACCGAACAACACTCCGGCCCAGGCAAATGCGCTTGCAGCGAACAGTTCCGATGCCGGCACACTCAATATCAACGGAGACGTGGTGGATTGGTATAAAGTGACGCTGCCGTCTGACGGGGCGCTTATCATCGCCACATTATCGTCGGCCGGTCTGGAGATCGACAATGCGATCTTTGACCAGAACGGCACAACGCTGCTTGCAAGTTATCTCCATGGCGGAACACACGTCGAGGATACGACGGAGGTGTTTAATCTTTTAGCCGGCACATATTACGTCCGGACACTGTGCTATTCCGGATCGGGCAGTTATACGATCACTTCGAAATTCATTGCCACGCAGTTTCCGAACGACGCTGAACTGAACGATTCATTGAAGTTCGCCAATGCGTTCACGCTTAACAGCAGCGCAACGGGTCACCTTGGCTTTTACGGCAACGGGAATACGGACGGCGTCGACTGGCGCAAGGTGGTCACGAATGCCGACGGGAAATTTGTCATTGCGACATATTCCGATCCGACGATCGAAATCGACAATGCAATATATGATCAGGATAAAAAGACACTTCTTGCCTCGTACAAATACGGAGGCAGCCACCTAGAAGATACATCGGAAGTCGTGAATCTTGCTGCCGGTACGTATTATATCAGGACACTGTGCTATTCCGGATACGGCAGTTATACAATTACCAACCTTTTGACACCGACGGCACTCACAAACGATGCGGAACAGAACGACTCTGCATCAGTGGCGATCGCGTTCCCGTTGAATTCGAATTCGACAGGGCATCTGGGATTTTTCACCAACGGGTATACTGACGCCGTCGACTGGCGTAAAGTCGTCACAAATGCCGACGGGAAATTTGTCATTGCGACATATGCCGATCCGACGCTTGAGATCGACAACGCCATTTATGACCAGGATAAAAAAACGCTCCTCGCTTCCTATAAATACGGCGGCACGCATCGTGAAGACACTTCGGAAGTCGTGAATCTTGCTGCGGGCACGTATTATATCAGGACGTTTTGCTATTCCGGCTATGGAAGTTATACGATCACGAACCGCCTGACACAGGCGATGCTTGCGAACGATACAGAGCCGAATAACACACAGGCGCAGGCGATTCCGCTCGGGCTCAACACGGTCAAGAGCGGACATCTTGGATACTTGTCGCAGGGCATCACGGATCTGCACGATTTCTATGCGGTGACGCTCGCCCAGGCAGCCGACACGCTCTTCATTCGA